>CAZYXT010000007.1:0-34579 GCA_964651505.1 uncultured Enterobacterales bacterium
CTTAGGAGCAACTCTCATGCCAACTTGTAACTTATTGATTTTACAGGGGATTTTTAATAGAAAAACTTTTTGTATTTCAGACTTGAAATAATGCGTGTTTTATTTTTGAAATGACAGAGTTGTTTGTTGCAAATTTGAAGCATTAAAAGAACCTTCGCCGACACGCGCGGATTTCAGGTTTTTAAGGTGATCTTTTGATGAAAGATCGGAGAAGATCCCGCCGAGGATCGCTGTCTGTGTTGTCGCAGCCTGCGATCCTCTGAAAAGATTTAAGATCCTGCAAGTCATGCCCGCTTTCAAATGGCATGCGCGTGCAACAAACCTATCCCCGAGAGCGGCCTCTTGGCCTGCAACAAACGCACTGATCCTTGTTCATTGCGCTTTAAGCGTCATCGCAGATCTTAATAAATTCGTAGAGCTTGGTGACGGGGGAGAACCTTACTTGGGCCGTCACCTCCTCCTCGCTGTCAAAAGCCTTGGTATAAGGATTGGGGCCCTCATCAAGAAACACAGGGTCTGTTATTACCCCTCTGCACATTAAGGCGGGATCAACCATGCGCAAAGGAACTTCATCATCGGGCAGATCATCTTGCAAAATAAATGTGCACGTGCAATTTACACGGTTAAGCGCGAGGAAGATTAAAGTTATTTCTTTTTCAATGAATTGATTTTCCTTGGTTGTGCAACGACGTCTTTTGCTTACGACCCTCTTAACAGCCTCATCAGCCTCCGAGACTAACGTCATCTCGCCGTCTTCTTGAGCATACACGCAAACTTTTTGGCATGACCTTCCTACAGGGTGTAAAGCATTCTTGGCCTGCAAGTTAGTAGCAGCAGTCAATGCCGTGATGACTTGCATGACTTCTTCATGTTTCATCTGAGCAAATTTAAACCGCTCCTCCTGCATTCTTTCTTCGTTTTTTCGCCGCTCCTCTTGCATTCTCTCTTCATTTTTTCGCCGTTCTTCTTGCATGATCTCATCATGCCTTCTGCGCTCTTCGCTTCTGACTTGCTCAAGTCTTATGCGCATTTCGCCGGCCGATTGCTCCCTTTCAGAAAGAAATTTGAGCAGTTTGTCCATATCTGATTGTTCTCTTTTGCTAAAAATGAAGCCAAGCAAATTGCAAACCATTTCCTTAAATGAGGCAATGGAGTTTAAAGTGTCTGCAATGGGCTGTATTGTTGAGATTGAAGAAATTATTACTGCAAGATTGATAGAACCTCGCTCAACCCTTGCCTCAGCGGAAACAGTCACACTCCAATCATCAGACTTTTCTGCAAGGCGCGATGTATAGGCATAGTTTCCAACGATGCCCAACAATCCTGCAAACCCCGACAAAGACCTTGCAAATTCATCAAGTTGAATCCTCTGATCTGACATGCTCAGTTCTTCGTACCTTACGTTCAGCTCCATCAGATCGTTGTGCGGATTTGCCGGCTCAGCCATTTCTACTCTCCTGAGTTTTTATTGATTTTTTAATAAAATGAGCTTCAGACCATATTATCGCACCGTTTTGAGATTAATTTCGAGCACTTTTCCGCTATTCCAAACGCTGCTTTATCAACGATTCAGCGTCACCCCGCAACGGTGAGGTTTTATAACCGGACAAAGAGATCAAACTGCTCAGGATGAATGCCGTCTGTGCCCGGGGAAATTTGTTTTTGCCTTGCTCAAAGGATTTGCCGCCCGGCAGCACATCGCGCTTGCAACCTGCAGGCGCGTCGCGTGCTCTTTTAAGAGATCCTCCCTATCCTAACTTTTCTTTAAAGTATGCCGTCTCCTCTTTTAAGAGCTTAAAGGTGTCCATGGTCATGACATAGTGGCTCGCATCGACTATCTTGCAGTCTTTAAAGTAGGTTTTAAGCAAGTTGAGATCGGCTGCGGTCAGAGGATCGGTTTTGGAGCCTACCGCAAGGATCGGCACAGGGCAAGGATGGGCCATGCTCAACAGTCCCTGCTTTTTTAAAGACAGGGTTTGCAGCTGCACCATCAAATAATCCCAGTTTGAGGCATCGGCCTGCATGCGATTGGCAAGGGATGAGCGCAAACACAAAGGCAATCGCTCCAAAAGCTCCTTTGTGACAAACAAATTGTCTATTTGAGGATTATTGAGCACCATCGCTTTGATGAGCTTTGGGTGCATGAGGGCGGTGCGCACTGCGCACATGGCCCCTATTCCCGAGGCCCTCACTCCCAAGGCGGTGTGATCTATATAAGGCACGTGATTGGTCAGATACTCGATGGCAGCTTCGAGCACATCAGAGCAATTTTGATCAAGGCTCAAAGCCTGACACGAGCCCATGCCCGGCATATCCACCACAAAGATGGCAAGGCCTACGGGTCTTAAATAATCGTTAAACAGCCTGAAATAATCGGTGGCCGTCTGCTCATAGCGGCCTATCATGATGATGCACGGGTGCAGCGAGGTGTTATCGGGGCTGTGCAAAAAGCCTTGCACCCTGACATTGCGGACGGTGAAGTTTTCCTCGCTGTAATGGCCGCAGGTTGATGAGTGCTCAAAAATATGGCGGTAGGCCTGCCTGCACAATAAGGCTGCCTGCGAGGCGAGGGCATCGCCTTTTAAATTGGGGTAGGCTGCAATGGCAAAGTAGCGGGAGGCCATGCGGTAGTGATGGGCAGCCTTCTCGGGATCATTTTGTTCGACGCACTCTTTGGCCATCAGCACTCTTTTTTGGGCAATGGTCGAAAACTCGTAGATCCAGTTGCCCGGGCCATAAACCTGCACGGTATCCAAAAGCTCAGGGCGGGTGCGATCTGAGGGCGAACTTGCTATCTGCGCAAGAGCCTCGTCTATGTCAATAAGGTTGCCTCCCAAATAAGTCCACTCAAAGCGGTTGACGGGCCGGTACCACTTAGGATCAAAGCCAAAGTCCATGAGCCCTTTGTCTTTGTTCTCATCAAATTTGGGCAGCGGACAGCCTGAATTTGAAATCAGCGAGGTCTCAAGATATTGCTGATGAGGTTTAAATAAGATCTCAGAGAGGTTTTCAGACTCGCTCATGCCCTTTTCTCCGCGCTTGCAACCTAAAGCATCATTGTGCCCAAGGGCTTTGCTTTGTGCAAGGGCGGCCTTTGCAGATTGAGAGCAGATCCGATGTTTTGCAAAGGCAAAAAAGCCTTGGGCCCAAGCAACCGCGCTAAAAGACGGCAGGCTTAACGCTGATGCCTGCTTTGCGCAGCCGGACCTTTTGAGGTTGGGACAATCACTGTGCGATCGTGAATTTGATCTTCAAAATCATCCTCGGCCCCGTCCACCGTCAGATCAGGCATTTCCTCCTTGTATGGGGCATTGATGATCACATCAGTCTGCACCATGGCGCTGACGGCTTTGACAAATTCGGCCCGCCACAAAGGCAGCATGCTGCGGGTGACCTGATGATCCAAGAAGGCGCTTAAGGCATCCTGATAGGCAAGCCACTTTTGCTGCAAGGCATTTAAAAGCTGTCCGTCAACGGAAGACACGGCCCTCACCGAGGCCAATTTATTTTGAAACTCGTGCTGCAAGGTGCGCTCTGCCTTTAAAGATTCAAACGAGCAGATGTCGCCGTCGCGGGTGGAAATACAAGAGCGCAGCAAGAAGTAATCGCCAAACCCGTAGATGCGATACAGGCTCAGCATGGTCAGCGCCAATCCTGCGTGCATCGAGGCTTCACTGACATCCTCTGATGATCCGTCATAAAAAGGCGATTGCACCCAAGATTGATAAAAGTCCTCCCACTTTTGAGTCATCTTGTCAAAGTAGCTGTTTTTAAAGCCATGATGGCGGATCCCCATTTCGATGGTGCGCAGGCAATCGGGGGTTGGCAAAAAGAATTGATCGCGCCTGAGGCCCTCAAAATAAGAGCACTTTTTTTCAAGCTCTTCGTTGGTGACGGTCTTGCCTCCCGTGCCCTGCACAAAGGCAAACTCGGGGGTGATGGTCAGACCCTGCGGCATGCCCGCCATGCGCCAGATCCTAAGCAGCATCGCCCGGTAAATAATGGGACGCAAGGCCAAAGCGCTGCGAACGGGAGGTTGGAGATAGGAAAGCTCGCGATAAAATTCCACCCAGTCATGCAAGGCATCATCCAAGGCGGTTTGGGCAGTAAGCGAGGTGCTGTTGCGGCGCATCAGCACGGCCGTGTACTTTAAAGCTTCAAGCTCGTAGCGATCTTCGATGTCATACACCAAAGTGGTGGGATCATCGCCGTGGTTTTTGATCTCATAAAAGCTTTGAGGAAAATCGGACAGCTCCCTTGTTCCTGCCAAAGAATACAGCGACAAATACCACTCGCTGTCATCTGCATAAGCCTGCGGCCCCACCGGGGCATTGGCCATCATGGAGACTGCCCTATTCCACTTTTTGACATAGTTTTGATAGGAGCCTTGCTCGTTTGCCATAAGCTCGCGCCAAAAGGACAAGGGCCCCGGGCCTTCGCGCAGGTAAAAGCGATCGAGGGCCGATTTGCATCCTTCGTTGAGATCAAAGCTGTAGCCGCCGCGGCCGTTTGATTTGGTGCACAGTCTGTCAACTTCAAAAAAGCCGTCGCGATTAAAGCCGCGCTGAGGCCACAGCATGCCCGAGAGCAAAGATTTGCGGCAGTTAAAATTATGGTTGAGGCACAAGGCGGTGCACTCGGATGCCACCTTGCTCATGGCAAGCGAACCTCCTGTCATGGGCACCTCAAGAGTGCCGGGCAGATTCAGGAGCTTGGCGTCCTCTTCTTTGAAGATCAAGGTAAGATTTGGGCTTTGCATCCAGGCCATGAGCACCGAGGAGTCAAGGGTAAACTCAAGGCTGTTGCCGCTTAACTCTGCATATGCAAGAGCCGACTGGCCGTCAAACTCTAGCCTTACCTCAAAGATATGCCCGAATGTATAGGAGATTGGCAGCAGCAAAGAGATCCTGTATTCTTGCGGCTCGTTTTTGGTGCACAGCACAAGCTGCAGCTGAGAGTCTCCGCCTGTGTTGACAAAGGCTGCCACTTCGGCGCTGCCGTCAGGATAGTCAAGTCTGCCTGCCTCCCACATCAAAGGGGCGGCCTGACTTAAAGAAGACAAAAGCGCCAGTGCTGCAAGCACGCAAATCGATCTATGCATGGCCACATCATACGACAATAGCACCTCTCATGCCGACATTGCCCAAAAAAAATTTCAAGCAGTCTTATGCCTGAAAATAAGCATGAAAAACATCAGATCCGAGGGGCAAAAAGAGGCGTCCCTGCAAGATTTTTTAATTAAAGGAAAGGATTTAAAAAAGAAATGATTCAGAGGGCAGGATCTTGATGAGGGCTTGCTATATCCCTGCTTGAAAAACCCCCGGAACCTGCCCGGGGGTTTTGATGGTTGGTTAACCGCCGAAGTTATCAAAGAGGATGTTTTCATCCTCCACGCCTAAGTTGTGGAGCATATCTACGGCGGACTTGGTCATCATCGGAGGTCCGCACATGTAGAACTCGCAATCCTCAGGATTCTTGTGGGATTTTAAGTATTGCTCGTACAGTACGTTGGCAATAAAGCCCGTCAAGCCGGTCCAGTTGTCCTCAGGGAGCGGATCCGACAAAGCCAGGTGCCAGGTAAAGTTCGGGTGCTCTTTGGCCAATTGATTGAACTCTTCTACGTAGAAGGCTTCGCGCAAAGAGCGGGCGCCATACCAGAAGGAGATCTTGCGCTTGGTCTTAAGACGCTTCAACTGATCGTAGATATGGGAACGCATCGGGGCCATGCCGGCGCCGCCGCCGATGAATACCATCTCGTTTTCGGTCTCGCGTGCAAAGAACTCGCCAAACGGTCCTGAAATAACCACCTTATCGCCGGGCTTCAGGCTCCAAATATACGAGGACATGATCCCGGGAGGAACTTCCTTAAGCATGCGCAAAGGAGGAGTGGCGATGCGGACGTTGAGCATGATGAGGCCCTTTTCGTCCGGGTAGTTGGCCATGGAGTAAGCGCGAATGGTGTGAGTGTCGACTTTGGACACCAGATCGAACATGCCGTAGCGCTCCCAGTCGCCGCGATACTCCTTAGGGATATCAAAATCCTTGTAGTAAACGGTGTGGGGCTCGCATTCAATCTGAATGTAACCGCCGGCGCGGAAAGGAACTTCCTCGCCCTCGGGCACCCTCAGGCGCAGCTCCTTGATGAAGGTTGCCACATTTTCGTTGGACTCAACCGTGCACACCCACTTCTTGACGCCGAAGACTTCAGGGGGAAGCTCGATCTCGCAGTCGTTCTTGACGGTGACCTGGCAGGCAAGACGCCAGCCCTCGCGCACCTGACGCTTGGTGAAGTGGGAATACTCGATGGGCAGCACGTCGCCGCCGCCCTTGGTGACCTTAACCTTGCATTGACCGCAGGCACCGCGGCCGCCGCAGGCTGAGGACACGAACACTCCCTTGTTGGAAAGGTCGTTTAAAAGCTTATCGCCGGCCGGGCAGGTCAGTGCCAGGCTCGGGTCGCCATTGACGCCGATGGTTACGTCGCCGCCTTGGACCAAGAAGCGCTTGGCCACCAAGATCATTGCCACGAGGACAAAGACGATGACGCAGAACATCACGACGCCGGAGACAATTGTAAACATCGCCTACCTCCTTACAGCTGAATGCCTGAGAAGGACATAAAGCCGATGGCCATCAGTCCTGAAGTGATAAAGGTAATGCCGATGCCGCGCAAGCCTGCCGGCGCATCGGAGTACTTGAGTCTCTCGCGAATGGCAGCCAACAGAACGATGGCCAAAGCCCAGGACAGGCCCGAACCTAAGCCGTAGACGACGGACTCGGCGAAATTGTACTCGCGCTGCACCATGAAGGATACGCCTGCGAAGATAACGCAGTTTACAGTGATGAGCGGCAAGAAAATGCCCAGGGCACTGTACAGCGAAGGCACATACTTGTCCAAGACGAGTTCCAAGATCTGAACGATAGCCGCAATCACGCCGATGTAGGTGATGAACGACAGGAAGGACAGATCCAAGCCCTCGACCAGGGCATCAGGCATCAATATGTAGGTATTGATGAGGTTGTTGGCAGGAACCGCCAAAACCTGCACCATGACTACCGCAGCACCCAGGCCTGCCGAGGTGGTGACCTTCTTGGAGACGGCCAGGAAGGTACACATGCCCAGGAAGAAGGCCAAGGCCATGTTTTCAATAAAGATGCTCTTTACAAAGAGGGATAAATAATGCTCCAGCATGATTAGTAATCCTCCTTGTGGGTTTCGTACTCTGCAGGCTCAATGAGATCTTTGCGGAAGCTCTTGACCACCCAGATCAAGAGGCCTACGAGGAAGAAGCCGCAAGGCGGCATGACCATCAGGCCGCAAGGCACATACCAGCCGCCGTTGTTGACGGTTTCAAAAAGGGTCAGGCCAAACCAAGATCCCGAGCCAAAGATTTCGCGGAAGGTTGCGATGATGCACAACACTGCCATGTAACCCAAGCCGTTGCCCAAGCCGTCAAAGAGCGACGGGATGGCAGGATACTTGAGGGCAAAGCCTTCGGTGCGGCCCATGACGATGCAGTTGGTGATGATCAGGCCTACGTAGACCGACAACTGCTTGGACAGATCGTAAGCAAAAGCTTTTAAGATCTGGTCAACCAAAATTACCAAGGAGGCGATAATCGTCATCTGAGCGATGATGCGCACTGAGCTTGGAATGTAGTTGCGCGTTAAAGATACAAAGTAGTTGGACACAGCAGTAACTGCGGTTACGGACAGACCCATAACGAATGCAGTCTTCATGCTGGAGGTAACCGCTAAGGTGGAGCAGATGCCCAGAACTTGGATCATGACCGCATTGTTCACGATCAAAGGTTCTATGAGGGCCTCCTTCCAAGTGGGGCTCTTAACGTCGCTCATTATTTGATACCTCCGTTACGGACATTATCAAGGAACGGCCTATATACGGTGCCTAACCAGTAGCGGGCAGCATTGTCGATGCCGCGGGTGGTTAAGGTTGCGCCTGACAGGTAGTCGACTTCAAAGTCCTTGCCTGCGCCTTCGTGATCGGCATTCTTCTTGATGGCAAAAGCGTAGCTGCCCTCGTCATTCAAGATCTTCTTGTCCGCCCACAAAGCCTGCCAGCGGGGATTGTCGATTTCGCCGCCGAGGCCCGGGGTCTCGCCGTGGCTGTAGAAGGTTACGGCCTTGAGGGTGTTGCCGTCCACGTCAATGCCTACGTAACCGTAAGCGGTCGACCACAAAGCGGCGCCGTAGAAAGGCAGAATGATGCGCTCAACCGCGCCCTCGGCGTTGCGGACGAGGTAGCAGGGCATGTACTTTGACACATAGCGGATGCCGGCAATGTCCTCTCCTGAGGGGATCGCAGAGCCGGTGCCGGCCTGGCGGGACAAGGATGCAAAGTTGTAGCCGTCGGCCTGATCTTTCATCTGCTCGACAAAGGTGCCCGAGGCCAGATCCAACAGATTGGCATCGATGTACTTGTCATAGGTTTGAGCCACGGTGCCGTCCATGGGGACGCCTGCCACCTTCAGGATGCTTACCTGTCTGTCATTGGCCAAAGCAGCTGCCTTGAAAGGATCCAAGGCCACCACGGCAGCCGATACCAAGACTGAGCATACCAAGCAGAACGCAATGATTACGGTAAAAGTTCCGAATACGGAATCCTTATTAAACTTTAACTTAGGCACGGCTCTGTCTCCTCTTGATGTTGCGCTGGGCACTGAGGTAGTCAAAAATGGGAGCGCAGCAGTTGGCAAACAAGATTGCCAGCATCATGCCCTCGGGGTAAGCGGGGTTGACTACGCGGATCAGCACTACCATTACACCGATCAAAGCGCCATAGGCCCACTTGCCTTTGCAGGTGAAGGCTGACGATACGGGATCGGTGGCCATGAAGACCATACCAAAAGCAAAGCCGCCCAATACCAGGTGCCACAAAATGGGCATGGAGAACATGGCATTGGTGTCTGAGCCAATGGTGTTAAACAAGCTTGAGGTTAAGAAGGCGCCGATGAGAATGCCGGCCATGATGCGCCAGGAGGCGATGCCGGTAACCAGCAAAATGACGGCTCCAACCAAGATCAGCAAAGTTGAACCTTCGCCGATGCAGCCGGGGACATTGCCGATGAAGGCATCCATCCAGGAGATCTTCTCGCCTGCAAAGTTGATCAGTGCGCTCTCGCCGCCTTCGGCCCACTGAGCCAGAGGCGTGGCTCCCGAGAACCCGTCAACGGGTACCCAGCAGCTGGTGCCCGAGATATTGGCAGGATAAGCAAAGAACAAGAAAGCACGGCCTGCCAGGGCAGGGTTCATGAAGTTGCGTCCGGTGCCGCCGAAGAGCTCCTTGGCAATGACCACGCCAAAGCTGATGCCCAAAGCTGCCTGCCACAAAGGCAGCGAGGGAGGAACGATCAGGGCAAACAGCAATGAGGTTACGAAGAAGCCTTCGTTGATCTCATGGTGTCTGACCACGCAGAACAAAACTTCCCAAAAAGCGCCGACGATGAAGACGACGATGTAGATGGGGAAGAAGTGCACCGCACCGATCAAAAACTTGCTGTAAAGGCCCGCGTCGGCTCCAAGCGACCCGCCCAAAATCTGCACGATGGCAAAGTGGTAGTCGTCTGAGAACAGCTTAAAGGAGGTCTGTGCATACTCGGCGCCATTGGCCATGGCGGCAATGGCAGAGACGGTCTGATCGCCCACATTGTACCAGCCCAGGATCATGGCGGGGATGGCGGCAATGCAGACAATGATCATGATGCGCTTTAAGTCGATGAAATCGCGCACATGAGTCCTGCCGGTCGTGACCTTGCCGGGGGTAAAGAACAAAGTGAAAGTTCCTTCATACAGAGGGTACAGCTTTTCAAGCAAGCCGTCCTTCTCAAACAAAGGAGCCAATTTCTTAAACAAATCCAATAACACGGCTTAGCCCTCCACCTCGATCTTAGTCAGGCATCTGCGGATCAGAGCGCCGTAGTCGGTCTTGCCCGGGCACACATAGGTGCACAAAGCGACATCTTCCTCGGCAAGCTCGAGCACGCCCAACAGCTTGGCCTGATCGCAGTCATTGATTTCAATGGCACGCAGCAACATCGTAGGCTCGACGTCAAGGTCGAGGACCTTTTCAAACTGCCCGATGGGAACCATGGGACGGCTGCCGCCGTTGATTGCGGTGTTGATATCATAGGCAGCAGGCTTGAAGAAAGCCGAAGCAAAAGCGCGCGAGACGCTGTGACGCTTGAAACCTGCGCCCAGCCACCCCATAAATTCGTTCTTGGTGCCTTCTTCGATGATGGAGACCTCAAGGTGATAGCGCCCAAGATATGCCCAGGGACCTACGGCCTTGTTGCCCCACAAAACGGTGCCCGAGATGACGCGCACGCCTTGCTCGGAGGAAACCACCTCGCCTGCCGTCAGCTCGCTGATGCTCGCGCCCAAAGTGGTCGTGACAAGACGCGGGTCTTTGGCGTTGGGGCCTGCAATGGAGATGACTCTTTGGCTGTAGTATTTGCCTTCGACAAACAGATGGCCGATGGCAATGACATCCTGATAGCCGATGTGCCATACGGTCTTGTTCTCGTTTACGGGATCCACATAGTGAATGTGGGTGCCGGGCAGGCCTGCAGGATGGGGTCCGCAGAAGGTTTGCTCGTCGACATTGGGAGCTTCGCAACGCGGCAGGGATTCGGAATCCTTGCACACATGGACCTTAAACTGTCCGATGCGGCTCAATACCTTCAGACCGTTGGCAAAAGCCTCGGCCTCTTGAGCGATGATGACCCTCGGATCGGGAGCGAGCGGGTTGGTGTCCATCGCAGTCACAAAGATGGAGTGCGGCAGAGAGCCTGCGGCAGGCACTTTGTCAAACGGACGAGTGCGGAATGCGGTCCACATGCCCGACTCGACCAGCTGCGAAATGACTTCTTCGCTGCTGAGATCCAACAGCTTGGAGGCGGCGGTCTTCTTAAAGTCGACGCTTCCTCCCTTGGGATCAACTTCAATGACTATAGACTGGAAAAAACGGCGCTCACCGCGATTAATTGCAACCACAGTACCGGCTGCAGGAGCGGTATAACGTGTCCCAGGGTTTTTCTTATCCTCGAACAGTATCTGGCCTTTTTTGACGACGCTGCCCACTTCAACCGCCATCGAGGGCCTTAACCCGGGATAATCAGAGCTGATTAAAGCTACATGCTTAACCTCGGGACCGGCACTGATGGTTTGCTGAGGCTGGCCGCTCAAAGGCAGATCCAATCCTTTTGTGATGTTAATCATAGGCGGTTCCAAATAAAAACTTCCGGAGGTACAACTCCCAACTCAAGCCTGCAAAAGACCTGTTTTTTGAAATAATGTTCTATAAAAGCAAATCTCAGCCCCCAAAAAAGGGACAGGCTCTATCGATCAAATTTTATCATATTTTATGGCTGAAAATGACGCGCTTATTCTTAAAAGCGCCCCCGCAAAACCTGATGCAATAAGACTTTGCGCGATCTTGCATACAAGAATTGCGATTCTTTCAAGCTTTGCAGGGGCAAAGCAGGCAAAGGGATGGCGCAAGGGAGATTTTAGGATTTTTTCAAATTTGTTAAGGCCGTCAAATTGCCGCGCAAGGCCCCTTTACAAATGAAAAAATCCGCAATCGCAAAGAAGGGCACGTTTAGCAGGCGCAATTTGTGCAGATTATGGCTGATATGATCTGCAATTATGAGATAAGACGATCCCTTTGGAATTGAATTTGCTTTATCAGAATCAATTTGGCAAATCGCGCCTGAAGATCAAAGGCCTCTGAAGATAAGGAAAAGAAGTGCTCGAAGATAAGTTAAATGCAGTCCTGAAGACGGGTGGAAAATCACAGATCTCCATTTGAACTCGTCTTTGCCTTTATGAGCTTTAAAATTTCCTTTTCTTGATCCTTGATCTCATCGGCTATGCCGCCGCGCAAGATGTCATATTTGCTTTGCACGCACAAAGTGACGTGACGACAGGCCCTTTTTGCCTTATCATCGCCTGCGCTGAGGGAGCTGCGCCCGGGCAGCTCGTCATCCTCCATCCACTCTTGTGCCGCTCTCCATGCAGGGCCGCCCTCCTCCAAAGTGCGATACGCTCCTTTATCATAGATAAGAGGCGAGGGCTTTAAGGACAGTTCCCCTGCCGCCAAGGCAATGCCGCCATAGGTCACCACGGGCACCGCAGGGCGCATCCAATAAGGCACATGGGAGTTTTGATAAAGCTTTTTTAAAGAGCGCCTGACAGTGTCTTGATAACCTTGCAGTTTAAATGAGCGCGGCACATTAAAGTGCAGGGTAAAAGGACTCTTAAGATGAGCAAGGCTTTTTGCGCTGCAACGGCACAGCACATAGACAAAATCCCCCAAAAGCAGGGGTTTTTGCATATAAATTTGGGCAGTGCGCTCTTTGGGGTACTCAAGCTTGGGCAAAAGATACAGCCTGCCCTCGTAACAGCGCAGAGCATGATCTCCCACTTTAAGCTGCGCCTCCTGATCAGGGTTCAAATAGACCATCTTTATGGCCTGCTCGCACAAGGCAAGCTCGGGAGGCCGCTCCAAGACCAAGGATAAAAAGCGGCGGATCAGGCACAAAAACAAGGGCTTGTCATCAAGATGCAGATCCATAGGGTTAAAGATCAGGGCCTTCTCGTCGATGTATCGGTCTTGAACTTTGCTTACATACCGCTCGCACAGATCATGCTCGATGGCGCACAGCCTTGCGCTGCGCACGGCGGTGGAGGCAAAGGCAGGAAAGCGTTTCTCAATCAATGGCATGACCTTGTGTCTTATGAAGTTGCGCTCAAAATAAAGATAGGAATTGGAAACATCGTAAACGTAAGGGATGTCAAGGGCCTTTAAGATCTCCTCGATTTGCGCTTTGTGCAAGGATAAAAGCGGCCTTAAGATCTTGCCGCGCTTATCGACTGTAAGCTCCTGCATGCCTGAAAGCCCCAAAGGCCCCGAGCCGCGCTTTAAGGCCAATAAAACTCCCTCTGCCACATCATCGGCCTGATGGCCGAGCACCAAATACCCGTTCTTGGGCAGCTTTTTTAAAAGCTTCTCGTAGCGCTCCTTGCGCGAGGCTTCTTCTTTTGAGATCCCGGGGCCGTAAACTATGTTTAACCTAGGTGTTGAAAGGGGGACGCCAAGCTTTTTGCAAAGCTCTTTGTTGTGCTTAAGCCATACGGGATCATCAGCGTCCAAGCCGTGGATGCAGTGCACGGCAGCAACTTTAAAGACAGGATCAAGCTCTTGAAGTTTGAGGCTTGCAAGCAATGCGAGGGTCGAATCGGCCCCGCCCGAGAGCCCGACGATGAGGGGCCCTGCCATGTATTTAAGCTTAAGCCCCTTTGCAAGATCTTTTATGATCTTTGATGCTTCATCAGCAGTAACCATAAGACATCAGCCGCTGATAACGCTGCTCAATCAGGCGGTCTTTGGGAATGGCCTGCAAGATCCCCAGATCTTCTACGATGCGGTCTTTTAAGGCCAAAGCCATGGCATCATAGTCGCGGTGGGCACCTCCCAAAGGCTCTTTGACCACGCTGTCGATGAGCTTTAAGCTTAAAATCTTGTCGGCGGTGATGTTCATGGCCTCGGCGGCCAGAGGAGCCTTCTCGGCGCTCTTCCACAAGATGGAGGCGCACCCTTCAGGGGAGATCACAGAATAAGTCGAATATTGCAGCATGTTGACCCTGTCGCCCACGCCGATGGCCAAAGCGCCGCCCGAGCCGCCTTCGCCGATGACGGTGCACACCACGGGCACGCTAAGCTGCGACATGCACTTTAAGCTCTCGGCAATGGCCCCTGCCTGCGAGCGCTCTTCGGCCCCGACCCCCGGGTAGGCGCCCGGGGTGTCGATAAAGGTGATGATGGGAATGTCAAAGCGCTCTGCCAAATGCATCAGGCGCATGGCCTTGCGATAGCCCTCGGGCCTTGGCATGCCGAAGTTGCGCAAAGTGCGCTCTTTGACATCGCGGCCTTTTTGATGGCCTATCACCATGACGCTGCGGCCGTTTAAGCGGGCCAATCCTGCCACGATGGCCTTGTCGTCAGCGTAGGCGCGATCGCCTGAAAGCTCATGAAAATCCGTGAACATGCGCTCGATGTAGTCGAGGGTATAAGGGCGCATGGGATGGCGGCTTAACTGCGAGATCTGCCAGGAGCTTAAATTTGAATAGATTTTCTTGGTAAGCTCCGAATTTTTCTTCTCAAGCTGATGCAGCTCCTTGGACAGATCCACGTCGGTGGTGCTGGCGCTTAAGCGCTTGAGCTCCTCGATATGGGCGAGCATGTCGGCAATGGGCTGTTCAAAGTCAAGGTAGTTGATGTTCATACTAATAATTTACCTTTCGTGGCGATCACTGCGCCCTATTTTAGCACTAAAATCTTTTTGACAGGCCCAAAGGAGCGCCGATAGCAATCCAAAACGGGCAGTCTTTGCAGAGCCTCCAAATGGGCCTTGGTGGGGTAGCCTTTGTGGCGGGCAAAACCGTACTGCGGGTACAGTTTGTCAAGTTCATAAAGCTGCCTGTCGCGCTCGACCTTGGCCAAAATGGAGGCGGCGGCAATTTGCGGCACCCTCGCATCCCCCTTGACCACGCAGCAGCAGGCAATGCTGATCCCTTGAGGCTTCTTGTTGCCGTCAACAAGCATAAGATGGCACTCAACCCCCATGTTCTCGTAGGCGCGCTTCATGGCCAGCAAGGCGGCATTGAGGATATTTAAGCTGTCTATCTCCTGCGCGCTGCACTGTCCTATCCCGAAGGCTAAGGCTTTGTCCTTAATCTCAAGCTCAAGGGCCTGACGCTTTTTTTCGCTCAGCTTTTTGGAATCATTAAGCCCTGCCACGGGATTTTTGGGATCAAGCAGCACGCAGGCTGCCACCACATTGCCCATCAAAGGGCCCCGCCCTGCTTCATCGACCCCGCAGATAAGATGGGTCGCAGGATCAATGGGGTAAACAAAATCATCAAGCATGGCAAGACTCCGGTGTTTTATCTTTTGCGCATAAGGATAAAAAGTTAAGGTTAGAGTTTGTCTTTGCAAGGACTCTGTGCTCTTTCAAACAAAAAGCTGCCTTGGCGCTGCATGGGCTCGGTGACATTGACTGCCTGCTTGGCGGTGCGCTCTATTTGCTCTATGTCGGCTGCCGCCATCAGCGAGGCAGGAGCTGCGGTCAGATCCGAGCCGGTCTCCTCGAGGCTGTCTATCTCATCAAACAGCTCTTGACCCTGCAAAGCGCGAAGATCCGATATGCCATGAAGCTCCGGGCTTTGGGCCGAGCCTTTTTCTTTGATGAGCCTGAAGACGGCGGCGGCCGCGTACTCGTCGGAGGGCACCCTGATGTGTTTGTGAATGGCCAAAAACTCTTTTTTCATCAAAAGATTGTCTGAGGTCAAAAGTTTTACCATCTCATCGCTCAGATTGCGCGGCGTGCACTCATCTTGAATGTATTCGTTCACGATGCGCCGCTTGGCCAAAAGATTGGGCAAAGAGAAAGTGTCGATCTTCAAAAGATGTTTGGCGATGGCCGCGCTTATTTTGGAGACTTTATAGGCCACGCACATGGGCTTTTTCAAAAGCATGGCCTCCAAGGTCACCGTGCCGCAAGTGAGCAGCAGCGCATCGCAGCTTGCCATCACATCTTGGGCGTTATCCGTATAAATGGTCAAAGAGATATCCGGAGCCATCTGAAGCCACAAGTCTTTTATCAAGGCAGCAATTTCGGGGGTGGGGGCGGAGCTTATGAACACCGTATCTTTTAATTTGTGCTTGATGATGCGCGCGGTTTGGGCATAGACAGGCAGCATGGTTTTGATGATGCCTGCGCGGCTTCCCGGCATAATGCCCATCACCTTGCCGCGAATTTTGTTGACGCAGTTGCGCCTAAGGTCGATGCGCTCGCGCGCCCCTTCATCGTCAGGCTCAAGCGGTATTGAGGATGCCAAGGTGTGGCCCACATAGGTGCAGGGCATGCCTGCCTTGTCGTAGTAGTCTTTTTCAAATGGCAACAGGGCCAAAACTTCGTCGCAAGAGTGCCTTATCTTTTTGAGCCTGCCCTCGCGCCAGGCCCACACCGAGGGGCTGACGTAATGGACGACCGGGATGCCCTGCGCTTTGACCTTGCGCTCCACGGACAGATTAAAATCGGGGGCATCGATGCCGATATAGACGCACGGGCGCGCCTCTGTGATGATGGAGGCGATGGCCCTTCTTATTTTTAAGATCTTGGGCAGATGGGAGATGACTTCGGTCAAGCCCATCACCGAGAGCTCTTCCATCTTAAAGGCGCTGTTGAGGCCGCATTGAGTCATCTTCGAGCCTCCGATGCCGATGAATTTGGCTTTTTCGTCGTGACGGCTGATGGCCCTCATCAGGGCTGCGCCCAAAGTGTCGGCCGAAGCTTCGCAAGCGGTGAGCGCGTACAAATGGCAGTTAAAACTCATTTAGCGCACGATCCCGCGGCCGTTTTCTTTTAAAAATCCGACAAGGGGCTTTAGGCACTCAAACTCTTGGCACATGGGTTCAATCTGCGCTATGGCCTCTTCAACCGTCAGATGCTTGTGATAAATGATCATGTAGGCTTTGCGGATGGCGCCGATCTGCTCGTCCGTAAAGCCGCGGCGGGAGAGCCCCACCTTATTTATGCCGTGGGCTTTGGCATAGTGTCCTGCCGCCATCACATAAGGAGGCACATCCATGTTCAAGGCAGCCATGCCGCCTATGAAGGCGTAAGAGCCGACCCTGCCAAACTGATGAATGGCGCTAAGCCCCCCGAAGATCACGTGATTGCCGATTACTACATGGCCTGCAAGAGTGGCATTATTGGAGAAAATGCAGTCATCCCCCACCATGCAGTCATGGGCCACATGCACGTTCACCATGAAAAGATTGCGGTTTCCAACCACGGTCTTGCCCATGCCCTGCACGGTGCCGCGGTGCATGGTGCAATGCTCGCGCATGGTATTGTCGTCGCCTACGATAAGCTCGGTGGGCTCGCCTTTGTACTTTAAGTCCTGACAGCCCTCGCCGATGGAGCAAAACTGATAGATGTGATTGCGTTTGCCAAGCGTCGTAGGCCCGCGCAAAACGCAAAAAGGCTCGATGATGCAGCCTTGTCCCACCTTGACAGGACCTTCGATGATGACATGATCTTTGATGATGACGTCAGGGCCTATCTGTGCCTCATCTGAAATTAAGGCCGTGGGGGCAATCTTGGCGCTCGGGTCAATCATGGCGCAACTCCTTGTTCATGCGTTTTCAACCTCTGCGTTTGGCGCACATCAAGTCTGCCGAGCAGGCCAATTCGCCTGCGACGGTTGCCACGCCCTTAAAAGCTGCGATGCCGCGCTTTTCCTTTAAAAACTCAACGTCAAGCACCAATTGATCTCCGGGGACCACGGGGAGTTTGAAGCGTGCATTGTCGATGGCGGCAAAATAATAAAGCTCATCAGGATCAGGCTTGCCCACCATGGTAAAGGCCAGAACGCCCGTCGCCTGCGCCATGGCCTCCAAGATCAATACGCCCGGCAGCACGGGTTTGCCCGGGAAATGTCCCTGAAAAAACGGCTCGTTGAAGGAGACATTCTTGATGGCGCGCAAAGTCTTGTGATCCTCGGTGATCTTGTAATCAATCACCCTGTCCACCATCAAAAAAGGATAGCGGTGGGGCAGGAGGGACATGATCTTCTGAATATCTAAAGTATGGGCTGCTTCACTCATGTTAGTCACCTATTAATCTCTTCTTTAAGACTCAGCCTTGAGCTTCTTAAGCTGAGCTTGCAAATCCTTAAGCTTATTATACATATCGTTAAGATGCAGATGGCGCGCCGTGACCAAGCGCCACTCCTTGTTGGGCAGGGCGGGAATGCCCGAGGAGTAAATGCCCTTTTGCTCGATGGAGCGCATCACCACGGTATTGCCGGTCAGGGTTACCTGATCGCAAATGCTGATGTGGCCGTTGATGACCGCGGTGCCGCCGATGATGCAATAGCGGCCGATGCTAACCGATCCTGCGATGACGGCCGCCCCGGCAATGGCCGTGCCGCACCCTATTTTAACATTATGCGCAATCTGACAGAGGTTATCGATGATGACATTATCTTCTATAACGGTGTCGTCGATGGCCCCCCGGTCGATGCAGGTGTTGGCCCCGATCTCAACATGGCTGCCGATTTTGACATGGCCTGTCTGGGGAATTTTAATCCAGGTGCCCTTCTCGTTGGCATAGCCAAAGCCGTCAGAGCCTATCACGGCCCCCGACTGAACAAGACAATGCGAGCCCATAAAGACGTCATGGTAGACTGCAACTTTGGGATAAAGCTTGGTGTAGGCGCCGATGACGCTGTTTGAGCCGATGCTGACACCCGCTCCAAGCTGCACGCCCTCTTCAATCACGGCATTGTCGCCCACGTAAACATGGGGGCCGATGGCAACACCCTGCCCTATTTTGGCGCCTTGCTCGATAACGGCGCTTTCGTGGATCCCCGGTTTGGCAACAGGCGGGGTGGTGTCCAGCAATTGGGCTGCCTTGGCAAAGCCAACATAAGGATCATCCATGATTAAAGCTGCGCAAGAGAGTCCCTGTGCATCGGCAGGCTTGACGATGACGGCGGAGGCTTTGGTTTTGGATAGGACTTCTTTGTAGGCCGCATCGGTTAAAAAGGACAGCTCGTTTGATTGGGCCGTCACCAGATTGGCCACGCGCGCAATGTCGATGGTGCCGTCGCCTTGCAGCGTCGCCCCGATCTTTTGGGCAATCGTCTCAAGCTTCATGGATGTTCCCCCGCTTTCTTACTGTTTGGTGCCGCCGCTCTTGCTTTGGGCCACGCGGTCAATCACGTCCTTGGAAATATCCAGGGCATTGACGGTAAAGGCAACGGCCTCGCCCCTTATGACCAAAGATAAGCCGCGCTCTTTGGCAATGGAGTCGATGGCCCTTTGGATTTGCCCCATAAGCTTCATCTGTTCTTCTTGAGAGCGCTTGCGCTCGTCTTCTTGGAAGGCGCGCACTTTCAAATTGAAATCAGACTGCATTTGGGCAAGACGGCGCTGCGCATCGGTAAGCTCATCGCCCTTGAAGGCGCCCGACTGGATTTGGGAGGCAAGTTCCCGCCCTTGCGCTTCGAGAGTCTGCAACTCTTGCTGACGGGGGCCGAATTCTTGGGCCAAGGCCTGCTGCGATTCCTGAGATTGCGGGATCTCATGCAGGATCAGGGGCACATTGATGACCCCGATGGTGATAGGATCGGCAGCCAATGCAGCCGTGCTCAAAACAGTGCTTAAGGCAATGGCTTTGGTAATTTTCTTTAACATTTAAACAATTGCTCCTTGCAAAAATTAAAATTGTCCGCCGATGTTGAAGTTAAAGACCTGAGTGTCGTCGCCCGAGTAATCGCGAATGGGTTTGGCCAAGGAGAAGACCAAAGGTCCTATCGGCGAGAGCCAGCTTAACGAGACGCCCACGGATGCGCGGTACTTGCCGGCATCCGAATCGTCGGCGGCACCATAGTAATCGCCGTCGCGGGTATCCCACAAGGCGCCTGCATCCAAGAAGATTGAGGTGCGCACCTGCCTCTTGTAAGTCTCCGAGATAAAGGGCGTGGGCACGGCAACTTCAAACGATGCTGCCCATAAGGCGTTGCCGCCCACCGAGGTGTCAGACTCGGCAAAGCCTGTGGAGGGGTAGCCGTAAATGGCATTGGGGCCGATGCTGTTTGACTTGAAGCCGCGCAGCCACTCGGAGCCGCCCAAGTAGAAGTTGTTGAAGAACGGCAGTCTTTGTTTTTGCCCGTTCTTGGTGCCGTAGCCGTCGCCGAAGGCGGCGCGGCCGCGCACCGAGAAGACCCAGTCATGCTCGGCATCAAGCGGGAAGTAATGGGCTGTCTCCAAATTGGTCTTAAAGTACTGCAAGTCAGAGCCCGGGATGGTGGCATAGAAGGTGAAGGTCTGACGGTTGCCCGAGGTGGGGAAGATGGTGCGGTCCAAATTGTTGCGCGACAGGCGCACGCCTGCATTGAAATTGTCAAACACGCCATGCAAATTGGAGCCGTACTGATTCCAGAACACGCGCGACTGCACGAAATCGTCGCCGCGATTGTCAATGTCGTTGCGCTCGTAACCCAACGAATAAGTGATGAAGACGCGCTCGGACAAAGGATAGCCCAAAGTAAACTCGATGCCCGTGGTGGTGTTGTCGTAAGCTACGACGTCTGCGTCATCGCCGTCAAACTTATCGTAGTAAATGCGCCCGCCGAGGCTGATGCCGTCTACGGTAAAGTAAGGCTCGGTATAGCCCACTTCGATGTGCTGGCGGTAATCGTTGTCATAAGCGGTCAAAGATGCGCGCGAGCCCCAGCCGAACACGTTGCTTTGGGAAATGCCGCCTTGAATGAGCACGCCCGAGTCCGTGCCGTAGCCGATGCCGCCTGTGATGGATCCTGTGGGCTGCTCTTTGACCACGGTGTTGACGTTGACCGTGTCGCCGCTTAAGCCCACGCGCTGCGTGGTGATGTCCACCGTCTCATAAAAGCCCGTGCGGTTTAAGCGGGCCTTGGACAGATCGATGGCCTCGGTGGAAAGCCACGTGCCGTCCATCTGCCTCATCTCCCGGCGCACCACGGTGTCGTCGGTCTGGGTGTTGCCCGTGATCAAAACCTGCGATACATAGATGCGAGATCCGGGCACCACGTTAAACTGCAAGTCCACGCTCTTGTCCTCTTCGTTGAAGACGGGGAAGGCGCGCACCTCAGAATAAGCATAACCAAACTTGCCCAAATAATTTTTTAAGGCCTCTTCAACCCTTGTCACTTCGCGCGCAGAATAAATCTCGCCACGCTCAAGCGTGATGAGCTCTTTCATCTGCTCGCCGTATTTTAAGGTGTCCCCTCGCAGCGTGCATTCGCCAAATACGTATTGATCGCCTTCATTGATGCCGATGGTAAGATACAGGCCCTTGCGATCGGGGGACATCTGCACCGAGGTGTTTTCAATCCTAAAGCGCACAAAGCCGCGGTCCATGTAATAAGAGCGCAAGGCTTCCAGATCGCCGCCAAGCTTTTGGGCATCATAGCGCTGATTGGCCATGAAGTTCCACCAAGGCACATCATCGCGCAATTGCAATTGGGCAAGCAGAACATCCTCGTCAAAATGATTGTTGCCAACGATATTTATCTGCTCAATCTTGGCGCCTTGACCTTCGGTAAACTCAAGCTTGACGTCCACGCGGTTGCGCGGCAGATAGGTCAGAACAGGCTTGATTTGAGCCTGATACATGCCTGCGCTGTGGTAGAAGTCCTCAAGGGATTTTTGAATGCCAGATAAGGTCTGCACGTTCAAAGGCTCGCCTGCGCGCAATCCCTGCTGCTCGATAACCTGGCGCAGAGGCTCTTCATCAATCTGAGAATTGCCCGCGAATTCCACCCTGCCGATGGTGGGGCGCTCTTTGACGGTGACGATGATCTTGTTGCCGTCGCGCGACAGACTCACTGCATCGAAATTGCCCGTGGCATACAGATTGCGCATGGCCCGCTGCGAGGCCTCCGCATCAAACACTTCGCCTTGGGAGACGGGCAGGGCCAGCAGCACTGCACCCAAGGTGACGCGGTTGAGGCCGCGCACTTCGATATCCTGAACCACAAAGGGCTCAAAGCCGGGGGCCGCCGCCAAAGCCGGCACACACGTGCCCAACAAGGCCCCAAAGGCCGCCGCCAGTGCTTTCTTGCGTAAAGGATGCATAGTTGTCTTCATATGTTGTCAGAGAGCTTTTAAGTCGTTAAATATCGCCAATAATGATAGCGCAATCAAAAAACTAAAACCTAATGCGGTCAAGACCATTTGAACCTTTGCACCGGGTTCATGGCCGAAAACTGCTTCATAAGCCAAAAACAGCAGCTGTCCGCCGTCTAAAACCGGGATCGGCACCAGGTTAAGAAGACCTAAGTTTACACTAATAGCCGCCAAAAAGCTTATAAAGAAAACCAATCCGACCGAGGCCGACTGCCCTGCCCCGCGCGCAATGGAGATGGGCCCTGCAATATTCTGAGTCGAGATATGACCTGCAATCAACAAATAAGTAGTGCGCACGATCATAAGCGACATCGCGTAAGTATCAGAAGCGGCCTTGCCTGCAGCCTCGGCCAAAGACAGATCTTCTGTGTGCACCAAATTCTCAATGGCCCAAAAAGAAGTCCCCACGCCGATGACGGGCTTGAAGATCTTAAGGGAGTCGTCATAAACCATGGAAGGCACAAGATCGGTTGCATACAGCACCCCGCCGCGGCGCACCGTAAGCTCCAAGCGCCCTTGGGATTTT
Source organism: uncultured Enterobacterales bacterium (assembly GCA_964651505.1). Taxonomy (GTDB): domain Bacteria; phylum Pseudomonadota; class Gammaproteobacteria; order Enterobacterales; family Succinivibrionaceae; genus Avisuccinivibrio_A. The sequence goes on from CAZYXT010000007.1 coordinate 22,287, forward strand.
AAGATCTCATCTTGCATCTTATGCCATGTGGGAGTCGGCACCCCGTTTACCGAGACGATTTCATCGTATGGCTGCAAGCCTGCGGCAAAGGCGGCCGAGTCTTTCTGCACATGCGTGATGATGTTCAAAGCCTCGCCCACGCAAGGTTTGATGCCAAGCAAGGATAAAATATCATCTTTGGGGGTCAGATTGATGCCCGACAAATCAAGTGTAAGCGTTGCAGGCCCCTCGCGCATGAAAGAGCGCGTCGAGTACAAAGAGCGCTGCCATGCTTCGTCAACCAAAGGATCGCGCTGCACCTGAGGGTAAAAAGGCTTGACCTTGACGGTTACGCTTGAGCCTATGTTTTCAACAAGACCCATCACCGCCTGCGACCATGAATCAACCTCCCGCCCGTCCACGGCAACCACCTGATCATAAAGCTGCATGCCGGCACGGTCTGCGATGCTGCCTGCCCTGACATCCCCTGCCACAGGATACAGCGTGGCAATGCCGTTTAAATTGACGATGATGTACAAAAAGAAGGCCAAAAGGATGTTGAAGGCAGGGCCTGCGCCGATGATGACGGCGCGCTGCCAGACAGGCTTGCCTGCAAAAGAATCGTCATCGCATCGGGCATTGGCGCTCTTATCTTTTTTATTTTTGTTTATTTTTGGTTTGCGCCAAAAAGACTTTTTATCAAGGAGATCGGGCTCAACCTGAGCATTTGACTCTCCCTGCTCTGTGCCGGTGCTTTGAAAGTCTTGCCCGGGCTCTGTGTCTTGGCTGCATCCTGTCAGAGCATCTTTTAATTTTTGGCCCCGCCTCTCATCCTCGCTTTGATATGAGGTCTCGTAGGCATCATCAATCCTGCGCTTGCCCTGCGCAGAGCCATCTTCATCTTCTTTGCGCCTGCGCACCTCGCCTTTCATCTTGACATAGCCGCCCAAGGGAATAAGGGAGATTGCAAAGACAGTGCCGTGCCTGTCGGAAGTCTGCCAGATAATCTTGCCAAAGCCGATGGAAAAACGCTCAACCTTAACGCCGCACAGGCGCGCGGCCAAAAAGTGCCCGCCCTCGTGGATGGTCACCAAGATGCCGATGGCAGCTGCAAAGCACAATAAATTCCACAATGCGCCCATCAAAGCATATCCTTGATAATGGAGGAGGCGCACTCGCGCGCCCTGCGGTCTGACTCAAAGATCTCATCGATGGAGGATGGTTTTGAGACCACCTTCTCCAAGACCTCCGAGATGATCTTTCTTATTTGCAGATAGGAGATCTGCTCTTGCAAAAAGGCCTCGACGGCAACCTCATTGGCCGCATTTAAAATGCAGGTGGCCCCCTGCCCCTCTTTTGAGGCCTCCAAGGCAAGCTTTAAGCACGGGTAGCGCTTAAAATCAGGCTCTGAAAAGGCAAGCTCCCCCATGCTCTTAAAATCAAGGTGCATGGCCCCGCTTGGGATCCTCTTTGGGTGCCCCAAGGCGCAGGCGATGGGGGTTTTCATGTCCGGCACCCCCAGCTGTGCAAGCACCGCCCCGTCGATGTAGGAGATCATGGAGTGCACTATCGATTGGGGGTGCACCAAGATCTCGATATCCTCGAAGGCGGCATTGAACAGGCAGCGCGCCTCGATAAACTCCAAGCCCTTGTTCATCATGGTGGCAGAATCGATGGTGATCTTGGGGCCCATCGACCAGGTGGGGTGAGAGAGGGCCATCTTGACCGTGACATTTTTAAGCGCGTCTAATGGCAGCGTGCGAAAAGGCCCGCCTGAGCCTGTCAATAAAAGCTTGTGCACTCCTGCCTCTTTTAAGCGGCAAAAGCCGATGCGCTGCTGCTCTTTTGGAGGCAGGCACTGAAAAATGGCGCTGTGCTCGCTGTCGATGGGATAGATCCTCGCTTTGTGCTCTTTGACCTTGTCAAAGAAAAACTCTCCTGCCATCACCAGGCACTCTTTGTTGGCAAGCCCGATATTCGCCCCGCGCTCAACGGCCTTCAACACGGGACGCAAGCCTGCCGCGCCCACGATGGCGTTGATGATAAAATCCCCCTGCGCATCTGCACACAAACTCTCCTTGCCTTCCACCCCCGTCAAGATCTCGGTGTTTATGCCCTCAGCTTTGAGCTTTTGATATAGGGCATCTGCCGCATCAGAGCAGGTAAGGCAGACCCTTTTGGGAGCAAACTCTTTTATGATGCGATAAAGGCCCTCGGCATCGGAATAGGCGCTTGCCGCATACAGCTCAAAGCACTCCTTATTCTCCCTTATCACCTGCAAGGATGAACTGCCGATGGAGCCTGTGGCTCCCAATAAAACTACCTTGCATTTGTTTTGCTGCATGTTCATGCTAAAAGAGAGCCTCTGACAAGATAATTGAGGGTGATAAACAAAGGAATGGCGGCAAGCTGCGCATCTATTCTGTCAAGCATCCCCCCGTGCCCCGGGAACATGTTCCCCGAGTCCTTAATCTTAACCATGCGCTTTAACATGCTCTCAACAAGATCTCCCAAGACCGAAAACAAGATGGCCCCGAGCGCGCTTGCCATCAGCGCAAGCCTGTCTGCCCCGTAGGATGCGTAAAAGCCCATGTAATCGAAGATCAAAAGACCAAACAGGGCCAGGGCAATGCCCCCGCAGAGGCCTTCGCGGGTCTTGTTGGGGCTTACGGCCTCAATAAGCTTGTTTTTGCCGATCGCCCGGCCCGTAAAATAGGCCCCCGAGTCGGCGCACCACACCAAGGCCATGACCGCAAGCACCAAATTGGCCCCCGCATAATAGTCATCTGCAAAATTTTCGGCGCGCAAAATCAAAAGCCCCTGCAAAAAAGGCAAAAGCAGCATGAGCCCCAAGATGACGCCGATGACTTTGTTTTTATGCCAGGCCGTGCCCTGCGGGTAAGCTTTGACGGCAAAAAAGAGCGCTATCCACAAAGGCAGCGACAAAGCCATGAAGTATTTGACAAAGGATGGGATATAGCCCTCGGCATAGAGCCCGGGCGGGGCAAAATAAAACATGACAGATGCTGCTGCCGCTGCGCACAGCAAAAAAGGGTAAGGGCGCTTGAAGCCCAGCAGCGCGCCCATCTCCTTAGCCCCTGTGGCATAAATGGCCAAAGCCCCCAGAGTAAAGATGGCATAGTCTGCCAAATACAGCCAGGCCAAAACGGCCGCTATCAGGATAACTGCGGTAATGATCCTAATTTTCATGAGAGCCTCTATGATTGTCTTACTTGCTCTGAGGTCTTGCCAAAGCGCCGCTCGCGCCCCCTGTAAAAGGCCAAAGCCTCATCTAAGGCGTGCTCGTCAAAATCGGGCCACAGCACATCTGTGACATAAAACTCGCTGTAGGCGCACTGCCACAGCAAAAAATTGGAAATGCGATGCTCTCCTCCCGTTCTTATCAAAAGATCGACGTCGCAATTCAAATTTAAGGCACAAGAAAAGATCTTCTGGTCTATATCGTCGGGATCCAAAAGCCCCTCTTTGACCTTCATCGCCAATGCCCTTGCCGCCTGCGCTATATCCCATTGCCCGCCGTAATTGATGGCAATGTTTAAGGTTAAGGCTTTGTTATTGGCCGTAAGCTCTTCGGTTTGGGCGATGAGTTTTTGCAAATTGTCCCCAAGGGCGCTTTTGTCGCCTATCACCCTCACCTTAATGCCGTTTGAGTGCAGATTGCCCCGCTGTTTTACAAGCGAGCGGCTTAAAAGGTTCATCAGGGCCGTCACTTCCGAGGCGGGGCGCTGCCAGTTTTCAGAGGAGAACGCAAACAGCGTGAGCATGGGAAGGTGCTTTTTCAGGCAGGCTGCAATCACCCTCGTGACTGCCTTGGCCCCCTCCTGATGTCCCATCGCCCGCAACAGGCCGCGCTGCCTTGCCCAGCGGCCGTTGCCGTCCATGATGATGGCCGTGTGCCCGGGCAGCTTTTGTTCCTGTGCGTCATTAGTTTGGGGGGCCATACATCACCCTTGGTTAAACTTCCATCAGCTCTTTTTCTTTGGAGGCGCTGACTTCATCGCATTGCTTGATGGCAGCATCGGTGAGCTTTTGCACCTGCTCTTCGCCGCCGTGCATCTCATCTTCGGAGATGGTCTTGTCTTTTTGCATCTTCTTTAACTTGTCGTTGGCATCGCGGCGCACGTTGCGCACTTCGATCTTGGCAGCCTCGACTTCGCTTTTGACCACCTTGACAAGCTCGCGGCGGCGCTCCTCGGTCAAAGGAGGCAGGTGGACGCGGATGTCGATGCCGGCCACCACGGGATTGAGCCCCAGCTCGGATTTTTGAATGGCTTTTTCCACATCCTTTACGGCATTGCGGTCAAAGACGGTCAGCTTTAAGGTGCGGGCATCTTCCACGTTGACCTGCGCCACCTGACGCAGGGGAGTGGGAGAGCCGTAGTAATCGACCATGATGCCGTCAAGCAGTCCGGTCTGGGCTCTGCCGGTGCGGATCTTGGCCAAACGGCTTTTCAAGGCTTCCACGGCCTTGTTCATGCGGCTTTGCGCATCTTGTTTAATCTCATTAACCATATCTGTCTCCTCAAGAGCTGGCAAGAAACTAAGGTTTAATCGGTAACTAAGGTTCCCTCATCGCCGCCGGTGGCAGCTTTGAGCAAGGCGCCCTCTTTTTGCATGTTAAAGACGCGGATGGGCAGATGATGATCGCGCGCCAAGGCAAAAGCGGTCAGATCCATCACTTGAAGTTCCTGCCTCAAAACCTCATCAAAAGTAAGTTTGCCGTAGCGCACGGCACCGGGGTTTTTGACGGGGTCGTCTGAATAGATGCCGTCTACCTTGGTGCCTTTGAACACTTCGTGGCAGCAAAGCTCGATGCCCCGCAGCACGGCAGCCGTGTCGGTGGTGAAAAAAGGCGAGCCCGTGCCGCCTGAGCAGATCAAAACAGAACCTTGATCTAGGATCTGACGGCCCAAACAGGCGCTGTATTGCACGCTGATGGAAGGAATGCCGTAGGCACTCATAAGCTCGCAGCGGCCGCCTTGGCGGATTATCTCATCGCGCATGGCAAGACCGTTCATGACGGTGGCAAGCATGCCCATTTGATCTCCTGCCACCCGGTCCAAGCCTGCCTTTTGCAGGGCCTCACCGCGAAAGATGTTGCCTCCGCCTATGACCAAGACCGTCTGCACTCCCTGATCTTGAACCTCCCTGATCTCCTTGGCCACGGAGGACAAAACCTGAGGCTCAATGCCAAAGCCCGTCTTGCCGCCTAAGGCCTCGCCCGAGATTTTAAGGAGAATGCGGTGAGAGTGTGTAAGCTGTGCCATAAACATTCCTCTTTAAAAAAATCAAAAGCACAAGGTTGCCCTTGTGCCCGTTGAATTACTGCTTGGAAGCTGCGATCTGCTCTTGCACTTCCTTGGCAAAATCAGACTCTTTCTTCTCGATGCCCTCGCCCACCTCAAGACGGACGAATGAAACGGCATCGGCCTGATGCTGCTTTAACATGTCCCCTACGCTCTGCTCGGGGTTCTTGACGAAGGGCTGGCCTGTGAGGGCAACTTCGTGGGTGAACTTCTTCATGCGCCCTGCCACCATCTTCTCGGCAATATCCTTGGGCTTGCCTGAGTTGACGGCAATCTCAATTTGGATCTGGCGCTCGTGCTCGACGGCCTCGGCACTGACATCCTCGGGGTGGACGAACTCGGGCTTGGATGCGCAAACGTGCATGGCAACATCCTTTGCAACCTCTTCATTGCCGCCCTTAAGGGAGACGGCCACGCCGATGCGGCGGTTGGAGTGCACATAGACGCCCAAGACATCGCCTTCCAAAACGCGCAGGCGGCGGATGTTGAGGTTCTCGCCGATCTTGGCGATGAGGGCGGTTAAGGCATCGCCCACGGTTTGACCGCCCATGTCTTGGGCCTTCAAAGCCTCGACGTCTGATACGCCGCAGTCTAAGGCAATCTTGGCAACCTTGTTGGCAAACTCGACGAAGTCGGCGTTCTTGGCGGCAAAGTCGGTCTCGGAGTTGACTTCAACCAAGACTGCCTTGTTGCCTGAGCGGGCGGTGGCGATGGCGCCTTCTGCGGCGGTGCGGGTGGCTTTCTTGGCAGCCTTCAAGGCACCGCTCTTTCTCATCTCGTCGATAGCCTTTTGCAGATCGCCGTCGGCGGCAACCAAAGCTTTTTTGCAATCCATCATGCCGGCGCCTGTGATGTCGCGCAGCTCTTTGACCATGGCAGCAGTTACGTTGGCCATTTATTGGGTTCCTCTAATTTAGTAAATTCCAAAAAGCCGGGCAGATACCCGGCTTTTGCGCTCAAAATTGGTGAGGCTCAGCCTCTTTAATGCTTAAGGTGAAGCCGGGGTCAGCCTTACTCTTGAACAGGGGCCTGCTCGGCAGGAGCCGCCTCGGAGGCTGCCTGATCCTGTGGAGCGGCCTCGTCGGCGATGACCTGCTCCACTTCGGCGCGGGTCAGCTCGGCACGGGCGGCATTGATGGCCTCAACCACGCCCTTTAAGTACAGATCGACTGCGCGGATGGCGTCGTCGTTGCCCGGGATGACATAGTTTACGCCGTCGGGGTTGGAGTTGGTATCGACCACGGCAACAACCGGAATGCCCAGGTTATTGGCTTCCTTGATGGCGATGTGCTCGACCTCCGCGTCGATTACGAACAAGGCGTCGGGCAGGCCGCCCATGTCCTTGATGCCGCCCAAAGAACGGTTGAGCTTGTCAAGCTCGCGGGTGCGCAGCAAAGCTTCCTTCTTGGTGAGCTTGTCAAAAGTGCCGTCGGTGGACTGCGCCTCAAGCTCCTTTAAGCGCTTGATGGACTGACGAACGGTCTTCCAGTTGGTCAGCATGCCGCCAAGCCATCTGTGGTCGACGTAGAACTGGCCGCAGGCAGTTGCGGCAGGGCCCACCTTATCGCAGGCGGCGCGCTTGGTGCCGACAAACAAGATCTTGCCCTTGTGGGCAACGGTGGAGCTTAAGAAATTCAAAGCATCGTCGTAGCACTGTACGGTCTTTTCCAAATTGATGATGTGAACGCCGTTGCGCTTGCCGAAGATGAAAGGCTTCATCTTGGGATTCCAGTAACGGGTTTGGTGACCAAAGTGCACGCCGGCTTGCAGCATGTCACGCATAGTAATGGCAGACATGTAAGTACCTCAAATGTTGTATGGGTTAAGCCTCCACTGCTCTTCATCCCAACCTTATTAAAAGGCACCCAAAGATGAAGGCTGATGCAGTGTGTGATTTATAAAAAACAATTAAAACCAAAGCCTTTTGTCTGTCGCACAGATAAAAGGCGGTCTATTTTAGCATGAATGCAAATGCCGTTTTAAGTGCGAGGCGGCAAATTTTTGTCCCGGGGCATTGATGGCAAAATGCAGCCACAAGCACTTAAAGGGACTCTTCCGATGCTTTTGCCTTGCAGTCAAACCTTTGGCCGACAGCTCAAAAAAGAGGATTAAAACGCGAAGGCGCCTTTTGCCAAAGCGGCAGAGTGCACCTTAAGGGCCCTGCACCGCAAATGCATGAAAGCCCGCGCCTTGGGCAAAGCAAACGCTTTCATTGAATCATGCCTGCCCGGCAACTGAAAAAAGTTTGTTTTTTTGGTCTCAAGGTGATGTACGATAGAAACAGAGTATGCCTGAGAGCTGATTTTTGAGTAAGTGAGTTTGTAAAGTGTTTAAGCAGCTGCAATTTTTCGTTGCTTTAGTTGAAAGCAACAGCTTTACCTTAGCCGCGCACAACTGCGGGGTCACTCAGTCTGCCATATCGCAGCAAATAAAATTGCTCCAAGACAATCTCAATGTCTCCTTGCTGACCATGCAGGGCAAAAGCTTTACCCTCACCGAAGCTGGCCGCCACTTTTATGAAAACGGCAAGAAGATCTTAACAGATCTTGACAAACTCACCGTGCAGACCCGCAAGGTTGGAACCTCCCATGCCCCCAAGCTCATGCGCATCGGACTTCTTAACTCCTTAAAAGACCAAGGCCTTGAGATGTCTTTGGACAAGTGCGCAAAAGAGCTTAAGGTTGACACCAAGATCTCGACGGCCTCCCACCAAGATCTCGTTAAGGGCATCGAATCTTATCGCTATGATCTGGTGGTGCTTGACAGTCAGCGCGGAGATCTGACAGGGCAGGGCATATACTCGGTCCCTTTGTTCATCGCCACGCTGACGGCATATTTTAATTCAGCCTCAGCCACCGACTCTTTAAAAAACGGCATCCTCGATCTTGACTCCAAAGCCTTTTACCGCCTGTATTTGTGCGCCCCCAAGATCCATGCCCAAAGCGAGCGCGATTACTATGACCGCCTGCTGCGCCCCTCCCATTCATTGCATGCAGCCGACGCCGACAAGATAGAGGAGATCTTGCAAAAGGACAATACCTATCTTTTGTGCGATCTTATCGATCCAAAATACGAGAGGGACGGCGCCTATCATGCCGTGCCGCTGCATCGGGGCAACCGCCCCATTCAAAGGGCTTTTTGCGGCTGCATCAAAAACTTCGGGCGAGATCCCAAAGGCACGGTAAAGTTAAGCTTCCTTGCCAAGCTTGAGCGCTGCTTTGAGCAAAGGCATGTAAACCACAGGCCATAAAGCCGACAATGCCCGGGGCTTTGCGGAACTCTCAAAGCAAAGATGCCTACCCCATCAAACCAAGATTGCCTTTGAGGGCATGAGATAGGATAAAAAGCAAAAATTAAGCTCTTGAGTGCCTGATTGGCCTGTGAGAAACTTAACTTGGAAGGCACAAAAACGCAGGGCCGCGGGAAGCGGCAATACTTGTCGCATGATTTAGGAAGACTGAAGGGACAGTGGCATGGGCGGCGATCTATTTAATGAAAAATTCTTATCGCAAAGATTAAGCAGCATAGATACAGATGTTGATGTCCCTTCAAAAATTTTAATAATAAAAAGATGGCATGACTTCATCAAAGATAAGGTTATTTACACCAAAAAAGAGGAACAGCTTCAAGCCGATTTTTTAAATGACATTTTCGGAGAAGTTTTAGATTATTCATATAAACGTGATGGCAAGTCAGATATCAACCTTGAAAAAGAGCTCAAAGTTCTTTCTGACGGCTCCGGGCCCGACGGGGTGTTAGGATTCTTTTCATCAGAAAAGTCTCTTGTCAAAGCCGTAATAGAGCTTAAAGATGCAAACACCAACTTAGATCGCAATCAAAACCGCAAAAACGATAAACGCACGCCGGTTGAACAAGCTTTCTCCTATGTTTCTAAAGTAGGCGGAGAGTGCGATTGGGTCATCGTATCAAATTTTGTTGAGATAAGATTATACCCGTCAAATGACAGCTATGCTTATCAAAAATTCCTAATTACTGATTTGATTGACCGGGATAACTTTGAAATCTTTTATAAGCTGCTATCTAAAAAAAGCTTAATAAGCAACAGCGAGCCTTCGTTTACATATAACCTTGTTCAGGCAAAAATAAAAGCGGACGAGGAAATTACCATCAAATTTTATAACGAGTACAGAGAGTTAAGAATTAAATTATTTAATCATATTAACTCAGCAGCCCCAGGAATCGATAAAGAAACAGCACTCTCGAAAACTCAAAAAATACTTGATAGAGTTCTCTTTATATGCTTTTGTGAAGATCTTGGCCTGATGCCCTATAAACTTTTAAATAAAGTACGTTCAAATTACCAAAATTCATTTAGTACTTCCAAAATAAAACTATACTCTGACCTAAAAGACTTATTCAATGCCATAGACAAAGGCTTTCCTCAAAGACACATCAATCATTTTAATGGAGGCTTGTTTAAACGCGATAAGATTCTAGATAGTCTTCCTATCGAGAATGAATATCTGCTCGATGTTATCAACCTTGAGCGGTATGACTTTAAAACAGAATTAAATGTCGATATCTTGGGTCATATCTTTGAGCAGTCAATTAGTGATTTGGAAGAATTACAAAACAACAATCTAAACAAACGTCATAATGACGGCATATATTATACTCCAACCTTGATTACAAAATATATTATCGAAAAAACCATTGGCGTATGGCTTGAAGATAAAAAGCAAGAACTTGGCTATAATGATTTGCCATTGATATCTGATGGGCTATGGTTAAAGATAAGACAAGGCAGAGCACGCAAAACAAATAAAACAATACAAGCCCATTTAGAATTTTGGCTGGATCTGAGAAAGAAATTAGACAATATCAAAATAATTGACCCTGCTTGCGGAAGCGGTTCTTTCCTGGTACAAGTCTTTGACTATTTGAAGGGTCTGCATAAATATATAAATAGTGAAATTGAAGCTTTATCAGGGCCGCAAACCGACCTGTTCAATATTGATTCACATATTTTATCTGAAAACATTTTCGGCGTTGACATCAACGCTGAAAGCGTTGAAATAACTAAATTGTCCCTATGGATTAAAACGGCCAACGAGAGAGACAAACTAACTTCCTTGGATGCCAACATCAGATGCGGCAATTCCCTAATTGATGATCCTGATTATGATGATAAAAGCTTCAATTGGGAAAAGGCGTTTCCCGACATTATGAAAGAGGGAGGATTTGATATAGTTATCACCAATCCTCCATATATCGACTCTGAAACAATGACAAAGTTCCATTTAAAAGAACGTGAATTTTTAAGCAAGAACTTTGCATCAGCAAAGGGCAACTATGATATTTATATACCTTTCATGGAAAAATGCCTGCAAATCACTAAAGAAAACTCATACATCGCCTTTATTACTCCTGATAAATATCTATCTAAAAATTTTGGCAGCAAGTTGCGCAAACTGTTGCTAAATCACATAATCTGCATAAGGAAATTTGGCCGTTCCGTATTCCAAGATACCTTAGTAGATTCTATCGTAACCATTTTAAAGAAAAGTCAGGTTGACAATCTTAGTTTTTACGATGAAAACAACAACCTAATAAACACAATAAATAAAACTAAGATTATTTATCCATATGCGTTAGATTCTTATTTCTCACAAGACTTCGCAGTTATTGACTTTATCGATACGAATTGCACCCAAAAATTATCTGCCTATGTTACATGTGAAAACGCCTGTGCAACAAGTGATTGCTATAAACTAAAACCCTTAATTGTAAGTTCATTAAACCCCCATTTCCCTGCATATAAGGTAATTAATACCGGCACTATAGGCAAATATAATCCGGTCTGGGGGATGCGCAAAATGAAGTATCTCAAAGATTCATATTTATATCCTGTAGTTTCCAAAGAAGACTTTAGTGAAAACTTTACTAACTCATATGGCAATAAATCAAAACTAAAAAAGATTATTATAAAAGGTCTTACTTTGCTTGATGCCTGTATTGATATCGATGGTTCTATCATTCCGGGCAAATCAACGTTGGTTATATGCCATCATGATCTGAAGTTATTATTTGCCATGCTGGCATTAATTAATTCATCGCTGCCTTTTTATTACATCAAGCATAAACACTCATCCAACAGTTACAATGGGGGCATAAACTTCCAAAAGGAGATGCTTAACAGCCTGCCTGTTCCAAATTTTACAGACGACAGCTTAAACAAGTTGCATTCATACGGGCTTGATCTTTACAATAAAACCAAAGACTTGCATGACTGCTTAGATAAATTTTTAACTTTAATTGCTACACAGTTTAATGTACAGAAAGACAGATATTTTACATGTTTAGATCTTGATTTTAATAATTTTGAAAAGCTATTGAAAGCTGACAATAAATCTCTTAGCGGATCAATCAAAGATGACTGGCTTTTAAGGTTTAATTCATATAAGACAACCTTTATGTCTTTTAAAGAGGCCATTCTTAATTTAAAAAAAGATTGCGACTCTTATATTTTTGCAATCTACAATCTGCCGGCGCAATATGCAAGCAAGATAGCTTTATAACTTTTTTGCCTCTTTTTGCTTGGCAGCTTTCATCCCTGCTCATAAGCTCGGCAACCCCCATGACGGCTTAACCTCAGCCCCTCAATCATCCCCGAGAATGTGACCGTTTTGCAGTGTCATGGCTTGCGACAGACGTTTGCAGGAGCGTCAGGTTTAACAAAGGCGGCACTTGCTGTAAAAAGGAGCGATTAACCTTATTTACCCCCGTTAAAATCCATGCTCAGGCGCGCTCTCATCTTGAGGCGCTGACAGATGATCCGTGCATGCGCTCAGGTGCGTGACGATGCCCCTCTTATGAGCAGCCACTTAATCTGCAAGATCCACAATGTCTTGACGATTGCCGCCTGAGGATGAGCTTGCGGCAGCGGCTTTATGGCAAGGGACAAAATTATTTGGCCCCCATCTGACAGCCTGCTCACGCCGTTATATTCAATCTCTTTGTAGCAGA
>CAZYXT010000008.1:0-33551 GCA_964651505.1 uncultured Enterobacterales bacterium
AACCCCGGGGGGTCTTTGCATCAAGTGCCTGCAATGGAAGATCTCAGGGCGGGGCGCCAAGATTTGAGATTGCAATCTTGCAAGGGCAGATTTTTATAAAGGTTAAGATTTAAGAAATTAAGAGAGCCTTCTTGGGCCCGATTTAAAAGATAAAACCCGCGATCCATCCGTCAGGTGGCCTTACGGCACTGCCGGCCTCTTTGCGTCATTGCCCACCTTAAGCTTTAAATCTTGGTTTGAGAGCCTTGTCTGTGCCCCTCTTCACCACATTTGAGCACCCTTAATCGGAGGGGGCAAATTTGATAAAATAAGGCATTTTTAGCAATTGTTCATTTGATCTGCGAGATAGAACTATGCACATCATGCGCGGCTCTGCAGCCCTTTCTGATTACAAGCTTGATAAACTCAAAGAGACCTTCCTTGGTTTGGGGATCAAGGTCAAGGTCCTCTCTTCACACTATGTGCACCTTGTTGATGCTAAAGAAGATCTCAATGAAGATGATCTCAAGATTTTAAACAAGATCTTAACCTACGGCCCCATCAAGGCCGAGCAGGAAGATGCAGGACAACTGTTCTTCGTGGTTCCGCGCATCGGCACTATCTCACCTTGGGCCTCCAAGGCCACCGACATTGCCCATAACTGTGCTTTGACCAAGATCAGGCGTCTTGAGCGCGGCATCGCCTTCTACATTCAAAAAGAAGAAGGCGATTTTACGCTTGAAGAGCAAAAGAAGATCTTGCCTTTCATCCACGATCGCATGATGCAAAGCGTGCTGCCTGCTTTGGAGGAAGCTGCGGTCTTGTTTTCAGAACAAACACCGCGTCAGGTCGGCATCATCGATGTGCTGGGGCAGGGGCAAAGCGCTTTGGATAAGGCCGACAAAGAATTGGGCCTTGCCTTGTCGCAAGATGAAAAAGCCTATCTTTTGGAAAGCTTCAAGACCCTCGGGCGCAATCCCACCGACATCGAGCTTTACATGTTTGCGCAGATGAACTCGGAGCACTGCCGCCATAAGGTCTTCAATGCCTCCTGGAACATCGACGGGGTCGACCGGCCTTATTCCTTATTCGGCATGGTGCGCAACACCTACGAGAAGACCCGCGATTATGTGCTCTCTGCCTACAAAGACAATGCCGCCGTGATGGAAGGCTCCAAGGCAGGACGCTTCTACCCCGATCCTCTCACTTCCGAGTGGTCCTATCACTCAGAGGACATGCCCATTTTGATGAAGGTTGAGACCCACAACCACCCAACTGCCATATCTCCTTTCCCGGGCGCTGCCACGGGCTCAGGCGGCGAGATCCGCGACGAGGGCGCCACGGGCGTCGGGTCCAAGCCCAAGGGCGGCTTGTGCGGCTTTAGCGTCAGCAACCTTAAGATCCCGGGCTATGAGCAGCCTTGGGAGCATGATTTTGGCAAGCCCGATCGCCTCGCTTCTGCCTTGGAGATCATGATAGATGGACCTTTGGGCGCGGCCTCCTTTAACAACGAATTTGGCCGTCCCAACCTGTGCGGCTACTTTAGAACCTACGAAGAAGAAGTCTCAAGCTTCAACGGCAAAGAAGTTCGCGGCTACCACAAGCCCATTATGCTGGCAGGCGGGTGGGGCAACATCAAGCGCGAGCACATCATAAAAGATCACATTGACCCCGGGGCCAAGCTTATTGTTCTGGGCGGCCCTGCCATGGACATCGGTTTGGGCGGCGGCGCCGCTTCATCGATGAGCTCGGGGCAGTCAAGCGAAGATCTGGACTTTGCCTCTGTGCAGCGCGGCAACCCCGAAATGCAAAGACGCTGTCAGGAGGTCATCGATCAGTGCTGGCAGCTGGGCTCGCAAAACCCCATCATGTTCATCCATGACGTGGGGGCAGGCGGCCTCTCCAACGCCATGCCCGAATTGGTCGCAGACGGCGGCGTGGGCGGCATCTTTGATTTGCGCAAGATCCCCAATGACGAAAAGGGCATGAGTCCGCTGCAAATTTGGTGCAACGAATCCCAAGAGCGCTATGTGCTGGCCGTAAGCGCCGAAAAATTCCCTGTCTTTGAGGCTTTGTGCAAAAAGGAGCGCGCCCAATACGCCGTGATAGGCGAGGCTACCAAAGAGCGCAAGGTAGTGGTGCACGATCCTTACTTTGGCAACGATCCCATCGATCTGCCGCTTGACATCCTTTTGGGCAAGCCTCCGCGCATGAGAAAAGAGGTTAAGAGTGCCAAGGCTTGCAGCGCACCTTTGAATTTGGAGGGGGTCAGCGTGCTTGAGGCTTGCGAGCGCGTGCTGCGTCTGCCTGCGGTGGCCGAGAAGACCTTCCTTATCACCATCGGCGATCGCAGCGTGACAGGCTTGGTCGCCCGCGATCAGATGGTAGGCCCCTGGCAGGTTCCCGTGGCCGATGCGGCCGTAACCTGCGCCTCCTATGACACCTATCAAGGCGAAGCTGCCGCCATGGGCGAGCGCACGCCTGCTGCTTTGCTCTCCCACGCAGCCTCGGTGCGGCTGGCCATTGCCGAGGCCGTAACCAACATTGCCTGCGCCCAAATCGGCGACATCAAGAGGGTCAAGCTTTCTGCCAACTGGATGGCTGCCAACAATCACCCGGGCGAGGATGCAGGATTGTACGAGGCGGTCAAGACTTTGGGCATCGAAGTGTGCCCTAAGCTCGGGCTGACCGTGCCTGTTGGCAAGGACAGCATGTCCATGCGCACCACCTGGCAGGAAAATGGTCAAGACAAGGCTGTAACGGCGCCTTTGTCTTTGATAGTGTCGGCCTTTGCCAGATGCGAGGATGTCAGAAAGACCCTGACACCGCAGCTTAGAACCGACAAAGGGGCCACAAGGATCATCTACGTAACCTTGGGCGACAGGCAAAACCGCCTGGGCGCCTCCGCTTTGGCCCAGGTTTACCGTCAGCTTGGCGATGTCTGCCCCGATTTGGACAATCCTTTGCGCTTGAAGGGACTGTTTGATGCGGTGCAGTTTATGAACAGCCGCAACATGCTGCTCTCCTATCATGACATCTCAGACGGCGGCCTCTTTGCAGCCTTATGCGAGATGTCCTTTGCAGGTCACACGGGCATCACCGTCACCATCGAGCATTTGGGACAAGGCGATCTTAATGTCCTGTTTGCAGAAGAGATCGGCGCTTTGATGCAGGTTAAGCAGGAGGATGTCGAAAAGGTCATGAACATCCTCTCAGGCCACGGCCTGGCCAGCTGCTCATTTGTTTTGGGCGGCCTCAACGATGAGGACAGGATCATCATCAGGCGCGACGGGCGCGACGTCATCAATCAGACCCGCACGCACTTTAGAACCATCTGGGCCCAAACCACCTATCAGATGCAAGCCTTGCGCGATAACCCTCAGTGTGCCAAAGAAGAGTATGAAGACAAGGCCGACGAGAACGACAAGGGGCTCTTTGTAAACCTCTCCTTTGATCTTAACGAGGATGTGGCCGCCCCCTATATCGTAAGAGGCGTTGCCCCCAAGATCGCCATTTTGCGCGAGCAGGGCGTCAACTCCCAAGCCGAGATGGCCGCAGCCTTCGTCAAGGCAGGCTTTAATGCCGTGGATCTGCACATGTCGCAGATCTTAAAGGGACAGGTCAGCTTAAAAGACTTTAAGGGCTTTGCAGCCTGCGGCGGGTTCTCCTATGGCGATGTTTTGGGCGCAGGCGAAGGGTGGGCCAAGAGCATTTTGTTCAATCAAAAGGCCCGCGACGAGTTTGAAGCCTTCTTCAATCGCGAGGGCACTTTTGCCTTGGGCGTATGCAACGGCTGTCAGATGCTCTCGGCTTTAAGCGAGCTTATCCCGGGAGCCCAAAACTGGCCGCGCTTTGTGACCAACCGCTCCGAGCGCTTTGAGGCCCGCTTCGTGGAAGTTGAGATTATGGACAGCCCCTCCATCTTCTTTGAGGGCATGGCAGGCTCCATGCTGCCCATCGCCGTCTCCCACGGCGAAGGCCGCGCGGAGTTTAGCGATGAAAGCAAGCTTAAGGCCCTCGAGGAGAGCCGATTGTGCGCCATGCGTTATGTAGATCATAACGGCATTCCTGCAGATCGCTATCCTTTAAATCCCAACGGCTCGGTGCACGGCATCACCTCGGTGACCACTCCTGACGGGCGCTTTACGGTTTTGATGCCGCACCCTGAAAGAGTGCAAAGGGCGGTTGCCAATTCCTGGCACCCTGACGATTGGAAGGAAGACAGCCCTTGGGCGCGCATCTTCCGCAATGCCCGCAAATTCGCAGGATAAAGGGTACACTCTTCATAGGATGGCGTGTCTTTAAGAGATGAGCGCCATCGGTAAAGGCTGAGGCCTCAAAATAGATTTTTGGAGTTTGGTTGTTTGCCCGCAGAAGATCCTTCCCGGGCCTCCTTGCCTTTGATCCCCGCTTAAACTTATGCCGGGGGCGAGAACTCTGCTTTCTTCGAAAATCCTCTGCGGCTTTGAGTCTCGTTTTTATTTTTAACGCCAACAAAAGCATTTTGGGTCTTTTAGAGGATAAATCATGGCTCGACAGGCTTGGACAAGCCGCCTTGCCTATATTTTGACGGTGGCGGGGGCCGCCATCGGTTTCGGGGCGACCCGGCGCTTTCCCTATCCGGTGGGACAAAACGGCGGCGCTTATGTTATGACCTTCATCATCTTGCATGTTTTTGGCAGGCGTGCTCAAAGCAATTGCGTTGATGCCTTCTTGGTGCCTGTGAAGGGCAAAAAGGTCAATCCCCTGTGGCGCTGTGTAGGTTATGCCTCGCTTTTGGGCTCCTTTGGCATTTTGGCCTATTGCATGGCGATAGGAGGCCGGGCGATTTCCTGCATCGTCAACATCCTGCGCGGGGCGGCAGGGGTTGGCAGCTTGGATCTTTCTGCCGAGGTTGGCAAGAAGATCACGCAAAGCTTCTATGAAGAAAGCATTTAGGGCTCGCCCCTTGACATCACCGTTTATACCCTCATCTTCGTGTGGGTAAACCTGAACATCTTAAAGCGCGGCGTGATTGAGGGCATCGAGCGGTCGGTCAAGTTTTTGATGCCGGGGCTGTTTTCGTGTCTTTTGCTGATGGCGGGGCGCAATCTGACCTTGGATGGGGCAGGAGAGGGCGTGTCCTTTTATCTGATGCCCTGATTTTTCCAAGATCACCGCGCCCTTGTTTTTGGATGTGCCCGGGCAGGTGTTCTTTGCGCTCTCCTTTAGGCTTTGGCGTCATGATCGCCTTGTCCTCGCACTTAAACAGCGAGGATCACATGATTAAAACCGCCGTCATCACGGGCATCATCAACACCGCAACAGCGGTTTTGGCAGGCTTTATGATCTTCCCCTCGCTCTTTGCGCAGGACTCTCCCCCGACTCTGGACCATCCTTGGTGTTCAAGACCCTGCCCATTGCCTTCCGGCAAATGCACTTTGGCAATTTCTTTGCCGCAGCATTCTTTGTTCTTTTGCTCATCGCCGCTTTGACCACATCTCTTGCCATCTGTCAGGTGATGATTGCCGTTTTAAACGAGAAGTTTGGCATGCGCTTAAACGGTGCCATCAACGTGGTGCTCTTTGGCGTCTTTATCCCGGGCAACGTGCCGTGCATCCTAAGCACGGGGCTGCTTGAGGATGTCAGAATTTTCGGGCGCAGCGTGTTCGATGCCTTCGACTTTTCTCAGGCAACATCTGCTTTGTGCTCACGGCCTTGGGCTGCACCCTGTATGTAGGTTGCGTGTTAAAAGAAGAGGCTATGGAGGAGCTGTCAAATCGCGGCAAACTTAGGGGCGCTGTCGTTGCGCTTTTGGTACAAGTGCGTGCGTTGCGTGATCCCGGTGATTTTTGTTTACGGCCTTGTGTAGAGAGGGGATCTAAATGCCGATAAGAGTGTACTGCAGCTAAAGTTGCAGCCATTCTTTGCAAGACAAGCCGTAAGTTTGATTGGAAAACAAAGCTTGCGGCCTTAAGGGGCTGATTTTCAGTCCCTTTTGCCTCACGGCAAAGTGTCGGGTGTCTTGGCAAAGCCTGACCTGCCTTGCGCACAAATCATGCTTTTTCTGCGCAGGCAGGGCCCGGGCCCTGCCTTAAGAGGCGTTCTTCAGCTTGTTCCCTGAGGCGCTCTTGAGCCTTGGGCATATTGCTTCTCTTTACATTGCCTCCTCCTTATTTTTGCTTATGGACCATTGAGCGCGCCGCGTATTTTTAAACCAAAGCCATTGCCAAAAGTTATCGCCGCGACTTTGGCACAGATTTTGATAACTCCCGGTTGGACCCACAGAGGAGTGTTGAAAAAATGGCACTTGAAGATGAAAGCAAGCTTATGGCCGAGGTGTTTGACAAGACCCCGTCGGCTTTTATCATTCTTGACAAACGCGGGGTGATAAGCAAGGCCAATCAGGCTGCCCACCTTTTGCTTGGAGAAGAGGTGCTTGAGGGCAGGCGCTGGGTTGAGATCATAGAAGAGGTATTCAGGCCCAGAAGCGATGACGGACACGAGATCTCCACGCGCGAGGGCAAGAGGCTGGCCGTCTCCACCTTGGCGCTCACGTGCGGGCAGCTGGTGCAAATGACCGATCTTACCGTAACGCGCAGCCTGCAAGACAAGCTTTCGCATTTGGAAAGACTCTCATCGTTGGGTCGAATGGCTGCAAGCCTGGCCCATCAGATCAGAACCCCTTTGTCCGCTGCCATGCTCTATGCTGCCAATTTGGGCTCTCCCAAACTCAATGCCCAAGCCAAAACAGCTTTTCAGGCCAAGCTGATGTCGCGCCTTGAAGATCTGGAGGCACAAGTCAGCGATATTTTGATGTTTGCCAAATCAGGCGAGCAGACCGTAAGCCTGGTCAATGCCCGGGACATCATGCAGGAAGTTTTGGGCAATGCCGAATCCATCACCTTAAAATATCAAGCCAATCTTGCAGCCGATCTTGGCGATGAAGATCTGCCCATCTTGGGCAATGCCTCGGCCTTGGGCGGTGCTTTGACCAATCTTATCAGCAATGCCGTGGAGGCAGGGGCAGGCGAGGTCAGGCTCTTGCTCAAAAAAGAAGGCACCGAAATCATGATGAGCGTGGCCAACAACGGCCCTGCCATCGATCCCAAGCTTAAAGACAAGATTTTCGAGCCTTTTTACACTTCAAAAAGCCACGGCACGGGATTGGGCCTTGCGGTGGTGTCGGCGGTTGCCAAGGTTCATCAGGGCAGGGTGGTGCTGCAAAGCAGCGAGCAATACCCGACCATCTTCACCTTGATCTTGCCATCCTTTACCCGCCCCAAGGTCAAACCGGGCCCCAAAAGTTCGTTTGTCAAAAAGGACGACCCCCTCGATGAGAGGATGATCAAGGCGGCCTGAAAGGAGAAAGGCAAAGGCCAAAATCTTTGATGAGGGGCAGGGCACAAGCCCTGCCTGCGCCAAAAGCCCCAAAGTTGCTTAAGAGTGCCTTTTAAAGAGCCCTCCTTGTGCTGTATCATAATCTTAAGAAAGCGCCATTTTAGGCGTGCTTTAAGAACACCTGCCCCTCTTGCAGCAATTGCCGGGGAGGGCTTGCAGGAGAGTAAACTTGGGAGCAAACAGTGCAGCTTAAATATCGCCTGATTTGTCTTTTAAAATCCAAACTCAAATTATCGGCCCTCAACAGTCAGGGAGGCGGCTTTTTGACCCTGCAAGGCAGCGCCGGGCAAAAGCGGCGGCTTGAGCGCATCTTCAAAGCCTCCAAAGCCTTTTACGACAAAGACCGCGAGCACATCTTGCAGGCTCTGAGCTTAAATTTAAACACCACCGAGCCTGCCGTCTTGTTTGATTACGAAAACGTAGGTCCCATCGAGCTTTTCTTGAACTCTGCCTCGCCTTTGCTGCAATATGTCGCAGGCAAAAAGACCGGGATCATTTTGCGCACCCTCCATCATGGAGAATTGTCAGAGCACGGCAAAATGCGCATCAAAAATTTGGAGGTCAAAAACCTCAAGCGCCTTGAGGCCTATTTGAACGGTCCGTATCGCTTTGAAGACGACAAGGCCACCATTCTCTCGCTGACCTCGCGCTTTAAAAGCTTTGGCTGCAAAAACGGGGTGCTGCGCCTGGGGGCCCTGTCCTTGGAGAACATATTGTTAAATTCAGGCCACGTCATCAAGATCTTGCCGCCGCCATCTTATGCCGCAGGCGATCGGGCCGAAGATCTGGCGTTGCTGTGCGCCGATGCCTCCTTGAACTTCCCGCACTTTTGCTCGGGAGTGATGGACGGCTACGGGGTCAAAGATCCCAAATTGTGGCTGCGCTTTGCAATGTATTGCGCCTTAATATCCTTGGATCATTACGGCAAGATGGCAGGCAAATACGGGCTTAACACCCTGGCGGGCCAAGAGGCGGTGCTCAAGAGCAGGCAGGTGCGCGATGATTTTGAAGACTTCAAAACCCCGGTGCCGCGCTGGTATAAAGAAAGCTTAAAAATGGGCCTCAAAGAGCAGTCCCTCAAGGCAGGGCTGTAGGGGCTCAAGGCTGCGCAGGATCCTGCCTGCTTTGCACAAAGACAGGCCAAGACCCAAGATAACAGGGCACTTCAATTGCAGGCAAAACCTGCAAGCTATCGCCTGTGAAAGAACGGGTGAAAGAAAAAGAGGGGCAAGCCCCTCTTTTTCTTTCATGCAAGAGCATTAAAACTAATGCTGCGACCCAACCTGAGTTTGCGTCTTGGCCGAGGCGCGCTTTTGCTTGTCCTCAGGCTTTTTCTCCTCTTTGTCGGCTGTCTTGGCATCCGCGGCCTTTTTGGCCTCCGTCTTCTTGGCAGAGGTCTTTTTGACGCTCTCTTTTTGCTCTTCCTTGGCAGGAGCAGGCTCTGAGAGCCTAAGCTTGTGCTCAAGGTAGTGGATGGATGCTCCGCCTTTGATCTCGATGGGATCGGTGAGCAGATCTTTGTGCAAAGGAATATTGGTCTTGATGCCGTCGATAACCATCTCGTCTAAGGCCTCAATGGCGCGGGCAAAGGCCAGTTCGCGATTGTCATCGTGCACAATGAGCTTGCCTATCAAAGAGTCGTAGTGGGCGGGGACCCTGTATCCTTGATAGATGTGGCTGTCCCAGCGCACGCCCGGGCCTCCCGGCACGCGCAATCCCTTGATTTCGCCCGGGCAGGGCATGAAGTTCTTGGGATCTTCGGCGTTGATGCGACACTCGATGGCATGACCCTTAAGCTTGACGTCATCTTGAGTGTAGGTCAAAGGAGCGCCTGCGCTGACGATGATCATCTCGCGCACGATGTCGATGCCAGTGATCATTTCGGTGATGGGGTGCTCCACCTGCACGCGGGTGTTCATTTCGATAAAGTAGAACTGCCCGTTTTCATACAAAAACTCGAAGGTGCCGGCGCCGCGGTAGCCGATGTCGACGCAGGCTTTTGCGCAGCTTTCTCCGATGCGGCGGCGCTGCTCTTCGGTGATGAAAGGCGCGGGAGCTTCTTCAAGCACCTTTTGATTGCGTCTTTGCATGGAGCAATCGCGCTCGCCTAAGCAAATGGCATGGCCGTGAGTGTCCGAGAGCACCTGAAATTCAATGTGGCGGGGGTTCTCCAGGAACTTTTCCATGTACACGGCAGGATTGTTGAAGAACATGTCAGCCTCTCGCTGCGTGAGGGCAATGGCCTCTTCAAGTTCTTCCTCAGAGCGCACCACGCGCATGCCGCGCCCGCCGCCGCCTCCTGCGGCCTTGATGATGATGGGGTAGCCTATGTCTTTGGCGATGCGCTTGTTCTCGGCCATGTCCTCGCCCAAAGCTCCGTCGGAGCCCGGCACGCATGGCACGCCCGCTTTCATCATGGCCCGCTTGGCGCTGACCTTATCGCCCATCAGCCTGATGGTGTCGGCGGTGGGGCCGATGAAGATGAAGCCTGATTTTTCCACCATTTCGGCAAAGTCGGCGTTTTCTGACAAGAAGCCGTACCCCGGGTGAATGGCAGAAGCCGAGGTGGCCTCGGCGGCTGCAATGATGGAGGGGATGTTCAAATAGGATTCTTTGGCAGCCGCAGGACCGATGCACACGGTTTCATCGGCAAGCTTGACGTGCATCAAATCGCGATCGGCGGTGGAGTGCACGGCCACGGTCTTCAAACCAAGCTGTTTGCAGGCGCGCAACACTCTCAAAGCAATCTCGCCGCGATTGGCGATTAAGACCTTCTCAAATTTCATGGGCGCACTCTATTATTCAAACTCAAACAGGGGCTGATCAAATTCTACGGTAGAGCCGTTTTCGACCAAGATCTTCTTGATGGTGCCGCTGCGATCGGCTTGGATTTGATTCATCATCTTCATCGCTTCGATGATGCACAGGGTATCGCCTTCCTTGACGGTCTTGCCTTCCTCGACAAAAGGATCGGCGGTGGGGGAAGCTGAGCGATAGAAGGTGCCGACCATCGGAGAGCGCATCAGGTTTTGTCCTGCGGCCTCTGAGATCACGGGAGCAGGTTGTGGGGCGGCAGCAGGGGCAGCGGGCATGGCGGCGGGTGCGGCAGCGGCGGCAACGGCCGGGGCTTCCTGCACGGGAGCGGCGATGGTCGCAGCTTGAGGCACGATGACGCCTGATGAGCCCTGCGGCCTTGAGATCTTAAGCTCTTCTTCGCCTTGCTTTAAGCTGATCTCGGCAATATCTGAATTGGAAACCAGATCGATGAGCTTTGCGATCTTATGGATATCAATTTGCATTTTGTCACCTGTTCTAATGGCTGTGAGACGCAAAGAGCATGAACACAGCGCTACAATTTTAACTTACTTTGCCGAAGCTATAAGTTTTACGGCTTTGTCCAAAGCGTACTCATAGCCGTCAAGGCCGAAACCCACAATCACGCCGACGGCCTTGTCGCTTAAAAACGAGAGGTGGCGAAAAGGTTCGCGGCTGTGCACGTTTGAGATGTGGATTTCAATAAAGGGAATTGACACCCCCAGCAGCGCATCGCGGATGGCAACCGAGGTGTGGGTATAGGCTCCGGCATTGATTAAGATAAAGTCGTGAACGCCGCGGGCGCTTTGAATTTTATCGACGATACTGCCCTCATGATTGGACTGAAAATGCTCAAGATTGACCTCAAGATTTTCAGCCTGTTTGCTCAGTCTCTCAACGAGAGCGTCCATGGTATCGGCACCATAAACGTTGACTTCGCGAGTTCCGAGCAGATTGAGGTTTGGTCCGTTGATGACCAGTATAGAAGGACGATCCAAATTAAATCTCCGCTAACTCAGATGAGGGGCTATTTTACCAGCTTCAAGAGATTTTAGTACTTTTTGCCCTCAATTGATGGCTTTTTATTGATTTTTGTGAAGCCGCGTGAGCTCTTTGTGTCAGATCAATAAGTTAGCCAAAAGAAATAATTTGTTGGCCTGCAAGGCGTCCCTTGGCCATGCAGCAAGGATCCCGGGCAAAGCAGCAGGCTTGGCTTAAGGCTCGATCCCAAGGCTTTGCAATCAAAAAATTCACAAGGGGCAGGCGAACTTTTAGCTTGGGCAGAGCCCTGCCAATCGCATCTTTTTTTGCGGCATCTTCTCTTTAATGCGGCCCTGCCCGGGGCGTTAAAGCGCAAGGTTCAGAGCGCAGGCTCTTTCTTTTCGTCTTCTTTGCAATTTGTTTTGGGCGCGCAATCCCGGGCAAGATTGTTTTTGATCCTGTCTGCCTTTGACTTCAAAGCTTTTGCCAAGTTGCGCCTCATTAAGTTCTGTCTTACATTAGACACGGTTCTCAAGCCATAAGATTAACCCTCGGAGGTGCAATCATGCCTAATGTTTTCTCTTTAATCTGCTGTACGGCTGCTTTCTGCGCTTTGATGCTGCCCTGGCAGGCGCAGGCGGGGCTTTTTGATTTTTTCAAAGACTCAGGCGTCGATACGGTCAAAAACAGCGTGCTTGAGGATTACAGCGAGGATATCACCGTGGGCAGCGCCCTTGACAATTACTATGACTGCCAAAAAGGCAGCGGCAAATGGGACACCCTTACGGGACCCAAAGATCAAGATCTGGTGCAGTTTACCTGCTCTTTGAACCGCCACCCCTTGGAGCTTAAAGATCAAAAGCTCATTCAGTTTGCAGGCATGGTGATGGGCAACCTGCGCGGATTTTTGGGCCTTTTTGATCAAAATGCCCAAAAGGACAAAGAACGCCGGTCGGCAGAAGATCTGATCAAACAGAGCATGGATTTTGCCAAGCTTGATTTGCGCGTGCAATTTGCCATGAGCAAAAAGGATAGTTCAAGCTTCAGGCTTTTTTATGTCGGCCTTGACGGCACTTACCAAGACGGCTTTAAAGGCAAGATTGAGCTGCCGGACGGCACCCTGCACGCCATCTACGATGATGAAGATCTGTGGGGCTGCGTTATCGATCACACCGATGAGGGATTAAGCGGCCTGGCAAGCTCACTGATGCAGGCGCGTCTTGAGGCGGTCAACAATTCATCGGGCACTAAAGGTCAGATCATCTGAAAGCCCCGTTCCAACCTCAGGGATATCATGCACCAAAAAGCAACATATGCTTTGAAGTCTTGCGTGATTTGAGGCAAAGACAGCCTTGATCTGTCAAATTTGGCTTATATCCGATATTTTTGACTTAGCAGCCTTGCATGTTCTGCCGGGGACTCTCATAATTGCTGCCCGCTGAGGATTCAAATTACCATTGAACATACTCTATAAACCAACAATAAAAGGGAGGCATACAGATGGGACTGTTCTGGCAAGGTAGGAAGATGAGCGGTTTTACCGACGAGGCATCGCTGGTAGATCACTTTGGCATCGGCAAATACATCAGCGGTCTTTCCGATTTTATCTTGGACTGCAACACCCCCATGACTGTTTCCATTCAGGGCGCGTGGGGCTGCGGCAAAACCTCGTTGATGCTGATGATTCAAGAGCAGATCAAAGACAAAGCCATCTGCGTCAACTTCAACACCTGGCAGTTTAGTCAATTTGATCTTGGGGATATGCTGCCCTTCTCCATGCTGCAAGTCATGCTGCGCACCATCGGCGGGGAGAGCCTGAGCACCGAAAGACTGTATTCAAGCATCAAAAGCATTGCAACCAACGTGGCCAAGGCCGCAGTCAAGACCTATTCGGGCATTGATCTTGGCGGTGGCGGAGGCAGCAGCATGGGAGCAGATCTGGCCTACGAGATCTCCAACTTAAAAGATAAACTGATGAAGGTCATCGACGAGAAGCTCAAAGAACAAAATCTCGACCGGGTGGTGGTGTTCGTCGACGACTTGGACCGTCTGCCGCCTGAGCGCGCGGTAGAGCTTTTGGAGGTCCTCAAGATCTTCTTGGATTGCAAAGGATGCGTGTTCGTGCTGGCCATTGACAGCGAGGTGATTTTCCGCGGCGTCAGAAAGAAGTACGGCTTTGGCGAAAAGGATACCAAAAAGTCCCAGGACTTTTTTGACAAGATCATTCAGGTCCCCTTCATCATGCCTGTGGTCTCCTACAACATCGAAAGCTACGTGGCCGAGTGCTTAAAAGACATCGACATGGCCGCCTCCGATGACGATTTGCACCTTTACACCAATTTGATCCGCAACTCCATCGGCATTAACCCGAGAGCCATCAAGAGGCTGCTCAACTCCTATTTGCTGCTCACCAAGATCTCGCCTGATAACAGCAATCAGTCCTTGCTGTTTGCAGCTTTATGTTTGCAGTACTTAAACGGCGCCCTTTACAACTTCATCGTGATCAACAGGGACAATTTGGAGCCTGAGGATTTTGTCAAACTGGTCACCGCCGAAGAATACGAAGACTTAAAAGATCTTGAGTCCAAGTACAACTACAGCTTTGATTCGCTCAATGACGAAGACAGCGAAAGCCTGATGATCAAGATCAACTCCTTTATGGTTGAGTTTGGCAAACTCATCAGCTCCACCGGCAATGAAGAGGAGATCACCGACGAGGATCTTGGCAAACTGCGCACCGTGCTGTCCATGACCGACAACACCACCATTACAGGCAACTTCGAAGGCGGCAAGAGCGAAGAAAATGATGAAGCCTCAGGCGGTGAAGGCGGCAGGAAGAGAAGGACCAGAAAATTCAGATTAAGAGCATCATTTAAAGATAAAGTTTACAAGATTGCCCGCAACCTCGTTCGCGACGTGGTGCTCGATTACATAAATAATCACCAAGGCATCACCGGAGCTCAGCTTATCGAGGCTTTCCCCGATGACTTGCAAGGCACTTTCCACGTCATCCGCAACATGGAGGAGGTGACCAAGAATTATGCCAATCCTGATCTGTACTTCTACTATCAGCTGCCCCTTGAGCTTCCCGACGGCACTTTTGTGATCTGCAAAATGTGGAGTACCAACATTAAGGGCTTTATGGAGCACGCCAACGAGAAGCTCGGTTACAACATTACCTATGATGAAAAGGGTCTGATCCGCAGTCAGGATGAGGGTGAGGATGCTGGGGATGAAGACGAGACTCAGCCTGTCTTGCAACCTCAGGCCGTTATGTCTGAAGTTCAGCCCTATCAGGTGCCTGCCTTTGCCGATATCAGCTCCTACCAGGATGTGCAGCTGAACCCTGGAGAGGAGGCTGTCTCTCAAGCTGAGGGCACAAAGAAGGGCACAGAGGGCAAATAATCTTTGCCATTGAGCATCCCCGGGGGGAATGGTATGAAGACGGCGGGGAGCGGCCTTAAGGGCAGCTCTAATCTGTCCTTGCTAAAAACCCCCGGGGTTTAATCTTACCAATCAAACGGAAGTCATAAGGCAATGGGACTTTTTGGCAAAGAGAGGAAAATGAGCGGTTTTACCGGCAAGGCATCGCCTGCAGACTGCTTTGGCACAGGCAAATGCATCGGCGCTCTTTTCGATTTTATTTTGGACTGCAACACCCCCAGGCCCGTTTCCACCCGGGGATCTTGGGACAAATGCGCTCTTGATTGGCTTTAGCTTCACAAATTGCACAATTTTCAGCCCCTTTTAAACAAGTGAGGCTATAATCAGGGTCAAATAATACCAATTATGCAGTCAAGGACTGTTTTGTGCTTTTATTTGACAGCGGAGTCATACATGGCTGATCAACATCCCGGTGCTTCTAAGGCAGGAGAGCTTAGAAAGAACACGCAAAAGGCAAAGATCTCCCAAGGCAAAGGAGGGGCCGCAAGCGCTCCGAAAAAGAAAAGCTCGGCAGGCTTGTTTATCTCTATTTTGTGCCTGCTCATCGTGATTTTATGCTTGGTCCCGGTGATCTTGGGCGGCAATTTCTTCTCGGATGACAATGACCCCAAAAACATAGCCCGCACCTCCTCCTTGTCCGATCAATCATCAACCCCCGATTACGGGCGCACGATCATCCTCGATGAAGGCGCTTTGGCCGAGCCCATTCCAACAGGCGTCGATGCCGACACTCCTGATCCCACCACCAGACGTTCGCTTACCATCAGCGGGGAGGAGTTAAATCAGATTGAAGCAAATTTTAAGAAACAGGCCTCAGAGCAGCGCAGTGCTGAGCCTGCTTCTGCCCCCATCCCCCCTCTGCCGCAGCCTGAGGACCAGACTCCCGAGCAGCCAGTGCAGAGCCAAAATCCTGCGCCTGCCCCCGCTCCTGCTCCGACAGCAGAGCCTGCCCCTGTAACGCCCGCGCAGGCTGAAAAGCCCCAAGAGCCCGGGACTCAGCCTCCAAAGGAGGCCGCGCCCCAACCTGTCGCTCAAAGCGCTCCTGCCCAAGGCAAACTTGAGCGCTCGGACAGCCTGGTGCGCAGCATGGGAGTGATGCCTGCTTCGGCAGTGCAGACTTCCCCTTCCATCAGGGGCAATGCTCCTGCGCAAAACAATAATGCCCAAGGGCTTGCTGCAAGTCAGGGCAGGGCAGGGGACAATTCCTCGCGCGCCCGCCGCGCCAATGAGACGCCCAAGCCTGAGTCCCCCGCAACGGCTGCCTCGGGCATTGTCAGAGCCGATCAGGTGCCCTTCACCGGGCAGGCGGTGCCGGGCGGAAGCTTGGAGCTTCAAGATAAAAATGAGGCCCACTTTACGGTGCAGGTGGTGGCAGGACGCAATCGCCAAAGCGTGATTGATGTGTCGGCCGCCCTTTCTGAGCGCTACTGGGTTTATGAGACCACCATGGATGGCAGGCCTTGGTATGTGCTGATCTGCGGGGATTACCCCAGCCGTCAGTCGGCTTTGGAGGCCATAGCCAGGCTGCCTGCGGCCATCAAGCAGGCCAGGCCCTTTGTCAAATCCTTTGCCACGGTCAAAGACGAAATCGCCAACCCCTTTTAGTTTAAGTTAAAAGGCTTTGACCCTGCCCCCAAAAGAGATGATCTTTTGGGGGATTAAATTTTAGGGGGCTTTGGCAAGATTTCATCTTTGATGAGCAAAATGTGACAAAGCGGGTCTTAAAAATTGCATGAGGCGTGCCCGCCTCGTTTCAATAGTGTAAGCTTTTACCCTGATGGCTCTCAAAGCCCCGGGAACAGGCACTCTTGAAGCGCCAAGAGCAGGACTTGAGGCAGGCGCGGGACAAAACAGCTTTCAATTTTCAGGTTTAAGTATGGAAAAGCGCATGATGTTTGCAGGATCAATCTTATCTGCCGATCTTTTAAGCTTAGGGGCAGATGTGGGGGATGCCTTGGACAAAGGCATCGATATCATTCACTTTGACGTGATGGACTATCACTTCGTGCCCAATCTGACCTTCGGGCCCATGTTTTTGAAGGCCTTAAAGGACAAGTACCCTCAGGCCGTGTTCGATGTTCATCTGATGGTCAACCCCGTCACGCAGGACATCGTCGATGACTATATAAAGGCAGGAGCTTCCATGCTCTCCTTTCACCCCGAGTCCACCCCGCACTGCGAGAGGCTTTTGACCTATATTCAGTCTCAAGGCGTCAAATCGGGCCTGGTTTTAAACCCGGGCACCCCGCCGCAGATGTTGCGCTATTTGTGGGACAAGCTTGATTTTGTGCTGGTGATGACGGTCAACCCGGGCTTTGGCGGGCAGAGCCTGATCCCTGCGACCTTGCAGAAGATCACCGATATCCGCCGCATGGCCACCGAGGCCAATGTCAAGCCTTTCATCGAAGTGGACGGCGGCGTGGATCCCAAGACCGTGGGAGCCTGCGCCAAGGCAGGGGCCAACATCTTTGTGGTAGGCTCGGCCTTCTTTGGTCAAGAAGACAGAGCCTTGGCCCTCAAAAACCTCAAAGAAGACCTGGGCAGCCAAGAATAGGGAGCATAAGCTTTTTAACTGCTCAAAGAGGCGCCCCGCTTTTGGGGCTCCTCAAAACCTCGCCTGCAATCTGTTAACCCCTCTTCAGTCTTAAATTTCTCTTTGCCAATCTTTACTTTCAGTGCCTGCGGCTCTCATCTTGAGCATCGGGGGCGCCTTGGCACACGCCGGGCTTGACTAAAGATGTATTTGCCTTAACAATTTAGCAGAACGTTTACCCTGCGATCCTTCAGGAAAGATTTCATGAAATTTTCTGCTCGTCCCAAGCTTTTGATTTTCGATTTGGACGGCACGTTGGCCCATACTCTGCCGCAACTGGTCAGTGCCACCAAGCTTACCTGCGAGGCCATGGGCACGGCCATGCCTGCTTACGATCAAATTGCCACCTATATAGGCAACGGCAACAACAATCTTTTGGCCAGAGCCATGACCCAAAAATACGATGCGATGGCAGAAGATCTGGACCCCGAACAGATCAGGCAGGCCCGCGAGCTTTTCAACAAATTCTACCTGCAGGGCTTAAGCGAGGGTTATGAGCTTTACCCCGGTGTGGTCGAGGCCTTGAGCGAGTTTAAAAAGCTTGGCATCAAATTGGGCGTGGCCACCAACAAGGCCATCATGTTTGCACAGCCGCTTTTAAAGCACATGGGGCTGTATTCCATGTTTGACTGCGTGCTCGGAGGCGAGATGATTGCACAGCGCAAGCCCGATCCTGCCCCCTTGCTCTATGTGTGCGACAAGTGCGGGGTATCTCCTGCCCAAAGCGGCATGGTGGGCGACAGCGTCAACGATTTTGAGGCCGGGCACAATGCGCACATGAGCGTGATTGCTTTTACTTTCGGGTACAATCGCGGCCATGATGTCAGGGAGAGCAACCCCGATTACGTTTTTGACGATTATGGCAGCTTTGTTCAGTGCATCAGAGAGCTGCCGGTTTAGGATGACGCATAGCGTCTGAGGTTTTATAGTATATGGGTAAAGAGATTATTTTCTCAGGCATTCAGCCTTCGGGCGAATTGTCCATCGGCAATTACATAGGATCGCTGCGCAACTGGGTGCCCATGCAGGATGAGGCCGATTGCATTTATTGCGTGGTCGATCAGCATGCCATCACCGTGCGCCAAGATCCCAAGATCTTAAAAGACAATACCTTAAACACCCTGGCCATCTTTTTGGCCTGCGGCTTGGATCCAAACAAGAGCGTCATTTTTTTGCAAAGCCATGTCAGCTGCCACGCAGAATTGGGCTGGGTGCTCAATTGTTACGCCCAGGTGGGCGAGCTGTCGCGCATGACGCAGTACAAAGACAAGTCAAAGCGCTATGCAGGCAACGTGTCGGCAGGCCTGTTCTCCTATCCTGCTCTGATGGCCGCGGACATTTTGCTCTATCAGACTAACAAGGTGCCGGTGGGCGATGATCAGGTGCAGCACATCGAGCTTACGCGCGACGTGGCCGAGCGCTTCAACAGCCTGTACGGTCAAACCTTTACCCTCCCCGAGGGCCTGATCCCCAAGGCAGGCGCGCGCATCATGTCTTTGCAGGAGCCTACCAAGAAGATGAGCAAATCCGATGACAATCCCAACAATGTCATCAGGATCTTGGAAGATCCCAAGAGCATCTTAAAGAAACTCAAAAGAGCCGTCACCGACAGCGACGATCCGCCGCGCGTGGCCTACGATTGGGACAATAAGCCCGGCGTCTCCAATCTGCTTGAGCTTATGGCAGCTTCCACCGGCAAGACGGTGGAGGAGCTTGTGGAGCACTTTAAGGGCCAAATGTACGGCACCTTCAAATCGGAGGTCGGCGAGGCCGTGGTGGCCATGCTTGAGCCCATTCAAGAGCGTTACGCCAAGATCCGCCAAGATGAAGGCTATCTGCATCAGGTCTTTGCAGATGGTGCTGCCAAGGCCAAAGAGCGCGCCTTGGTAACCTTAAAGGATGTCTACGAAAAAATAGGCTTTGTGCAGCCTAAAGAGATCTGAGTCTCTTAAAGACAGCCTTTAACCGCCCCGGGCTTAAGCCCGGGGTCTGCGCTTTAGGCCCCGGGGTTTAAATTTGCGCTCTTCTTTTCTTGATTTTCCCTCATCTTCCCCTCCCATTAACCCTTGCCGCCGCTTTTGGACAGGTCGGGCATGATGCATTCTGCAATATTTGTGATCGCGATCACGCTTTTGTCTGCCTTGATTTAAGTTAACTTATTGATTTAATTTGAGTTTTTTCAAAACCCCGCGCCTGGCGAGCGATCTTGGAATTTGTCCTGCTCCTCTGCCTTTAAGATGGGCATGACTTAAATCCAACCAACACTCAGGAGATGAGAATGATTCAAGCCAATCAGGTTCAGCTTATCGGCACCGTGATGGAGGGGACCATCAAAAAGGTGGCCCTCTCCAACGGCGGCACTTTAATAACCTTTACCCTCATGACCAAAGAGCTGTGGCATTTGCGAAACCAGGAAACCTCAGAGCACATCGAGCTTCACAAGCTCACCTTGCGCGATGTCGGCAATTACCGCATGGCAACGCGCTACGGCTCGCTGCTCAAAGACAACATGAAGATCCTGGTGACGGGCCATCTGCGCTACAAGGTCTTCCGCGACGGCAGCAACAACAAGACCGATCGCATCACCGAGATAGATGTGGACGGGTTTGAGGTCCTCGGCATGGATCTGCAAAGCCGCGAACTGTTCTCAGGTTTCAAAGCCAAGAGCTCTGCGCCTCAAGCCGATGCCGCATCAGTGATGCCAAGCCCCGAGCTTGCGCCCGAGCCTGCCTCTGAGATCATGCCGTACGGGCAGGCCGCAGTGGTCAACAATCCTTACATGCAGCCTCAGGCTTAAGGGCCAATCAAGTTCCAAAGGTTTGATTAACGCAAAAAGGAGGTGAGCGACAGGGCCGGCAGGCAAATTAAATCGTAAGCATTAAACATCTTATTCAGGCTGTGTTCAATTTAACCGAAGTACGCAGCGCGCAGTGACAGACAGCAAGGGGCAGATGCCCCTTGTTCCGTTATTAGGATAAGGATCTTAAGCGGCACAGGGCAGGCTGAAGAGACTGCAGCACTATGGCCGCCATGATCCGCCCGACAATGATGTGCCGGGTTAAAATCGGGGATGACATTCAGGCCTCAGCTTTACTCTTAAGAGCACACAGGCGCATGCCGAAAAAAGAGGCGGTACATTTAAAGAGCAGATAATATGCAAAAGAGCACAGCTGCGTTCATGCAATAGGGCAAACGCAGCTAAAAGCCCGGGCAGCGATGCCGGATTCAGCGGCGATTTTGGGTGATAAGCCTCACGAATGATTAGTCTTCTTATTGAAGGCAGCCCGTCTGCTTTTTAACATGATGAATGTCAGTCCGTTTGCATGAAATGTGCGCAAGTTAGTCGTGGTACATAACTATGTTGAAGCTAAAGAATTTGAATTTGTCATCGCCCGCTTTGTGGGCAACCTCTATTGGCGTAAGCGTGCTTTTGTGCGGTTGCAGTGCCGTAGACGGCGTCACTAACTCCATTGCACAGCTTTTTGCCGTGTCCGAGGAAGAGACCTTTGCGCAAGAAAAGCAGTTTCTGGCAGATTATGAGGCGCATAAAACAGATCCTGAATTTGCAGTGCAAGAGACCTGGGTTCAACCTGTAAACAAAAAAGAACAGTGCCGCATCTATCTTAGGTACAAAAAAGAAGATGAGGCAATAAAGCTGGGAGCTGGCCATTACTGGGACGGTGCCTGCAAAGACGGCTATGCCTATGGCCTTGGCCGTGAGTTTGCCCGTTCTGAGGATAGGTTCGTTGAAAAACTGGCAGATTATAAGAGCCCGGGCCAAGAGCCGACCTACTATTATCAAAAAGATAAGTTGGGAGGCATAATCTTAAACGGCGTTGATTATTCAGGCGCCGGTACAGTTAGGGGCATTGCTTTTCAAGATAATGGACATAAGCTTGATTATGTCAGGATCTCCGCAGTTGAAGATAAGGCACAACATATTCTCTATGCCAGGTATGAATATCCTATATCAGGGATTGAACTGCTGGTAAAAAGATATCCTAACTTTTCATACGCATTCCAGTTCAATAAAATTACCGGCGCAGGGGTTGCCAGTCTGGTAGATGAAAAAAGCAATACCCCATCGCGCTATGGTTTTGTTTACAATGCTCAGGGGCAACACCAAGGCGTGCAAAAAATCAGCCCCACAGCACAGTCCGAGCAAACCACTCTGCCCGAGTCTTATTGGGAAAGGCTGATGTCCGTAAGACAAGAGATCATCTCTCAGCTAAGCGAGTCGGTTTTAACAAGCAAAGAAAACCGCGCCAAAATAGTAAAAGAGGAGTACATGGCGCAAAAGTGCAAAGCAAGAGCCCGGGCTCCTTTCTCATCTTGGCCGGATTACTATGACATCTGCAATGAAGACGAGTTCGTGGCAGGACTGCTGACCAAAGTCACACAAAAAATAGAGGAGCGTGATGCACGGCTGGCGGCCGTTGCTCAGCAAAGACAGCAGGCTGCTTTGGCTCAGGCTCAGATTCAAGCGCTCAATGCTCAACGCAATGCCGCTCAGGCACAAGAAGCCGTGGCAGCCTTGCAACAGCTGAGCAACTCAATCAATCAGACCAATCAAAATACTTGGAATATGATTAACATGTACAACCAGAGTGTTCAGCCCATGAACACCACCGTGCCCTCTTATGTCGGCAACCCTAATCGCGGCAGGATCACGCAGTGCCGCGTGTCATCATCAGGAAAGTGGGTAAACTGCTTTAACTAAAAGTGCCGTCCCAAGAACTTAAAGTTCCAAGGATGCAACTTAAGGCAGCTTCGATGGGCAAATCTTCCCGCGGGGCTGCCTTAAAAGATCTTGGCAAGAGTCGGGGCGCTTTGAGGAAACGAGATCGCGGCTCTCAATGATCTTTGCAGCAAGGCGGGCACACGACATGGTCTCAGCGCTGTGCTGACGCAACAAGCCTTGCAAGCGCAATTTTGGAGTCTTTGGATCGAGGCTGTATGTGATCTTGTGAGGAGGGGGTGGCTTAACCATAAAAACATGCCTTACAAAATGTAAGGCAAGAGAGGCAACTGAACATTAGCCGGTCCCGGGCTTTTTACATGAACGCTCCCACGATGGATGCCAGCTCTTCTTCGGAGCCTACGAGCTTGTCAGCCACCGACTCATAGTTGACTTGATAAGTGCCGTCTTTTACGGCTTGTTTTATGGTATCTACCTTGTCGTGATCAATGCCGTCGGAGGAGCGGGCAACTTCGGCGCCGCGGGCTAAGACCGACGAGGCGGTTAAGGTGACGTCATCGGTTATGCCTGTCGTCGATGACGAGGAGGCTCCCGAGGAAGGGGTCTTAACCCCCTTGGCTACCGCTACGGTCTCAGGCGCAGACTTGGTAGCGTTATTGGTTAAAAAATCGATGGCCATGATGCTTACCTCTTTTAAATTTCTCTTCCCTACGGTTTCTGCTTTATTTATGCTTGTTTTTATATTTTTTATGCATCATTCTTTAAGCATATCTTGCTTACTTAAGGTTTCGGCAGAGCGCTAAATTCCTTTAGCAAAATTGCGAGGGCATTTGTGCCCCAAAACCCCAAAATTTTGAGCCTATAATTTTGTGGACGTTCGCCGATTATATCGGCAGGAACAAACAAAAACTGCGGCATTATTTTCACATATTTTACCCGCTGCAACCAAGCCCCCCGGGCGAGACTTCTTCATCTAAAGACTGCAATCAAATCTTTCTTCAAGTACAGGCATGTCCATGGTCAAAATGTGATCAATGCGGCTTTTTGAGGGCGGTTAATCTTCAAAGATGATAAAATACGGCGGTGTTTGTCATTGGGGATGCATGCAGTGTCCCGTTGCAGGAGATTCAAATGAATAAGGCCAAGACCATTGCCCAATATGATCCCGAATTGTGGGAAGCCATGGTGCAAGAAAACAGGCGCCAAGAAGATCATATCGAGCTTATCGCCTCTGAGAACTATGCCAGCCGTCCCGTCATGGAGGCCCAAGGCAGCCAGCTTACCAACAAATATGCCGAAGGGTACCCGGGCAAGCGTTATTACGGCGGTTGCGAATATGTGGACAAGGTAGAAGCATTAGCCATTCAGAGGGCCTGCCAATTGTTTCACTGCGATTATGCCAATGTGCAGCCTCACGCAGGCTCGCAAGCCAATGCCGCAGCCTACATGGCCCTGTGCGCCCCGGGCGACACGATTTTGGGTTTGTCGCTGGCCTCAGGCGGGCACCTGACCCACGGCTCTCCCGTCAACTTCTCAGGCAAGGTCTACAACTCGGTGCAGTACGGCATCAACGAGGCAGGCGAGCTTGATTACGACGATATTTTGAAGATGGCCAAAGAGTGCCAACCCAAGGTCATCGTCGCAGGCTTCTCGGCTTACTCGGGCATCGTCGATTGGAAGAAGATGCGCGAGATTGCAGACGAAGTCGGGGCCTATCTGATGGTCGACATGGCCCATGTGGCAGGCTTGGTGGCAGCAGGAGTCTATCCCTCCCCCATCGATTACGCCCACGTGGTCACCTCCACCACCCACAAATCCCTAGGCGGCCCCCGCTCGGGCTTTATTCTCTCCAACTGCCACGACGAGGCTTTGTACAAGAAGTTGAATTCGGCCGTGTTCCCGGGCTCCCAAGGCGGTCCTTTGGAGCATGTGATCGCAGCCAAAGCCATTGTCTTCAAAGAGGCCATGGAGCCTTGGTTTGTCGAGTATCAAAAGCAGGTTGTGGCCAATGCCAAGCTGCTCGCCTCCGAGGTCATGAAGCGCGGCTATAAGGTTGTCTCAGGCGGCACCCACAATCACCTGTTCTTGATGGACTTCATCGGCCGCGAAATGACCGGCAAGGATGCCGAGGCTGCCTTGGGCAAGGCCCACATCACCGTCAACAAGAATGCGGTGCCCGGCGATCCCCGCTCTCCTTTCGTAACCTCGGGTCTGCGCATCGGCACCCCTGCCTGCACCCGCCGCGGCTTTAAGGAAGATGAGATTAAGGAATTGGCCTCAATCATCTGCGATGTCCTCGATGACTATCAAAACGAAGAGGTCATTGCCAAGGCCCGCCTGCGCGTGCAAGCTCTGTGCGACAAGTTCCCCGTCTACAAGGACTGATCTTCTCTTTGAAGTTTAAGGCTTCATGTTCTTAAACACTCCCGGGCCCTCCTTGCAAAGATCCCGGGACCAACAAAATAGGGCTTATGCCGCACCCCCGCCGCCTGCAATCTTAAGAATCACATTCTCATCCGTCCCTCTTTATTCTTTGACCTTTGCGGCCTTAGTCCCTGCGTCAAAAATTTATTGCAAGACCCTGGCATTAAAGTTGCTACATGGGTAAAAACCCTTAAGGAACAGCCAATCTTCTTGAGATTGCTTGAAGAACAGAACGTGACGGAGAGGCCTTATGGATAACCTGTTGTGGATATCGATGTCGGGGGCCAAAGAGAATTTTCACTCTTTGGGCGTGCGCTCCAATAATTTGGCCAATGCCAATACCCCGGGCTTTAAAGCAGATTTTGAAAACTCGCGCGCCATGTCGGTGTTTGGCAATGCTTATCCGACCCGCGCTTTTGCCATGACCGAGCGGCCGGGCTACAACATGGCCGAGGGCGGGATGCAAAGCACCCATCGCGCTTTGGATGTGGCTTTGGCAGGAGACGCTCTTTTGGCCATATCGGATGCTCAGGGGCAGGAAGCCTATACCCGCTTCGGTTCATTGACGATGGACAGCGAAGGCTTGCTCTTGACCTCAAGCGGTTTTCCCGTGCTTGATGAAGACGGGGGTCAGATCAGGCTGCCTGCCGATTTGGAGGAGATCAGCATCTCAAATGACGGCATGATCTCAGGCAGGCCGAGGGGAGCTGCCAACGACGTGGTAGAAGAGTATCAGCGCATCAAGCTGGTTTCTGCCAATGAGAAGCCTTTGGAAAAAGGCTATGACGGATTTTTCAGACCGCGAGACGGATCGGTTCTTGCATTTGATGACACCAAACAATTGCGCAGCGGGATGCTTGAGAGCAGCAATGTCAATCCCGTCGAAGAATTGACAAGCCTCATTCGGATCCAGCGCCAATACGACATGCAGGTGAGGATGATGGAATCGGCCTCATCGATGGATGAGGCTCAAAACGGTTTATTGAGTTTTAGTTAGGAGGGCTTATGATACCGGCTCTATGGATTAGCAAAACAGGTTTGGATGCCCAGCAGACCAATATTTCGGTCACATCCAACAATTTGGCCAACGCCGCCACGGTAGGTTACAAAAAAGGCAGGGCCATTTTTGAAGATCTTCTTTATCAAAAGATCAATGCCCCCGGCGGCCGGTCGACAGCCGATGCCTATTTGCCCGAGGGTTTGATGCTCGGTGCCGGCGCCCGCGTCGTGGCCACGCAAAAGGACTTCAGCCAAGGCGATGTGGAGACCACCGACAACAGTTTTGATCTGATGATTCAAGGTCGCGGTTTCTTTGAAATCGAACTGCCCGACGGCACCACCGCCTATACGCGCAACGGCCAGTTTACCAAGAACGAAGAAGGCACCATCGTCACGTCCCAGGGCTATCCCCTGCTGCCTCAGATCCAAGTGCCCGAAAATGCCACGAGCATCACGGTCAGCCAGGACGGACAGGTCTCCATCGAAACGGCCGATGATGCCCAGACCCAAGATCTTGGTCAAATTACCGTCACCGACTTTATCAATCCCTCGGGTCTTGAGCCCATCGGCGACAACTTATACCTCGAAACCCAGGCTTCGGGCGCCCCGCAGCAAGGCGTGGGCGGCGAAGACGGCATGGGCACCATCCGCCAGGGCATGCTCGAGTCCTCCAACGTCCAAGTCACCGAAGAGCTGGTCAACCTCATCACGGCCCAGCGCGTCTATGAGATGAACTCCAAGGTGCTCACGGTCGTCGACGAGATGATGGGTTCTTTGATTCAATCGACCTAAGATAAACGCTGATTAAAGCTTGGGAGAGAAAAGCTAGGGCACAGGAGGTTTGAAGATGAAATATGCTGCACTGACTTTAAGCGTGTGTCTTGCGGCCCTGGGATTGCAGGGCTGCGCCTTGGACGCCTTTGATCCCAAACCCGACGATCCGGCCTACGCCCCGGCCATGCCGCAAGAAGATCAGACTTCGGCGGTGCCAACGGGATCTTTGTTCAATCCCTATGCGGCCACCACGGGGCTGTATACCGACACCAGGGCTCATAAGGTAGGCGATCTCATTTCGGTGTACCTTGAGGAATCGACGTCGGCTCGCAAGAGCGCAGCGACTGATCTGAGCCGCGAGAACAATATGAATATCGGCCGATTCACCGTGGGCGGCAGAGCGATCACGGCCCGCGGTTACGATACTTCGGTCAGCGTCAGCAACAGCTCGTCCTTCACCGGCGACTCTGATGCATCGCAAAGCAATTCCTTGTCAGGGCAGATCTCGG
Organism: uncultured Enterobacterales bacterium; assembly: GCA_964651505.1. GTDB lineage: Bacteria > Pseudomonadota > Gammaproteobacteria > Enterobacterales > Succinivibrionaceae > Avisuccinivibrio_A. The sequence goes on from CAZYXT010000008.1 coordinate 26,597, forward strand.
TCTCCGTCATCAAGGTTTTGGCCAACGGCAATCTGGTGGTGCGCGGCGAAAAATGGCTGATGTTAAATAACGGCAACGAATACGTGCGCGTCACAGGCATCGTGCGCTCTGAGGATGTGGACTCTGACAACACCATCTCCTCGCAGCGCATTGCCAATGCCCGCATTCAATACGGCGGCACGGGCGACTTTGCGGCCAATCAGGAAAGAGGCTGGCTGTCAAAGTTCTTCAACAGCGCCTTTAACATCTTCTTCTAAGGCATAAAGATGGGTTTTTAAAAGAAGAAAGGTTCAGGCTCAGATCTCTTAAAAGGACAAGAGCCTTAAAGGGCAGGCCGCGGCGCGGCAGGAGTCCTAAAGTTTTAAGACAAAGTTATGGCAAACACTTAAAGCCCCGCACAACATCAAGGGGGGCTTTAAGCCGATATCATAAGAGCGGCGTATCAAGGATATGGTTTAAGAGGGACAAGAGCGTGAAGCGGAGGTTAAGATGAAAAGATTAGTCAGCTTGGCAGCTGCCCTGGTATTTCCCCTGGTGCTGCTTATCACCGATGCTAATGCCGTGCGCCTTAAGGACATGGCAGGGGTGGAGGGCGTGCGTCCCAATCAGCTGGTAGGCTACGGCCTGGTGGTGGGACTGGCAGGCACCGGCGAGAAGAACAACGATTTTTCCGAGCAAAGCTTCAGATCCATGCTCACAAACTTCGGCATCAAGATCTCCGAGAGCACCTCCCTTAAGATCAAGGATGTGGCCCCGGTCGTGGTCCATGCCGAGCTTCCTCCTTTTGCCAAGCCCGGCCAGCAGATCGACGTGACCGTGTCGGCCATCGGCGAGGCCACTTCGCTGCGCGGCGGTTCGCTGCTGCAAACCGTGCTAAGAGGCATTGACGGCAATGCTTATGCCATTGCCCAGGGCTCATTGGTGGTAGGAGGATTGGGCGTGGAAGGCGCCGACGGCTCCCGCGTGGTGGTCAATACCCCGACCGTGGGACGCATTGCCAACGGTGCCATCGTCGAGCGCGAGGTGCCCACCAACTTCTCCATGTCAGACAGCATTGTGTTTAACTTAAACCGCCCCGACTTCACCTCGGCCAAGAACGTGGCACAGAGCATCAACGAAATTTTCGGCCCGGGCTCGGCGGTGGCAGAAGATGCCGTTTCCATCAGGGTCAATGCCCCGCGCGATCCCACCAAGCGCGTCGAATTCTTGTCGGCCTTGGAGAACCTTGATATCAAAGAAGGCGAAGATGAGGCCAAGATCGTGGTCAATTCGCGCACCGGCACCATTGTCATAGGCTCGATGGTCAAGTTAAAGCCCGTGGCCGTCACCCACGGCGGTCTGACCGTGACGGTCAGAGAAGATCCGCAGGTCTCGCAGCCCAATGCCTTCTCTCAAGGAGAGACCACGGTGGTCCCCGACTCGAGCATCACGGTCACGCAGGATAATCGCAAGATGTTCAAGCTTGATACCGGCACGACCTTAGATGATCTGGTGCGGGCCATCAATGAAATCGGCCTGGCCCCCGGGGATCTGATGTCGGTTTTGGAGGCCCTGGACAAGGCAGGGGCCATCGAAGGCAAACTGGTTGTCATCTAGTACAAAACTAAAGCTCAAAGTTTAAAGGAGGCGCAAGCCTCCTTATTTGTCTGCGCGCCTTTTTGCCTTAAGGCGGACATGTCATAAATAGTTTGTCAAAAATTCACTTATAGTTTGTCAGCACCGCGGGTTTATCGCAACTATCGGTGCTTGGCGCCATTGATGCAAATCCTAATCCTAAGCTTGTTTGTAAAATCGCACCCAAAATGCTGCAACTTATAGTTCGTCATTACAGAGGCCCATAGCCTGTCATATTTATCTTTGACAGACATTTTATGGCTTTAATGACAAGCTATAAATGGCAATCCTGCATCAGGCAGGGGCTTGACCTGCCTCTTTGAAGCCTGAGCGGGCAGGCCTCAGGCGCCAATAAGTTTGAGCATTGCAAAAAGGTGAGATAACAGGCAAGAGCAAGGCCAAATGCGCCAAAAAAAGATCGCCTTGCCAATATAAAAAGCAACGCCCGGGGCCAAGAGAGGAACTGATGCTTTGCCCCGGGCAAAAATCCTTGCCTGCCTTAGAGCCTCAGCGGCTTTTTATAAGCTCCAAGCCATGCACGAAATTTAAGATCCTGTCTGTGCTTTGCGGGATCTCAGAGCTGTCCAGGGCCAAAAGGTTGGGATTGATGATGGCGCCTTTTGCCAAAGAGGAGAGGGCGCTCATCGAAGAGCCTGCTCCGTAGCCGTCATGGCCGCAAAAGAACACCACCTGTTTGCCTTTAAGATCAAGACTTTGCACAAAGGTGCTCACGGCCCGCGGCGCCCGCATGGCCCAGATGGGGTAGCCTATGAAGATGACGTCATACCCCTCAAGATCGGGGATCCCCTGCAAAGCAGGAATGGTCCTTTGCTCTTGCTCTATATGGTTTAAGTCAACCAGCTCATCAAAATCAGAGGGCAGCAGGGTTTGGGTTTTGATGGAGAACATAGGAGCATCAAGATCTTTTGCAATGATCTTGGCAATAAAGGCCGTGCTGCCGATGGGCCTGCCTTCATCCATGACAATGGATGCGCGGGTGAGAATATCGGCATCCTCGGCGCTCAGCTGCGTATTGTCAAAGCGCGAAAAGTAACACACCAGGGCTTTGACATCGCGGTGCGCGCCATGGGATTGGGCAGCGACCGTCTCAAAAGAGGGCAAATCCTTTGCAAAAATATCGGCGCTTATAGCCTGGCCTGATAAACACAGGCCCAAGGCAAGAGTAAGCACAGAGCATTTAAGCTTAAAGTTGCCCAAACCTGAGGACGGGGCCTGATTTTTCGTATCGGCAAGATGGGGCATGCTCTTCTCCTTTATGACGGTGTGCGACCTTTTTGTTGTGCAAAAGATGCCGCCTTGCACTTTGGCGGCGTTCTTGAGGGTTTAAGAGGGGGTGCCGTTTGGCAGGCAGACTGCCTTTAAGAGCGGATCATCAATGGAGCCTTGGCGCTTGAAGGTATCTTGCAGCTTGTTAAGATCTACCTTGTCGGTGACAAATTTTTCAGGCTCGATAAAGCCTGAGGCGATAAGATCGATGGTTTCGGTAAACTCCTTTTCGGTGCAGGAGACCGATCCCATTAAGGTGATTTCGTTTAAGACGGCCCGATTCATCTCAAAGCTGATCTTGGGGCTTATGGTGTTGCCTATCATGACCACCGTGCCGCCCGGTTTCACGTTGCAAAGCAGGCAGGAGAAGGCATCCTCATTGCCCACGGCCTCAAAGCAGACATCAAAGCCACCCGGGGCTGCCTTTGAGAGCTTTTCGTCAAGATTGGGATCTGAGCTTAAAAAGCAATCGTCGCAAAGCTTAAGCTCATGGAGCTTTTTGGTTTTGATGTCGTTGGGGGCGGTCATGGCAATATAGCTTGCGCCCTTTTTGCGGCACAGATCGGCAATAAAGGAGCCTATGATCCCCGAGCCTGCGATAAGAACTTTGCTGTTGAGGCCAAGATTAGATCTTTTGACGGCATGGTAGGCAACCATCAGAGGATCGATGGTTGCAGCGGCCAAATCAGAGACCGTGTCGGGCAAAAGATAGGCATTCTTGGCAGGGCCCTTGAAAAATTGGGCATAACCGCCGTTTTGCACGAATCCTATGTAGTTTTTGCCTCCCACCGCGCGGCACAAATGCTCAAGGCCTTGTCTGCACATATCGCATTTGCCGCAATAAAGATTGGCCCAAAAGGTGACTCTGTCGCCAACCTTGAATTTGGAATCGGACGGATCGACCACGGTGCCGCAAAATTCGTGGCCCAAAATAAAGTCGGTCAGACCCTCGCCCCAGGGCTTGCCCTGTTTCCACATGTGAATATCAGAGCCGCACACTCCGCAGGATAAGACTTTGATTAAAAGCTCGCCCGGGCCCGCTTTGGGCATCAGAACTTCTTTTACCTCAAGATTGCATGAGCCTGCCAAAACGGCGGCGGTCATGGTGTTTGCAGTGGTGCTCATATGCTTCCTCTTATCAATATTTGCAATTTGATGCTGTTATCCGGTTTTAGTCTTAAGGCGCTCATCTTAAAAGCGCCCGGGCTTTTGCCCCGCGGGGCCTTTTAATGGCTAATCGAGCACGGCTTGGGGCCTTGCCCTGTCATCTTCTTTATACATGGCCATGATGTCCTCGTCGGTGCGGTTGCCGTACAGGGTCAGACCCTCCAATTTTTGGTTAAATTCTTTAAGATCGCCTGCGCTTATTTCAAAGTCTGCTGCCTCAAGGTTCTCTTGAATGCGCGCTGATGTTCTCATGCCCGGGATGGGGACATGGACGGGGCTCATCTTTAAGATCCAACAAAGCGCAAATTGAGCAAGGGTCATGCCGTACTTTTGAGCGTATTCTTGCATCAAGGATAAAAGCGGCAGGTTCTTTTGCATGTTTTCATCTTTAAAGCGGGTGATGGCGCGTCTGACATCATCGCCCTCATAAACGCCGCCTGCCCTATAGGCCCCCGACAAAAAGCCCTGTCCCATGGGAGAGAATGGCACAAAACCGATGCCAAGCTTCTCACACAAAGGCACGACGTCTTTTTCAAACATGCGCTCGACTATGGAATACTCGCTTTGAACGGCGGTTAAAGGGCAGATCTCATGGGCCAGCTTAATTTGTTCGCAACTAACCTGCGAAAGGCCCCAGCCTCCTATCAGGCCTTCTTTGATTAAAGGGGCAACGGCCTTTGCAACCTGTGCAAGATCAAACTTGGGATTGACCCTGTGATAGTAGTAAAGATCGACATGATCGCAGCCAAGACGCCCAAGCGATCTTTGCAAATGGGCGCGCACGGCGGTTTTGAGATCAGATCCGACCTCGCTGTCGTCTAAGTGAAACTTGGTGGCCAAGACAACTTTGTTGCGAATGCTCTTAAGAGCATCGCCCAAGAGTTTTTCGTTTTCTCCGTGCAAGTAGCCCTCTGCCGTGTCGTAAAAAGTGCAGCCTCTGTCAAAGGCCTCCAATATGAGTCTTACGGCCTCGCTTTTTTGAGGGGCCTTGCCGTAGCCGTGGCTGAAGCCCATGCAGCCCATGCCGATGGCGCTGACCTTAAGTTTGCCCAAATTCCTGTATTGCATAGTGTCCTCTTAATGTGCCCGAGGCGGTTTAAAAACGCTGTGTGTATTGCGACAGGCCTTAGCCTTTGGCATTGCCCTTAGTTTGAGACCTCAAACAAGACCTCAATTCTTTGGGGCATGTTCAAAAACTCGTCAAGGCCGCCTGTGATCCTGCCGATGGGCACCACGGCCATGCCAAGATTGGGGCGGTCGGTTTGATGATGGAAGATGGCCAGGGTGTTATTTTCAAAGCAATAGGTGATCTCCCCGTCCTTAAAATGGTATTGCCCCTCGGGCCTTGTTTGCGGGTGCAAGGGCGAGGCGCCGTAATACTCGCGCCCCAAATACCCTGACATGCTCACCGTGACGGGAAAACTTGACAGCACCTCGCGCGAAAGCGGCGTGTCGTACCACACAGCCTCAAAGGTTTTTGAGCCTGCCGTCACCTTGACCTTTTGGGCCATGATGCCCGGCTCTCCTGCCTGCTCTGCCGCTGCGGGGCCGTCTTTGCCATAGATTTCGTCTGATGAGGCGGCCGCGTCTGCTGCGCTTAAGGTCAAAGCGCACAGCATAAGCGCCGCTTTTGCCAAATGATGTTTCATAACAGATCTTCCTCTTATCGATGCTTTGAGCATAAAAGGAAGAGCACGGCGTGTAAAATACCGTTTTTCAAGGGGCGGTCATGCTTTAAGGTTATGGCGCGCCCAAGGCTGCGGCGCCGTTTGGGGCAGGGCCCGGGGACAGTGCTTCGGGGCAGCCGGGGGAAGATTTGAAGAGAGCCTCTTAAGGTCTTCTAATCTTCTTTAGCGGTATCGGCCTCAACGCTGTCTGCAATCTTTTTGACCACAAAATCAACGAAGGCTGCAGCGGCTTTGCTTAAAGCCCCGCCTTTGCGCCATGCCAAGGTTGAGCTGAAGATGATGGGCGGCTCAAAGGGCCTTGCCGCGATCCCCAGGGCAGGATCAAAGCTGTAGCCGTCATCGACCGCTATGGACAGGCCCAGGCCGTTTTTGACCAATAAGACGCCGTTTGAGGTAAGGTTGCTGTAGTTTATTTTCAAGGGTTTAACCTTGCTCAAATTCTTTTCAAACTCCTGCCTCACATCAAGGCGCGAGGGCAAGATGAGGCTTAAGCCTTTAAGATCGGCAAAGCTTACGCAATCTTGTTTGGCCAAGGGGTGATCAGAGGGCATGAACAGGGCAAAGCGCTCCCTTGCAAAATGGCAGCTGTCAAAAAGCTCGGTGTCGATGGGCTCAAGCAAAAGCCCCACATCCAAGGTGCCCCGCTCGATATGCAGTTTGATGGCATCGGCATTAGCCGTTCTCACCTCAAAGGTAACCTGCGGATGAGCCAGGGCAAACTCTCCCATGGCCAAAGCAAGATCTTTGCAGGATGACAACAGCCCCATGCCGATTGCGATGCGGCCTTTAAGCTCCGAGCTGCCCCCTTTGAGATCGCTTAAGGTCTTGTCTGCAAAGTCCAGCAATTGCTCTGCCCTGTTCATCAAAAACAAGCCCTCTTCGGTCAAGGTCAGACCGTGGCGGCTGCGAATGAATAAGGGAGTCCCGCACTCCTCCTCGAGAGCATGGATCTGACGGGTCAGCGCAGGCTGGGAAATGTAAAGCTTTGAGGCTGCCTTGGTGATGGAGCGCTCGCGGGCTACACTGATGAAGTTGTAAAGACTTTTAAGATCCAGCATGAGATCCTCCTGCCTTAAGTTTAACTGCAAAACCCCCTGCGGTTAAGAAAAATCGGGGCAGGACTGCGTGCCGTCCTGATTAAAGATCTTGGGGTTATCGAGCAACGCGTGATGTCCCTCAACGCCGGCCCAATATTCTTG
>CAZYXT010000009.1:0-33489 GCA_964651505.1 uncultured Enterobacterales bacterium
AAATCAATAAAACATGAAGACAGCCATCTGTTTGTTATTCAGGGCTTTTTATGGGATTGGCAGGGTTTTCAGGCCGGTAAAATGAGAGATTTTGGATATTCAGGTTATAAATAATAAACCTCCCGATTTCATGAAAAATCAAGAGGTGCCATAAAGAATAATTAATTTTGTCTTTTTGTCGCGTTGCCCTTATGGCACGCAGCATCAAGGGCGACAAATGGCGCTCTTTAAGGCTGAAGCTTAATATCATAAGTCAGCCTTGGTGCACAGCTTGTCAAACACCTCAAAGTACCCGGGGAAGGTCTTCTTGGTGCACTTAGGATCTTCAATCAGCACCGGCCTGTCAAATGCAACCAAGGACAGACACATGGCCATGCGGTGATCATCGTAGGTGGCAAACTGCGGGATCTCGCGGTTGCGCACCGAGCCGTCAACCATAAGATAGTCAGGCCCCTCTTCAACCTTTACGCCCACTTTGCGCATTTCCCTTGCCAAAGCTGCGATGCGATCGGTCTCCTTGACCCTCCAGCTGCCCACATTGCGCACCGCAACGGGACCGTCGGCGTACAGGCACAGGGGGATTAAGGTCATGGCCGCATCGGGCATGTCATTCATGTCAATGTCGATGCCGTGCAGTTTGCTTTTGTGCACCAAAATCTCATCTTCATTGACCCTGATGTCTGCCCCCATCTTTTGCAGAACCCTTGCAAACTTAAGATCGCCTTGCACGCTTTTGCTTCCGATCCCGCGGATGGCAATGCTGCCTGCAATGGCGCCCATGGCCATAAAGTATGAGGCAGAGGACGCATCCCCTTCAATTAAAGCCTCAGGAGGATTGCAATAACCCGTGCCTGCAACTTCAAAGAGGCGGTAGCTATCCCTTTTGACCGCTGCTCCAAACTGCTCCATCAAAGAGATGGTCAGATCAACATAGGGCTTTGAGATCAAAGTGCCCGCAACTTCAAGCTTGAGACCGCCTTTTAAACAAGGCCCGGTCATCAAAAGAGCGCTGATAAACTGCGATGAGGCAGAGCCGTCAATGACCGTCTGTGCGCTCTCAACCCTCGTGCCCTCTATCTTAAGCGGGGGGAAGCCCTCGTCTTTAAGATACTGAATATTGCAGCCCATGGTCCTCAAAGCTTCGACCAAATGACCGATGGGCCTTTGCATCATGCGCTTAACTCCGGTCAGGGTAAAGGAGCCCGAGGAGAGCGCCAAGGCTGCGCACAAAGGGCGCATGGCGGTGCCCGCGTTGCCAAGATCCAAGGTCAAAGGCTTGCTGCACTCAAACAAAGAGCCCAAGCCTTCGATCAGCACATCGCCGCTGTCTTTGACCTCCAAGCTTACTCCCAAGTCCTGCAAAGCCTCGAGCATGCGCGCCGTGTCATCAGATTTGAGCACGTTGCGCACCAGGCACCGGCCCCTGCCCAGCGAGGAAAGAAGCAAAGCGCGGTTGGACAGAGACTTGGAAGGAGGCAGCATGACCTCTGCCCCCTCTTTGAGCGCGGTTTTTAAACCAACCTTTAAAACTTCCATTAACCGACCAGCTCCTCGAAGGCCCGGAAGAACTTGTCATTGTCTTCCTTGGTGCCGATGGAGATGCGCAAATAGGTGTTAAGGTTATAGCCCTTAAGCGGACGGACAATAACGCCCTTTTTGAGGAGATTGGTAAAAAGCTCGCCTGCATCAAACCCAAGATCAACGCACACAAAGTTGGTCTTCGAGGGGATCATCTTATAGCCCTTGTCTGCAAAGAACTTTGCATAACGCTCGCGCTCGACGGCATTGCCCTTGATGACCTTGTTTAAGTGCTCGTCGTCATCCAAAGCGGCGATGGCGGCAGCCTGAGCCACGGCGTTGACATTGAAAGGAGCGCGAATGGTGTTCATCAAAGAGGCAATCTGGGGGTTTGAGATCATGTAGCCGATGCGCAGGCCTGCCAAACCGTAGGCTTTGGAGAAGGTGCGGCAGACGATGAGGTTGGGACACTCTTCGATCCAGTCGGTGCTGCGAATAAAATCGTCGCCTTGGAATTCGTTGTAGGCCTCATCGAGCACCACCAGGATGTCCTCGCGGATCTTTTTGACAAACTCGTGCAGCTCCTGCTCGCCGACGGCCGTGCCGGTGGGGTTGCCGGGGTTTGTGAGCACAATCATGCGGGTCTTGTCGTCAACGGCATCTAAAACAGCCTCAAGATCAAGATTCCAATCTTTAAGCTCCACGGTCTTGACCGCAGCCTCGGCCAATGTCGCCTCCATGTTGTAGACCACAAATGAATAGCGCGGCACAATCACGTTGACCTTATCGTCGACAAAGGCCTGGAAAATCAGGTTGATAAGCTCGTTGGAGCCGTCGCCCAGGGTAATGGTGTCCTCTTTGAAGCCGAACTTTTCATGAAGCTTCTTTTTCAAATAAAAGCCGTTGGAATCGGGGTAATAGTGGCACTCTGACAAGGCTTTAAGACAAGCTTCATTGACCTTGGGGCTCGGGCCGTAGGGATTTTCGTTAGAAGCAAGCTTTACCACATACTCAAGGCCGTACTCTCTTTTAACCTCGTCTATGGGTTTGCCGGCCTGATAAGGACGTAACGAAGCCAACCCGCCGCAGCAAAGCTTTGCATAATCAATCATATTTGCTCCCTATTTTTTGCAGTTAAACCGTGCAGCCTATGCTGCCTGCCCCACATGATAACGCAGATATGACGGCTTGGGCCCGTCTGTGCCGACAGTTTCGGCTTGAGGAAATTTTATGCACCAAATTATGGCAATAACCGTCAATTTATGCACATTTTAGGTGCTTTGGGCTTTTTATCCGCAATTTTGCAAAAAGGCCCTTTTTCCTCTTCAAACTTGTGCTAGCATATGGGTCAGTCAAAGACATTTTTAGGAATGGTATATGAACAATCGATCGGCATCTTTAGTTTGGCGCTGGTGCCTCCCTTAAGGGCGGGCCTGAGCGTTGTTGCCGATTAAAGCCCGCTGATGCGGGTTTTTTCATGTTTGACTCCTGCATCAGCTTTGGAGATGTTATGCAAGAGTTAAATTTCCCCCTTGATTACCTTGACGATCCCCATGCTCTGTACGAGAGCCTCAAGCCGGGCCCCAACACTATTTTGCTGGAGTCGGCCGATCCGCTCTCCAAGCAAAACCGCATGTGCCTTGTGGGCATCCATCCTGCGTTAAAGGTCACCGTCAAAGATCGCACCGCCTTCTTAAAGCCCTTAAACGGCAACGGCAAGGCTTTGTGCAATCTGGTGCTGCCCGATTTTAAACAGGCAGTCTATGACGAGAAGACCAAAACCTACGGCATTTATTTTGAGCGCCCGCCCGTAAACCTCGATGAAGATCAAAGATTAAAGCATCCCCACCCCATCGATGTGCTCATCAAGCTGCAAAGCCTCATCAGGCCATTATCGAAGATCTTTATCTCGGGGGCCATCGCCTTTGACTTCATCAATACCTTTGAAACGGTGCCCTCGTATCAAAATATAAAAAAGAGCGGGGATGAAACCGATCTTTGCATCATCTTCTTTGACATGGCCCTGATAGTCGATCATGAAAAGAGCGTCTCCACTCTCAATGTCTGCGACTTCAGCCAAAGAAACGAATTTTTGGGCGATCTGGCCCTCAAGGCCCAAGAGCTCATGGAGTCCATCAAAGACTTTGCGGCCCCCGCGCGTGATCTCAAACTCAAAGAGCCTGATTACTCTGATGTGCAAAAGAGCCACTCTGACGAAGAGTTTTCGCAAATCGTGCGCTCGCTTATCGAGCATATCCGCCAAGGCGATGCCTTTCAGGTGGTGCCTGCGCGCACCTTCAAGGTCAAGTGCACCAAGCCGCAGGATGCCTATGCCCTCTTGAAAAAGGCCAACCCCTCCCCTTACATGTTCTATTTGGACACCGACGAATTCACCTTGTTCGGCACTTCCCCCGAGTTTGCCCTGCGCTACGAGAAATCCTTAAACGAGATCTATATCAGCCCCATTGCAGGCACCCGCCCGCGCGCTCTGAAAAGCGACGGCAGTTTGGACAAGATCATCGACTCGCGCATCGAGCTTGAGCTTAGGACCAATCAAAAAGAGCTGGCCGAGCACATCATGCTGGTGGATCTGGCGCGCAACGATCTGTCGCGCATTGCAATAAGCGGCACCACCGAGGTCAGCCGCCTTTTGTATGTGGCCAAGTATCAGCATGTCATGCATCTTGTGACCGACGTCAAGGCCAAGCTGCGCGAAGATCTCGATGCGTTGCACGCCTATTTATCGGTGATGAACATGGGCACCTTGTCAGGAGCCCCCAAGATCATGGCCCATGATCTGATTTACCGCTATGAAGGCAAACGCCGCAACTTCTACGGCGGCACCGTGGTCAGACTGAGCGCCGACGGCTCGTTTGACTCGTGCATCGTTATCCGCTCGGCCCTGGTTGAAAACGGCTATGCCAACGTAACCGCAGGCTGCGGCATCACCTTAAATTCCAATCCTGCCGACGAGTGCAATGAAACCTTCTTCAAAGCCAAGGCTGCACTTTCTGCTCTGCTCAAGGTTAAGGAGGACTAGTCATGAGCGTTAAGATCATCTTTTTGGATAACTTCGATTCGTTTGTCTACAACTTGATAGACAACATCAAGCTCTTGGGCTTTGAGACCATCATCTACCGCAATGACGTAAGCGTCGGGACCATTGCCGCCACTGCCCGGGCCATCGAAGATGAAGGCTCCCATCCTTTGATCTTTCTCTCCCCCGGGCCCTCCCACCCCAAGGATGCCAACAATCTGCTGCCCATCATCGAAGATAATCTGACCAAGATCCCCATGCTCGGCGTCTGCCTTGGGCATCAGGCTTTGGCCCTGGCCTTGGGCGGCAGCGTCAGCTTGTGCCCTGAGATCTTGCATGGGCAAAGCTCGCTTCTGACCCACGAGGGCAAGGCCTGCTTTAAAAACCTGCCCAATCCTTTGACCGTGGGGCGCTACCACTCCTTATATGTGGACAGACTGCCGCAAACTTGCGAGGACCTAGCCCGCGTCAACGACATCAACATGGCCATGTACAGTCAAAGCGACAAGATCTTAAGCCTGCAGTTTCACCCCGAGTCCATTCTCACCTCCTTTGGGCCCGTGATCTTGCAGCAGGCCATCGAATGTCTGACAGGAGAGCTTTAAGGCTGATTAAGCCCCGCAGCCTCAAATCTGCAAGGATGGGAGGCTGTGACGGATAAAACTTGTTTGAAAGCAATTAAAACTCCCCGTGCTCTTGGTGCAGGCTCTGAATAAACACCAAGGGCGCGGCACCGGATTGTCCTATCGCACAAGGCGGCGCAACGGCTGCCAAGACTTATTTGAAATTGCGCTCTTCCTCTTTGAGGATGTCCTCGATGCTGTCTTCTTTTGTGATCTTGCGCAAAACCCGGCAGGGGTTGCCCGCGGCTGCGACATGAGGCCGGATATCCGGGCTTACCCGGGCTTTTGGCCCCGATCACGGCGCCCTCGCCGATGGCGACCCCCTGCAAAATGGTGACGTCGCCGCCTATCTGCACATTATTGCCTATCGTGACGGGACCTGCTTTTTCAACGTTAACTTCCCGCAAAAATTTCACCTCAATAGCCTGATGACAGAGCATCAGGATTGGAGCTGATCATTTGTCTAGGATGGTCATTAACTCGTTGAAGGACTTGCGGCTCTTCTTTAGGGATTCCAAGATCTCTTTGCATTGAGCATTGTCGCGATCCTGCGTCAATTGAGTCAGCTCATTGCACAAAGCATCGAAGCGCTCTTTGTTTTTCTTGATTTTGTCTTTTGCCTTGTTGGTCTTGTTATCAATCGAGTCCGTAGTTTTGGATCTTGGCATCGTCGGTATCCTCATCGTTCATAAATTCAACTTTAAGTTCGTGCGGTTGCTTTGATTAAAAAAAGTTACCAAGTTACTGTACTATCATCGCCAATCTTAGATCGGGATGGTTGCACTAAAGATCTTAAGCCGATCTTGTGTCGTCAGGCAAAGGATTTTTTCTCGGTCTGCCCCGCGGTCTTTTGGGCGCATCAGGATCAGGTTTGGGATGTATGCGCGGGCGCCCGCGCGGTATTTTTTCTTTTTCGGCAGCACAAGGGCTTTTGCGCGGACGGCCTCTTGGTCTTTTGGGAGCCTCAGGATCCGCGATTGGATGTATCCTGGGACGGCCGCGAGGTTTTTTGTTCTCAGGTTGTTTTGCCTCCTCCTTTGCAGAAGCACTGCCCGGCTCCTTTATCTTGGGGGCTGATGTGCACAGGCCAAGCTTTTCCATGTCATCCATGGAGCCTTTGAGGGGGTTTTGCTCCCAATATATGTCGCCTCGGACGGGAAGCTCGTCTTGCGGCGCGGCGGCGCTGCGCCTTACCCTTGCCAAATCAATCATGATGTCTCCGTAAGAGTCGCGATCGAGCAAACCGGCCTCTGTCATTTTGGCGCTGATGCGCGAGGTGATGATTGTGGCAATAAAGTTGATAAACTCAGAGCCTGACACGGCATAATCGCTTTGGACATTGGCGGCGGCAAGTTCTTCATCTCCTTTAAATTGGGCAAACATAAGCTCAAGGAGCCGTCTTTTCATATGGCACTTGTAGACTTCATCGCAGCGAAGATCTAAATCTGACTCAAACACAATCAGGCCAAAACGCTCTTTTTTATAGCGGTAGTCCTTGGAGCTGAAGTTTTGATGCTTGCAGGAGCCTGACAGGAAAGTGCGGCTTTCCCGGGCGGCGCGGCGATCGTCTCTGAAAGAGTAAAGAAAGGTGCCGTCTTCCAATTGGAGCTTTTTGCACACAACCTCGCCGTCAATGCCGTAAAGCTGCTCGTTAAAATCGAGCATATCGCAGTGCTCGATGCGCTTGTCATTGCGTCTGATGGGGGTCAGGTAGTGCAAGTCTTTGTTTTTGGCAAGCACTTCCTTGGCTGCCGATACCGGGAAGCCCTTGTAGGTCAGGACAATGCCCTTGGTGATTTTATTGTCGCGCAGGAAGGCGCTGCAGAATGCGGCATCGATGCTGTTGCCCTGAAAAACTTCGGCGCAAACAGGCTCGAGCAGCTCTGCGTCAAAGGCGTAAAGTATCGATATTTCCTTAACGCCCTTGACTCTTGCTTTGCGCGAAAAGGCGCTATAGTTGTTTACCCTGCTGTTGTCTTGCTTGAGCGTGCCATCGATGGCGATATGATGTTCTTTGCATGCTCTGCTAAGTCTGAGGCGATTGAATTGCTCGCGTTTATCTTTGTTCATGCCAAGTCTTATCTGCAAATCGGACACTTTGTTTTTGCTAAGGCGAGCTTGAGGGTACCAGACGGACAGATATGAGCACTCAAACTCCGAGGAATACCTTTTTGCCTTAATGTGAGGATGCAACACTCTGAGCATGGCCATGATCAAGATGTCTGTGGCGTCGTCGGGGCCGAAGATTTTAAAGAGATCGGCCTTGATGTCGTCTGCAACAGAGTTAACCAAGGCAGCCGAGCCAAAGGAGAGAAACTGAGGCTCTCTTTTGAGAGGCTTTATAAGAGGCACATAACTCCCGTCGATTATGTGTCCTATCACCCGTCCGTTGCGCGGGGCTGACTTGCCGTCCTTTTTTATGATCCCATTGCGCTCGCGCACGCAATAGCGGTGCGGACCGTCGCCTCCATTGTCGCAAACCACTGTATTGACAGGGCGGGGCACCTTTCTGATATGCTCGGGAACAGGCATGGCAAAATCCTCAAAAAACAAAATAAATCAAAAGATAATTTGAGAAATTCATTTTATTAGTGCATACCGTACTACAAAACAGCAAAATTGTCAAGGATTTTTTAAGATTTCATGAATTTTGTGACACAGGCATGCTTTTTTTTAGCTAAAGCCTTGATTCAAGCGGGGGTTAAGATAAAGGAAGAAGACAAGATAAAGAAAGGTCGGAAACTGCCAAGGCAGATATAGTACAGAAACTTGGGAACTTTTTACTAAATTATACACAAAAATAAACCATTGGCGCAAGGGGTTATAGAAAATATTTGGCTTAAAACCAGGGGTTTTGTGAAAAGCAAAGGAAGGAGATTAGTTTAAGAAATTCCGAGGTAATTATACGATAAACGCCTCGGGGTTCTTAACGCCCCTCTTTCTTTGCCGGCCGACCGGCCATTAAACCTGCATTAAAAAGCCATTTTGCCAATTTTTCTCTGCCCTTTTGGGTTGAATTTGTCGTGTTTTTATCGTATAATCTTAGTATAGTGATTATACGATAAGGACGGCAAAATGACAGACGGCAAAAATGCTTGCGGAGCCAAACCCAAGATTGATGTGTCCAAAGTTCAAGGCATGCCGCAAGGCTGCTCGGTGCAGTTCGTGCGCGGACATTGGTATGTGGTCAAGCGCAGCTATGCCCTTAACAAAGAGACCGGCAAGTACGTCGAATCGCGCACCACATTGGGCCAGATCGTCGATAACGTCTTTTACTCAAAAGCGGACTACCGCCACAAATTTCAGCGCGGCATGATCAAACGCAAGGAGCCAAAGATCAGCGAGCTTGCAGGCGACGATCTGCCTTTGAAGCTCCTCGAAGAGCTCTCCCCGGCCCAAATAAACTTCCTCTCCAATCAATTCACAACAGGCACTGCAGGGGCAGTGCCCATCTACTACCATTTGGCCTTGCAAAGCCGGTTGTTTGAGGATTTGGCTGCCGCCTTCGGCAGCGCGGATGTTGCCAAAAAGCTCTTGAGCATAGCCATTTTCTTCATTGTTTCAGGCGACAACAGTTCAACCTGCTACAAAGACTTTGCCGCCACCCATTACCTGCCCTGGCAAAACTCTCTTTCAAGCCAAGAGATCAGCGCCTTCTACAAAGAAATAGGCAACCTGCAAAGGGCAGTCAACACCTTCTTTGTCTTGAGAGCTCGGCGCTTGAAGAGTCAGGAGATCTTAATTTCCATTGACAGCACATCCATTGCCACCTCTGCTTCGCGCTGCTCCTTGGCCATGACAGGCAAGAACAAGCGCGATGCCTTTGAGTCTCAGATCGGATTGGCTGTAGTCTTTAACCATAACACCGGCGAGCCTCTGTTCTATCGCACGCTCCCGGGGAATCTGCATGACAGCAAAACCATGCTTGAGCTGCTCACAGATCTGACCCATCTTGATATTCACAACGAGTGCGTCGCATCGCTCGACAGGGGCTATTGCACTTTGGAGAACGTTCGTTTGGCCAAGCAGATGGGCATCAAGACTTGCATGGCGTTAACCCCCACCCCCAAATGGAGTTTGGAGGCGGTTGACAAGGCCGTTGAACTGATGAGGCAGCTCAAGTCCGATGCCTTCATCAGGCAGGATGCGGTCAAAGGGGCCACCGTTGCCGTGACTGCAAGCAACGGGACCATCGCCGAAGAGCTGTGGCTGCACGTCTTCTGCAGCGAGCGCAATGCCTATTATGCAAAGAGCGCCTTCTTGTCCGAGCTGCGGTCGTTTGAAGAGCTTTGGGCCTCCAAGCAAGGGCGGGTCAAAGCGCTGAGAAAATCATCCCTCATGGACTTCTTCAATGAAACAGCCGACGGCAAACTCAAGCGCAATCGCAAGGCTGTTGATGAGGCTCTAAAGTACGCAGGCTTCTTTGGCACGGTGACCACTTATGAATGCACCGCGCAGGAATGCTATGACACCTATGATCTCAGATCTGATCTTGAGCGCATCTTCAGATCAGGCAAACAGGACATTAACCTCAATGTGCTCAGAACACACAGCGATCTGACTTGCAACGGCAAACTCTTCGTCTGCTTTATTGCGCTGTGCCTGCTTGAGAGGCTTAAAAGGGAGCTCTCCTTGCCGCGCCATAAGGAGCTTAAGCATACAAGGCATATTCAATTGCACCCCCGTCAGTACGACATTGATGATGTCAACAACGGTTGCAAATCGGTCAGATATCATCGCCGCCCCTTAAGCGGAGACGTGCTGTACCTTTCGCCGACTAAAGAGCAGATGGCCTTGGCAGAGGCGGCAGGTTGTAAAGATATCTACACCTCGCCTCCTGAGTTTTAGCAAAATCGAAATACCGCGGTCCGAAGTTTGGCGCTGTCGCATAATATTGCCTATCGTATAATCACCGCGGAATTTCTAATATTTGCCCTATTTTGGTTAGCCATGCAATTTTGCCGTGCAGTTCAAAAAATCTATGCAATTGTGCTTTACAAACTGCATGGGTTTTGTATGATTGTGTTTACAATTTGATATTGAGGTTTTCAAAATGAATTGCATCAATGCTTCGGGCTTTAAGTGGTGGCGCCTCGCAGACTAGCGGGGATCCTTCTTTATTGACCAAAGTATTGAAAGAGACCCGCATAAGGCGGGTTTTTATATGATAATAAGCCTGCCTGGGAAAGCGACAATGAGCATTATTTAGGAGGCTTAATCATGTATCCGCACCAAGACAAACTCTATTCTTGCACCAACCTCACCCAGAGCGAAAGCGAAGAGCTGTTTGACAGCATCTTCAAAGGCGAAGTCACCGACATCGAGTTAAGCTCTATTTTGACGGCATTAAAGCTCAAAGGCGAAACCCAAGAGGAAATCGCAGGAGCCGCCTTGGCCATGCTCAGAGTCGCAGGCCGCATTAAACGGCCCGACTATGAAATAGGCGAAATTGTAGGCACAGGCGGCGACGGGCTTAACACCATCAATATCTCGACCCTCGCCGGCATCACGGGCTCCTGCCTTGGCCTTAAGATCGCCAAGCACGGCAACCGCGCCGTCTCCTCGAAAACCGGCGCTTCGGATCTGTTGGGTGCCTTGGGCTACAACCTGGCCATCACCCCGGACAACATCGTCAAAAGCCTTGACGAAGAAGGTTTTGCCTTCATCTTTGCCCAGCAGTTCCACAAGGCCATGAAGTACGCCGCCGCCGTAAGACAAAGCTTAAAGACCCGCACCATCTTCAATCTGCTGGGGCCTTTGACCAATCCTTTGAAGCCCTCCTACGAACTTTTGGGCGTGTACTCAAAAGATCTGTTGGAAGTCATGGCCCAAACCTTAAGAGCCACGGGGGTCAAACAGGCCTATTGCGTCAACGGCATGGGCATGGACGAGATTGCCCCTTTTGGCACCACCTGCTATGCCCGCCTCTTCTCCGACGGCCATATCGAAAGCGGCGTCATCACCAAAGAAACCCTGGGCATCGCGCATGACTACACTCAAGAGGACATCACGGGCGGCACCCCCGAGGAGAACAAAGAGACAGCCTTGAATATTCTTTCAGGCCGCGGCAAGGATGCCCACAATGCCGCCGTGGGCGCCAACCTCGCAGCCCTCCTGGTCTTGGGCGGCAAAGCCTCCGATCTCAAAGAAGGCTTTGATCTGGCAGTCTCAACCTTAAAAAGCGGCGTTGCCGTCTCCAAGCTTGAGCGTTTGTGCCAAATTTCAAGGGGCTGATCATGCTGCAAAGCGAAGCTTTAAACGAGCAGACCCTGCAATTTCCAGGGCTCAATCACGAGGGACTTGAGGGCACGGTGCTTGCCGCCATCATCAACCGCAGGGTGGCAGACTTCAAAAACGAGCAAAGCCCCGTCAAGACGCGCGATGTTCCGATTGTCAGCCTCTGCGAGGCGCTCAAGGGACCCTGCCGCCACTTTATTTTGGAGTGCAAATGTTCATCCCCGACCCTGGGCAGCATCAACGAGAGCCTTGATGCCGATGCCTTTGCCTCCGTCTACTCGCGCTATGCCGATGCCATCTCGGTTTTATGCGAGCCCGTGTTTTTCGGAGGCAGCCTTAAAAGGCTCCGCCGCATCAAACAGCAAACGACGCTGCCTGTCATCTGCAAAGACTTCATCATCGATGAGCATCAAATAGACAATGCTTATGCAGCAGGGGCAGATGCCGTGTTGCTCATGTGCTCGGTGCTCAAGTTTGACAGGCTTTTAAAGCTGTATGAGTATGCCAAAACGCTCGGGCTTGAGGCCATCGTGGAGACTGCAACCGCTCAAGAGGCTCAATTTGCCATCAAGCACGGCTTTAAGATCGCAGGCATCAACAATCGCGATTTGAAGACCTTGAAGGTGGACTTTCAAACCTCCTTTGATCTAAAGTTTTTGCTTGATGACAAAGAGCGCGCGGTTATAAGCGAGTCGGGCGTCAAAAGCCGCGCCGACGTGTTGAAGCTTTACCCTTTTCACAACTTTTTGGTAGGCTCGGCCCTGTGCAAGGAGCAAAATCCCCTGCGCGCCGTCAAAGCCTTGACCTTGGGCTATAACAAAGTGTGCGGCATCAATTCGCTTGAAGCCTTGCAAGAGGCGATCAGATCAGATGCCGTCATGGCAGGATTCATCTTTGTCCCGGCCTCCCCGCGCTATATCGAACCTGAGTTTGCCCAAGAGATCATAGATAAGACCAAGGCCCAAGAGAGCCTTTACACCGTTGGAGTGTTCAAAGATCAAAACCCCGATGAGGTGATCAAGATTGCCTCCAAGCTTGGCTTTGATTGCGTGCAATTGCACGGCAAAGAGGATGTGCCCTATATCCTCAGGCTCAAAGAAGCCTTGGGCGGTGTTAAAATCATCAAGGCTTTGAACATTGAAGATTTGTCATCCTTTGAGGCTTACAAAACCTATGCGCCTCATTGCGATTTTATCTTGTTTGACAGCAAGTCCCCGGGCTCAGGGCAATCCTTTGATTGGACCAAGATCCCGGAGGGGATCGACAAAGGCCGCTGCCTGCTCTCGGGGGGACTGAATCTTTCCAACCTCAAAGAGGCCATGTCTTTGGGCTTTGCAGGTTACGACATCAATTCGGGCGTGGAAAAAAGCAAGGGACAAAAAGACCCCTGCTTGATCAAGGCAGCTTTGGCGGCCATGAATACTAAGGAGATATTTTAATGACGTTGCTAAACCCCTTCTTTGGCAAATTCGGCGGCATGTATGTGCCCGAGGTCTTATACCCGGCATTGATTCAGCTTGAAAAGGCCTTTGTGGATGCCACAAAAGATCCTGCCTTCCATGAAGAATTTTCCTCCCTGCTCAAAAACTATGCAGGGCGCCCCACTCCTTTGACCCTGTGCCGCAATCTGACGGCAGGCACCAAAACCAAGCTTTATTTGAAGCGCGAAGATCTGCTGCACGGCGGCGCCCATAAGACCAATCAGGTCATAGGACAAGCCCTGTTGGCCAAGCGCATGGGCAAAACCCGCATCATTGCCGAAACAGGCGCAGGGCAGCACGGCGTGGCCACGGCCCTCATCTGCGCCCTCTTGGGTCTTGAGTGCACCATCTATATGGGTGCCACCGACGTCAAAAGGCAAATGCCCAACGTATTCAGAATGCGCCTGATGGGAGCGCAGGTCAAAGAGATCACCTCAGGCGTGGCCACCTTAAAGGAAGCCTGCAACGAAGCCTTGCGCGATTGGGCAGGCAGCTTTGAAAACACCCACTACATGATAGGCACGGCCGCAGGTCCCCACCCCTTCCCCACCATCGTGCGCGAATTTCAGCGCATGATAGGAGAGGAGACGCGCAAGCAGATTATGGAGCGCGAAGGCAGATTGCCCGATGCAGTCTGCGCCTGCGTGGGCGGCGGCTCCAATGCCATCGGCATGTTTGCAGACTTTTTGGACACCGATGTGCCCCTGTACGGCGTGGAGCCCGGGGGCATGGGCATCGACACTCCCAAGCATGGTGCCACCTTGGAAAAAGGCGTTGAGGGCATCTTCTTTGGGGCCTACTCTTTTAATCTGCAAACAAAAGACGGGCAAATCAACGAGTCCTACTCGATTTCGGCAGGATTGGACTTTCCTTCGGTCGGTCCCCAGCACAGCTATTTGAAGGACACGGGGCGGGTCAATTACGTCAATGCCACCGATCGCGAGGCTTTGGAGGCCTTTGTGCTGCTCTCGCAGGAAGAGGGCATCATCCCGGCCCTCGAATCGTCCCATGCCCTGGCCTATGCGCTGAAGATGATAAGGCAAAACCCCGATAAGGAGCAGCTCATCGTCGTCAACCTCTCCGGGCGCGGCGACAAGGATATCTTCAATGTCTCTGAGATCTTGCACAAAAACGGCTGGGTCAGACCCGACGGCTCCATCAACGTTGCGGCCATTAATGCCTAAGGAGGGATCATGTTAACTTCGCATCGCTTTGACCAATTGTTTGCCAAGCTCAAAGAGCGCAACGAAGGCGCTTTCGTGCCCTTTGCCACCTTGTGCGATCCTACACCCGAGATCTCCTTTGAGATCCTCAAGACCATGATTGAAAGCGGGGCCGATGCCTTGGAACTGGGCATCCCCTTCTCCGATCCCTGTGCCGACGGCTTGGTCATTCAAAAGGCCAACCGCCGCGCCTTAAACAGCGGAGCCGACACCGACAAGTGCTTTGAGGTGATTGCCAAGATCCGCGCTTTGTTTGAGGATACCCCCATCTCCTTGCTGGTGTACTCCAATCTGGTTACAGCCCGCGGCATCGACAAGTTTTACGCCGATGCGGCGGCGGCAGGCGTGGACGCCATTTTGGTGCCCGATATTCCCGTAAGCTTTATCGACGGCCCCTGCAACTTTAAAGAGGCCGCCCAAAAGAGCGGCGTCAACACCGTGCTGATAGCCCCGCCTAATGCCGATGACGAGACTTTGCAGAAGATTGCCTCAACCTGCCAAGGCTACACCTATGTGCTCTCGCGCTACGGCATCACCGGCACCGACAGCGTATTTGGCCGCCATGCCGAGGAATTCGTCAAATTAAAGGAGTTCAATTCTCCGTGCACGCTGCTGGGCTTTGGCATCTCCACCCCCGAGCATGTGCGCGATGCCTTGGCGCTCGGAGCCGACGGCGCCATCGTAGGCTCGGCCCTGGTGCGCGACATCGAAAAGCATCTTGACAACAAAGATCAGATGCTCAAAGTCATCGCAGGACACGTCCAAGGCTACAAGGCTGCAACCTTAAAGTAAGGCATCCATTGGCACATCGTGCCTTGAGCTAAAGTGCCGCAAGAGAGAATAGAGCGCTCTTGCGGCATCGCTTTTTTGCAATGCCGTCCTTGATCCAATCAAGGTTTTTGCAAAGGCGCAAAAATTCTGCACCAACTTGTTTGCCCAAAAAAAGTTATGGCTTACAATGAAAGATTTTAAATGACGCGTTTGCATGCTAAATTCCCGGGGTGATGACGCTTTGAGCACAAATTTCTTAGAAGAATTAGACGGATTAGACGGATTAGACGAAGAAGACTTTCATCGGCTGTTGTTTGGGCCGATCTTGCTCTTGGCAGAACGAGGAAACGGAGCGGCCCAGGCGGCCTTGGGCGAAATATATTTGTCAGGCTTAGCCGTCAAAACCGATTATGCCAAGGCCAAAGAGAACTTTGAACTCTCCGCGAAAAACGGCTGCAGCCGCGGCCTGTGCGGTCTGGGAATCGTCTATCTGTACGGGCTGGGAACAGAGCGCAATCTGATCAAAGCCTGGGAATTGTTTAATATGGCAGCGGCGCTTAATGATGGCGATGCTTATTATTACCTCAGTTTCTTCCACCGCGGCTTCTTTGGCTCACAACCGAAGATTGTCAAAAAAAATCTGACAATGGCCGCATATATGCTTGAGGATGCTACGAATCTGGGCTGCCGCTTTGCCCCCTACACGCTTGCCGTGCATTATCTGAAGCTTAAGGGTAAATTAACCGTAAGTCAGAAATTCTCGAAGGCCAAGCCCCTTCTTTTGGAGGCCTCCAAGCGCGAAGATCCCCGAGCCGATCTCCTGCTTGGGGTAATGACCTACGAGGGAGTGGGATCTTTCAGGCAAAGCCGTCCCAAGGCCTTCAAATATTGGGAAAAAGCAGACACCCCTCAATGCATATTTTTGATGGCGCAGTGCTATATGTACGGAAAAGGGGTCAAGCGCAATTTAAAAACAGCCTGCGAATATTATGAGCTCTCTGCAAGAATGGGCTTTGAGCCTGCCCAATATACCCTCGCCTGCGTGCATTACACAACAGACAAGCCTGACTTTGCAAAAGCGCTGCATTGGTTTGAAAAATCAGCCCAAAAAGGCAATCCCAAAGCCATGCTGTCCGCGGCGGCCATGTACAAAAATGGAAAAGGCTGTGTCAAAAATCTTGATAAAGCCGTCGAGTACATAAAATTGGCACACGAGCACGGCGATCCTGATGCCTCCTGCTGCATGGGAAGCCTCTACTATTGCGGTCAGACGGTTGAGGCCGACTTGGATCTGGCCAAAGATTATTTTGCCATCGCTGCCGAACGCGGACACGTCACGGCCGCTTATGTCTTGGGTCAGCTGTACTATTACGACAAAGAGAGATCCGATAATTTGACCATGGCGGCACATTGGTACCGCAAATCGGGCAACAATGCTTATAATCGGCCGGCCGAAATCAACTTCAGTTTGGGCTGCATCGAACTGCATTTTCACAATTACGAGACCGCTTTTGAATATTTCGATAAAGCCGCACACCAATGGCACACACCATCCCAATACAACCTTGCGATCATGTACATCACAGGCATAGGGACGGAGGTTGATTACAATCTGGCCCAAATTTATCTGGATAAGGCCCTTTGGCACGGCCTCCCGGATGCCTGCTTTGCCTTAGGCTACATGCACTATCAAGGCCTGGGCACTCCCCGCAGCGCCGAGCGCTCGCTGCCTTATTTTGAGACGGCCCAGCGCTGTCATCACGCACAAGCGGCCTATTATTTGGGGCGCATGTACTACTACGGCAATGGCGTTGCCCAAAACTACAAAAGCGCCTGCCGCTATTACCGCTGTGCCGCAGTCTTGGGCCATGCCCAAGCATGCTTTGAAGTGGGGCTCATGTACATGATTGGCGAGGGCTGCAATCAAAACTTTCAAGAGGCCGAAAAATTTTTGACCATGTCCCTAAAGGGCGGCTTCAATGCGGCAGCCGTTCACCTTGAGCTTGTGACTAAGCTCAAAAAGGAATTTTCAGACAAACTTATGGACAAAGCTGCCCTTAACAGGGATGATTGACCCGGCCTCAAGCGAAGATTAAACCCAGGGAAAGGACCGGGGCAAAATGAGGACCTCGACTTGTGGGATTAAAATTCCCGATCAAATCCCCTTGCATCAAGGGGTCAACGAATTTTCTTGGTCCGAAAGTCGGGCGAGGACTTTGTCCCTTTTGATTAAATCTTTGCCTGCCCCTGACCGCTATGGGCCAAAATCTTGTTGATCCTGTCCAGATCTTGCTGGGTGTCAACTCCCGTCTCGGGCGGATCGTTGACAATCCCCACGGCAATGCTCATGCCCTGATCCAAGAGCCTAAGCTGCTCTAAGGACTCGGCCTTCTCGCACTCGCTTTGCTCAAGGCTGTTAAAGTAAGTGACGGTTTTGGCCCGGTAGGCATAGATCCCGATGTGGTGATAGTGATTAAAGGATGAGGGTTTGCCCAAAGCAAAGTTGTCGCGCTCATAAGGGATGGGGGCGCGGCTGAAATACATGGCATAGCCATGTTTGTTCATCACCACCTTCACGCAGGAGGGATCCATGAGATCTTCTTGATTGTCTATCCTGTAACACAAGGTGGCCATGTCTGCCTGTTTGTCGACCAAAAGCTTTGCCACCGCATCGATGTGCTTGGGATCAATCAAAGGCTCGTCGCCCTGAATGTTGACGATGATGACCTCAGGATCCAGTCCTTCGATTGCGATCATGGAGGCAATGCGATCGGTGCCCGATTTGGCATTGGGATCGGTCATGCACACCTTGACTCCCGGGGTTCCTTCCAAAACTTGGGCCACCTTAGAGTCATCCACGCAGGCAATCACTTTTGAAGCATGGCTTTTGAGGGCCTGCAGGCACACCCTTTTGACCATGGGTATGCCGCCTATCAGTTTTAAAGGCTTGTTTTTCAAACGGGTGGAGGCCAGACGCGAAGGAATGGCCACCAGATACTGCTCGTTCATGTCAGAAGCCACGACAATCTCTCCTAAACTTAAACTTGGTTATGTTTTGCTCAGGCTGCTTTTTTGGCGCTTTTGCACCTTATTTTGAGAGCTGTTGATCTTGTTGATGATGTTATCGTAAAACTGTTCTGAAAGTTGTGCCCTGACATCGATCACAAAGACATTGCTTAAACTTTCCTGCTCGTATTTGATGGCATCCTTGGCCGTCATCAGCACGGGATATTGAGAGGCCGTCTCCTTGAGCTTGGACAGTTTGAGTTTTTGATGATCGCTAACCTTAATGACCTGCTTGATGATAAACCCCAGATCTTCGACGGTCTTGTAAAAACGCGTCGGATTGCCGATGCCTGCCAGCACCGCCACCGCCGATCCCTTGGGCAAAACTTCCTTGCTGCCCGGGTTGAGAGGATGGGGGTAGGCAGGGTGCAGCATCATCGAGTAATGGCCTATCTTGGCCACTGCTCCGTTGACCACGATGGCATCGACGGTCTTAAGCCGCCACTTTCCCTCGCGCAGGGGTCCTGCGGGCATGAGGTGCTTGTTGCCAAGCATTCTCAGGCCGTCAAGCACCACGATCTCGACATCCCTCTCCAAGGCATAATGCTGCAAGCCGTCGTCGCACACGATGACGTCGGCTCCCAATTTGACCAGATGCTCGGCCCCGCGGGTGCGCCTGGGATCGATGACAACCAAGCTCTTGGTCTGTCTGTAAAGAAGCAAAGGCTCGTCGCCTGCGGTGACGACATCGGCCTTATCGTCGACCAAAAAAGGAAACCCGGGGCAATTGCTTTTGTAGCCGCGCGACAAGAGGCCCGGCTTATAGCCGCGCTTTTGCAATTCCTTCAATAAAGCCGCGCACAAAGGAGTTTTGCCTGCGCCGCCTGCATTCAAGCCTCCGACCACGACGACGGGGACGGCGGGGGCTCCCGATTTAAAGAAGCCCGAGGCATACATGCTGCGCCTAAGAGCGCTTGCAAACCTGAAGATCTGACTAAAAGGCAGCAAGGGCAGCCTTAAAGCATGGGAGAAAACGGAGTGTTCATACCAAATCTCGTCGATAAGCGACATGGTGATCCTTAGCCTCGTCAATGAGGAGCAATAAGAGGGCCAAAATAAATATGAAGCTTATCATAGAGCATCAAAAAGCAAGATGCAAAGACAGGCATGCGGCTTTGGCATAACCCCAAAAGAGCGCTTGCGCCCTGTAAAATGCGTTTTTAAATCATAAATGTGCACAGACGGTCGCAAAAAAGCGTGATGCCAAAAAAAGAGAGTGCAGCCTGATCCCCTGCTTGATTTTTCTTATATGCCCGATTTTGGTGCAAACATTGGCCGGGCTTTGCCGCACTTTGCCAAAGGAGCTTTGGCAAAAGCATTGCAGAAGCGGCAGATGCGGCTTTTAACGCAAACAAAAGCGTCTAATCTTGTTTTTATGCGCTCTTGAAAATACCCTTGCAAGAGCAGGTTTGAGCACTATCTTGGTGCAATAAAGCGTGAACTTTGTCATATTTTGGTCCTGCTCTGCTATAATTTGACGGATCAATAAGACACGCGATTATAAGATGCCATGAAGGAGAAGAGCCCTCTTGCGCGCTCTTGAACACATATGAATTTACACGAATATCAGTCCAAAGATCTGTTGCGCTCTTACGGACTGCCGGTGCCCGAATTTAAGGTCAGCACCAAGGCCACAGGCATCGGCAAGGCAGCCTATGAATTAAGCCCAGGGCCCTTTGTCTGCAAATGCCAGATCCACGCAGGCGCCCGCGGCAAGGCAGGAGGGGTGGCCGTGGTCAAAACCCCTGCCGAGGCCGAAGCCTTTGCCGCCAAGTGGCTGGGCAACCGCCTGGTCACAGGACAGACCGGGCCGCAAGGCAAGCCTGTCTCCAGGATCTTGATTGAAAGGGCCACCGAGGCCGTGCGCGAGCTTTACATCGGCGCCACCATCGATCGCACCAATGCCCATCTGACCATCATGGCCTCAGAAAGCGGCGGCATGTCCATCGAGGAGCTGGCCGCAAAAAGCCCCGATAAGATAATTAAGGTGCCCATCGACGAGCTGACCGGCCCCCAGCCTTACCAGGGGCGCGATCTGGCCTACAGGCTCGGCCTTAAAGGCAAGCAGGTCAATACCTTTACCAAGATCTTCGTGGGCATCGCCAAACTCTTTTTGGAAAAGGATTTGAGCCTCGTTGAGATCAACCCTCTGGCCGTCACCGCCGACGGAGAATTATTGTGCCTTGATGCCAAGATCAACTTGGACAGCTACGCGATGTACCGGCACCAGGACTTAGTCGAGCTTGACGACCCCTCCCAAGAAGATCCGCGCATTGCCAGGGCCTCGGCCTCAGGCTTCTCCTATGTGCCCCTTGAGGGCAACATCGGCTGCCTGGTCAACGGCGCAGGCTTGGCCATGGGCACCATGGACATCATCAAAAACTCAGGAGGCGATCCTGCCAACTTCCTAGACGTGGGAGGCGCGGCCACCAAGGAGCGCGTGATGGAGGCCTTTAAGATCATCTTGGAAGATCCCAACGTGCGCTGCATCCTGGTCAATATTTTCGGCGGCATCGTGCGCTGCGATCTGATTGCAGAAGGCATCTTAGGCGCCGTGCACGAGGTGGGCACGCAAGTGCCGGTCATCGTGCGCTTAGAGGGCAACCATGCCCCTGACGGCGCAAACATCTTAAACAGCAGCGGTCTTAACATCACCACCGCCCACACTTTGCGCGAGG
Source organism: uncultured Enterobacterales bacterium (assembly GCA_964651505.1). Taxonomy (GTDB): domain Bacteria; phylum Pseudomonadota; class Gammaproteobacteria; order Enterobacterales; family Succinivibrionaceae; genus Avisuccinivibrio_A. The sequence goes on from CAZYXT010000009.1 coordinate 20,635, forward strand.
CGGCGCAACTTGCAGTCTTAAAAGCAGCGGAGGCAGCCTGATGAGCATCTTAGTTGACAAGGACACCAAGGTTATCTGTCAGGGCATCACGGGCTCTCAGGGCACGGCCCACTCCGAGCAGTGTCTGGCCTACGGCACCAAACTTGCAGGAGGCTGCACCCCGGGCCGCGGCGGCGCCATTCATCTGGGCGTGCCGGTCTTTAACACCGTGCGCGAGGCCATGGACGTCACGGGGGCGACCGCCTCCATGATCTTCGTGCCCCCGGCCTTTGCCGCAGACTCCATTTTGGAGGCCATCGATGCCGGCATCAGCTTGATTGTCTGCATCACAGAGGGCATCCCGGTTTTGGACATGCTTAAGGTTAAGGCCAAGCTTCGCACCTCAAAGAGCATCCTGATTGGCCCCAACTGCCCCGGGATCATCACCCCCGGGCAATGCAAGATAGGCATTATGCCCGGGCACATCCATTCCCCGGGCAAAGTGGGCATAGTCTCGCGCTCGGGCACCCTCACTTACGAGGCGGTCAAGCAGACCACCGACGCAGGATTCGGGCAAAGCACCTGCGTGGGCATAGGAGGCGATCCCGTGCAAGGCTCGTCCTTTGTGGACATGTTAAAGCTCTTTGAAGAGGATGACCAGACCGAGGCGGTGGTCCTCGTAGGCGAGATCGGAGGCTCCTCCGAGCAAGATGCGGCAGCCTGGATCAAAGAGCACATGACCAAGCCCGTGGTTTCCTACATTGCAGGCGCCTCTGCCCCGCAAGGCCGAAGAATGGGTCACGCAGGAGCCATCATCACAGGCGGCCGGGGCACGGCCGAAGCCAAGCAGCAGGCCCTGCGCAACGCAGGCGTCATCGTGGTTCCCACAGCAGCCGACATTGCAGAAGGCTTGCGCGAGGCCACAGGCTGGAATTGACGATTTAACACATCGGGCTTGGCTTAAAGCCTGATACAAACAAAAGCAAACAAAGAAGAAGCCAAAATCCGGGGAGCACAACCCCGGGTTTTTTATTTTCTGTTAATTATCGGCAGCAATCTTCGCATCTTTTAATGACATGCAGCCCCTCCCCCGACTCTGCGCCTCATGCTTCCAAAGCATCGGTTCTTATAAAGACAAAGCATTATCAAGAGCGCGCATTTGTCTGTACCATGAAGCTTTGACAGGAGGAGAGGTTATGAAATACAAGCTTGCCTGCACCCTTGCCTCATCAATGGTTTTAGGAGCAAATGCCATGGCCGATGCCGTTTATCTGACAGTAAACTCTCACGTTTATGAAGTAGTTCTTCTTGATAACGAATATGCCCGCGATCTTAAAGCCATGCTGCCTCTTAGCTTATCCTTCAAAGACTTCGGGAAAAACGAGCGCATTGCCTATCTTAAAGAGAGCATCGGCCCGTCCTCTTATAAGGAAAGTTACGAGGTTAAGCGCGGCGATCTGGCCTACTACGTGCCATGGGGCAATTTGTGCGTGTTCAGGGTCAACTATCATTCGCCCTATGATCTTGCGCCTGTAGGCTCAATGAACGAGGATGCCCTAAAGGCTGTTGAAAGCGCAGATTTTGGCGTATTAAGCGCAAAGCGCCCCGATTAGGCGCCAAGGCTCTGCATCGCTTGCAATCATCCCATTCCCTTAATCTTGGGCAGCCCCTGCCTGACGGGCAACCCCCCTCAGGCTGAGGCTTGCGCTCAAAGGCAGGCTCGCGCCTGCCTTTGTTTTTGCAGCCCCCAAACCTTATTGCAAAACGCCAAATAATCTTAAGACCGGCTAAAAGATGGTTCAAAAAAATTAAAAGCCCCATAAATGCCAAAGGCAGGTTAAAACCTGCCTTTGCGTTAAGAAAGCTCTAATCTAGTCGGCGTTGGCATTGTTCACCAAATCGATGGCCTCTTGGTTGTAAGTGATCTCAACTAAGCTTCGCGCAAGCTTGAAAATGGCTGCCTGGCCCTGCTGCATCTTGACCTGACGCAGCTCAGATGCAATCAAAGGAGCGTATTGCGATGCCTCCTCGCCTTTTGCAATCTGAACCTCCTTTAACACGGCTAAGGCCGCCTGTCCGCGGTTTTCGCCCACGCACCAGGAGTGCTGCGGCTCTTGAGGGATGGCAAACACGGCCATGCCAAATTGCGGATCGACGGCGTTGGAGCCGCGCTCCAATCTTAAGCCTTCAATCTGTCTTACATTCTGAGGCAAGGGAGCAGATGGATCCTCTGCCAGAGCTTTGGCATAGTCTTCCAAGATCTTGTCGCCCAAGGCCACGGCCCTTTGGGCTGTCAAATCCTCTTTGGCCTGAGATTGCACCTCTTCAAAGGGACGCAGCGCGCTTTCGGTGTGATCGTGGATGTTCATGACCACGGCCACGCCGTCTGAAATGGCAACCACGGGAGTGTTGACCCCGCCCATCAGATTGTCCTCGTCAAAGACGGCATCCTGCATGGCCTTGGTGTTCAAAGGCCAGGGGGCTTTTTGATCGCCCTGCACAAGCTCCTTGCACTCGAGGATGGGCAGATTGAGCTCTTGGGCGGTCACGTCCAAAGAGTCGGGGTTTTCAAAGGACAAGTCCGATAAGGTCGTCACCTGCTCGTTAAAAAGACTGCGGGCCTTGGCGGCGGTGTAGGCCATGGCCACCTTGTCTTTGATTTTATCGAAGGCAGGAACGTAGGAGGGGATGATCTTGTCCAATTTGAGGTAATGGGTGCCGTAATTGTCGCTTATCTTCTCGCTTACCTGCCCCTCTTGCAAGGCAAAAGCTGCGTTTTCCAAATCTTCTGCAAGCTCGTGATGACCCACGGCTCCGAGGCTGCCGCCCGACTGCGCGGTTGCCGCATCGTCAGAGTACAATGTTGCAAGCTCTTCAAAGGTTTGGCTGCCGTCTGATAAAGCCTTGTCGATGGCTGCAATTTTTTCTTGTGCCCCATCGCCCGAGCGCACCAGGATGTGCTTAAGCTCGCGCCTTTCGCCTACGCGAAATTCCTCGGGGTTAAAGGTCAAATAATCTTCAAGATCGTTTGTTGTGTACTCAATCTGCCCTTTTAAGTTATTGGCATCAAGGAGCAGATAGGTAAAGGCTGCCGATGCCGGGGCCATGTAGCGGTCGGTGTGGGCATCGTAGTAGGCGCGCACGTCGGCATCGCTTGCTTCAATCCCGTCTTTGAGCACATTGCTGTCCAAAGTATACAGATCGATGATGCGCGCTTGCATCATGACGCGGCTGATCTCGTCGACCTCATAGGGCAAAGGCAGAGAGCCCAGGTTGAGCACGGGCTCTGAGATTGACGATGCGGTCAGAGAGGTGCGCATCTGCTCGCCGAAGTACTCAGGATCCATGCCCATGTTGCGCACGGCGGCCAAATACAGATTGTTGTCAAACTTGCCGTCCTTAAAGAAGGCGGGAGTGCGGCGGATCACATCGCGCACCTGCTCGTCGCCGATGCGCATGTCGGTCTTGAATACGGCGGTGTTAAAAGCCACGTTGTTGACGATGCCCTCGAGCACCTGCATGCGCAAAGAGCGCATGTAGTTTCTGTCTTCGAACAGTTGGGAGGCCTGATTGCCGTACATTCTTTGCAGCTGCTGAGTTTGGCGGTTGTACTGACCGGTCCACTCATTAGCGCTGATCTTGTAGTCTCCGACCATGACCGGATCGGTATTGATCCTTGGGATCAGGTAGCTTCCCACTCCGGTAAAGACGAAGGAGAGGATGATGATCCAAAATAGGATCTTGAAGATCCTGCCCTGCGCTCCTTCACGCAGTTTATCAGATAACATTAAATATTCTCCGCTTAAAGCCGCACCCGGCTTAAAGTTCAGTCAAAATCACAGGGTCTGATTATACCGTCAACGCTTGCAACTGTCCAAATTTTACGCCTCCCGAACAAACCGATGAGAAAAGGGGCGCATCGCCGCAAAAAAGGCGCAACTTTATGCAAAGCCTGCCCCAAAGGCGGCCTTTGGCGGTTTTTGCCTTGTGAGCTTTAGGGCATGGACTTATAATAAGCAGCTTGAATTAAGGTCCATCCTGAGTGTTTAGTATTTTTGAGTTTAGTATTTTTGAGGTTTGCCATGAGTAAGCGTACCATGCTGATCACCTCGGCACTGCCCTATGCCAACGGCTCAATCCATTTGGGGCATATGCTCGAGCATATTCAATCGGATATTTTTGTGCGCTTCCAGCGCGCCAAAGGCAACAAGGTCTATTATGTCTGCGCCGATGACTGTCACGGCACTCCCATCATGATCAAAGCCCGCAATCAGGGCATCACCCCCGAGGAGCTGATAGAACAGATCGGAGTTGAGCACCGCGCCGACTTCAAGGGCTTTTTGATAAGCTACGACAACTATTACAAGACCCATTGCGAAGAAAACCGCCTGTTCTCAGAGGACATCTACAACAAGGCCAAAGAGGCAGGCTTCATCAAGGTGCGCAAGATCTCGCAGCTTTTTGATCCCAAAGCAGGCATGTTTTTGCCCGATCGCTTTGTCAAAGGCACCTGCCCGCGCTGCGGGGCGGCCGATCAATACGGCGACAATTGCGAAGTCTGCTCGGCCACCTATGACCCCACCGAGTTAAAAAATCCTTATTCGACCGTCACGGGAGCCTCGCCCGTATTAAAAGAAAGCGAGCACTGCTTTTTTGATCTCCCGGCTTTCACGGACTTTTTGCACTCGTATATCCGCATGGGCAACGTGCTCTCCTCGGAGATGGCCAACAAGCTTGAAGAGTGGTTCTCGCAGGGCTTAAAAGAGTGGGATCTGTCGCGCGATGCGCCCTACTTTGGCTTTAAGATCCCGGGTCTTGAGGACAAGTACTTTTACGTGTGGCTTGATGCCCCCATCGGCTATATGGCCTCCTTTAAGAACTATTGCGACAAAAACGGCATAGACTTTGACGAATTTTGGAAAGAAGACTCAGACAAGGAGCTTTACCACTTCATCGGCAAGGACATTTTGTACTTCCACTCTCTGTTCTGGCCTGCCACCCTCAAGGCCGCGCATTACCGCCTCCCAAGCGGCATCTTCGTGCACGGCTACGTGACCGTCAACGGGGCCAAGATGTCCAAATCCCGCGGCACTTTCATCAAGGCCTCAACCTATCTTAAGCATTTAAAGCCCGAGTGCCTGCGCTACTACTTTGCATCGAAGATGACCCCGTCTGCCGTGGACATCGATCTGTCCTTAGACGACTTTATCGCCAAGGTCAACTCCGATATCGTAGGCAAGCTTGTCAACCTCGCCTCCCGCACCGCAGGCTTCATCACCAAGCGCTTTGAGGGCAGGTTGTCTGACAAGATATTTGATCAACAGCTGCAAAACCGCTGCTTTGGCATTGCCGATAAGGTCAGCGCAGCCTACGAGAGCCGCAATTACGCCGAGGCCGTGCGCGAGATCATGGCTTTGGCCGACGAAGCCAACCGCTTCATCGACAAGCAGGCTCCCTGGGTGATGGCCAAGCAGGATGGGCAAGAGGAGACATTGCAGCAGGTTTGCACTCAGGGCATCAACCTGTACAAGGCTTTAATCACCTACTTAAGCCCCATTCTCCCCGAGATCTATGAAAAGTCCCAAAGCTTTTTGCAAAACGAGCTTAAGTTTGAAGAGGCAGGGGCTCCTTTGCTTGGCACGACCATCAATCCTTTCAAGCCCCTCTTTGCGCGCATCGACCGCAAGGACATCGAGGCCATGATCGAGGACACCAAAGAAGATCTCAAGGCTCAGGCAGCCCCGGCCCCTCAGGGTGCGCAACAAGAAAGCGCACAGGCAGGCGAGTACATACCCTTGCAGTCTCAGATCACCATCGACGACTTTTTGAAGCTTGACTTGCGCGTGGCCACCGTCATGGCAGCCGAGGAAGTGGAAGGGGCGCGCAAGCTTTGCAAATTGCAGCTTGATCTGGGCTTTGACAAGCGTCAGGTTTTTGCCGGCATCAAATCGGCCTATCCTGATCCCAAGGCCCTCGTAGGCCGTCAAGTCATTGTGGCCGCCAACCTCAAGCCAAGGCAGATGAAGTTTGGCGTCTCCGAGGGCATGATCCTCGCCGCAGGCGAAGGCGGCAAGGAGATCTTTATCCTAAGCCCGGACAGCGGCGCCCGCAACGGCGATAAGATTCACTAAATAAAAGAGCTTTGCGCTCATCGCCCCGGGGGTCTTTGGCCCGGGAGCTGATTTGGCAGGCTTTTGCCCAAAGGCAAAAGCCTTTTCTTTGCAGGAGCTTTTAGAGCCTGCACTTTTGCAATCCAAGGTTGCATTTTTATTTGAGCCTTGCAAATTGCACTGAACTTCCTGATGGATTAAGATTAAGATTTAGTCATATTTGCATGTTTTTTCTGATGAATAATTTTACGGCATGAAGACAAGAGGCAGGGATTAAAGCTGCCAAGAGATTTGACCAATCTTATCTTGCCGATTATGCAAAAATATTAAGACCGGGGCCCCCGCCCCGGGGTCTTGATGTTGCAACTTGCCTGTTTTAGCCAATTGCCGAGGCTTTGATGACCATTGCAGTCTACGAATGCGCACAATTTGAGTTCCAGCACGAGCGGTTTCAATTTGACGATGCCGCAAAGTGCCTGTACAACTATTACTGCGGCAATTTGCAGGAGCAGGCCGTCTTTATCGGCAACATCGCCTACAAAGACTTATGCCTCGACGGGCTCATCATCAAAAATGACGCCATCATCATCGTGGAGTTTAAAAACTACGAGGGTGATCTGAAGATGAGCAGGAACAAGCACTGGATCTGCTCTGATGAAGAGGTGCACGGAGGCAGCAACGGCAAAACCGTCTTTGATCAGATCTATAAAAATCGCAAGCGCCTGTTCAATTACTTAAAAAACACGAGGCTCTTGAGAGAGTCGCAGATCCAGGACATCAAAGGCCTGATCGTCTTCTCAAAACTTGGCAGCGTCGATTACGGCGATCTTGACCACAAAATCCGCACCTGGCTGTTTGCCACCGACATAGACGGTTTTGCAGGCAAGGTGCGCTCTTTGTGCAGCGGTCATTACCAACCTCATTTAAACACCCCCATAAGCGTGACCCGCATCAGCAACGATGAGATCTGGAATTTTGTCCGCAAAACCAAGATCCAAGAGTCGTGGCTCATCACCGATTATTCGACCACGGCTTTGATGCCCACCGATCTTTTTTCCAAAGAAGCGCCCCATAACGGCCGCTCCCTGTCCACTTACGATGAACTGCTAAAAAAGCGCGATGAGGCCGATCGCTATCTTAAAGATTATTTGAATTACAAAAATCTGTACGACAAACTCCTAAAGGAAAACCAAATCCTCAAGCAAAAATGTGAGAAGGAAGCCAAAAAAGCCGAAAAGTCGAACAAACAGCTGTCAAAACTCAAAGACGACAACCGCCAATTAAAGCACAAGCTTGATGGTGCCTCCAAAGAACTTGCCCTGCTGCAAAGCAAGATCCCCAAACTTAAAAAGATTGCCCTGGAAAAGCCCCAATCTTTGGGATCAAAGCTTGCGATGCCTGCTTTTGAGGATGATCATGCACAGCAGGCAGGCCTTGGCCATGGCGGCAGCTTGGATAGATTGGACGAAGAGCTTGGCCTCTTTGATGGCATTGAAAAAGGCTTGGAGGGCAGAGCCCAAAACCCGGGGGCTGCCTTGGATGCAAAAGAAAGCACCGCCCAAAGCACAGAGGATAAGAGCAGCGCTTCATCTTTGCAAAATGAGCCTGAGAAGCCTGCACTTGAGCCTGCCAAAGCTGCCTGCGATGCTTTGCAAGAGGCTGCCGATGGTGCCTGCGATGACGCTATGCCAACCTTGCAGCCCATAGAAATGAGCATCAAAAAAGCGCTGCCCCCTGCCCTGCCTGCATGGCTGCTCCAAGATTTTTTGGTCGAGCCTGAGCTGATGCCGCCCAAGGTTCCCGCCCTCAAAATCGATGAGCACGGCAATCCTTATCAAAAGCAGGATCTGTACGAAATACTCGCCAAAGATTTTATTGACCAAAGGCCCAAAAAACTGATCACATGCCTTGGTGCAGGCAAGAATGAACCCGATGAATCAGGCAAAAATAATAAGAAAGCAATAAAAGCCCGGGTCAAAGCGCAACCAAAAGAGCGCGATGCGCCCCAAACTGCCCTGCCCGCGCCTGCGGCAAAGAGCAAGCCCGGCACCCCTTGCTGCGTGCGGCCCGAGGCTGATCCAAATTTTTGCGATCCTTACCTCCTAACCGACGGAAGCAGGCCTGACGGCAGCTATTTGGGCTATGACATTCGCATGCCTGTAACCAATCCCAATCCCTACCGGAAAATTGCCGACCGGTATATACACACAGGCAGAGCAGGGATCTTGATCAAGGCAGATGAGCCTTTCTTTTTGAGGTTCGCCCCCTGCAACTTATTTGCAGTTTTGCGCACTGCCGCATACTCTTATTCTCGCGAGTGCCTGCTCTACACCGAGCCCAAGATCTTGCTGTCCTTTTTGCATAATTCTTGCGGCGATATATTCATCAGGTTACACAACATGCTTTGGTACCTCGAAAATGCAAAGCCTGAAAATTTTAATCCTGTATCAAGGGCCTGTCTTGCCATCTTCAAGCAGCAGGGAATATTTAAGGTCACGCCCCTGCCGCCCGGCTTCAAGCAGGCTTTAACAGAGCCACTCCTGCCGCCCCCAGATCTTCTTTGAAGGCCTTGGCCAATTGCTGCAAATTAGGATCGTTTAAAAGCTCCCCGTGGGCCTTGCTGACGGCCTTGCGGTGAAGCTGCTGCACCAGGCGCCCGGGGCTGTTCTCCTGTTCAACCGCGGTCAGTCTGAACTCAAGTCTGATCTTGTGCCCCAAGGCCTGCTCCAAGGCCCGGGTGATGCGCTCTTGAAAGGCTTTGTCGCCGCTTAGCACCTGATGCTCGTTAAGCAGGGTCAAAACCGCCGCGCTTTTTTTAGGATCGGCAAACTCAAGCGAGCCGTGCACCAGCACTGCCTTGTCCATGTTGTTAAGATCCATCTTGTCTATCAGGGCATAAAAAGGATCTTGCCTCGCAAGTTGCGGATAAAAATCGTCATCCTGCACCAGGGCCATGCCCAAAAGCTTGCCCCCGAAGGCCTCTTCCGCCACGGGGCGGATCGTCGCAGGCACCTGTTGAGGATTGCCGTCCGACACCTTTAAGGCAGGAGGGGAAGGCTGAACTTCCAAAAGCGCGCTAAGATCTCTTGGGTTTTGGGCAATGTTTTCATAAAAGCTCTCGTCAAAATCCTCTGCCGCGCCGCCAAAAAAAGAGCCTGCTGGAGATCCCTCATCATGATGCCCGCCGCCCTGCTCAAAGGGCGCCTCAGGCTCAAATGACGAAGCGGGGGCAAAAGCTGCCGCCGCATTCTCAGGAAGCGGTGCCCGGGGTGCCTGTGCGGCAGGAGCGGGCGCATCTGATTGAGAGATTGGCGATTGCTCATCTGCGTCCTCTTCATCGTCTTGGGCCTCAAGGGCCTGTTGCAGCTCGGAGGGGGACAAGGCTCTCCCGGGTTTTGCCATTTCTTGTTGCAGTTTGACGGCCTCATCGTGCATCATCTTGCGATAATCAAAAGGCTTGCTCTTTTGCGCATCCAAAGCCGATGTCGTCTGAGTCTCGTCGCTGAACGGATCTTCTGTCATCTCCTGCAAGGGCATTAAGCTTGCGTCCGCCCCCTGCAACAAGGCATCGGGGGCAAAATCTGAGCGCGGGGCAAAGGCGCTTTGACTGTTGTCCTCAGGCGACGGGGCGTTATCGACAAAAGATCCTGCTGTTTGCAGGGGTTGGCTTTCAATCAGGCCTCTTGGGGCCTTGCTTGCTTGAACCCCCTCCCCTGCTGCCCGGGCGCTTTCTTCTGAGACTGTGGGGAGAGCCGCATCTTCGCTTGCAAAAGGATCTTCTTGCACGTCAACAGGATTGTCCAAAGGCTGCGGCGTATTTGCCTGAGGGCTTTGATGCCCCCCATCCTCAGGACGCTCTTGCATCAAAGCTTGGGCACCGCCCTGCAAGCTTTGGCTTTGCCCCAAATCTTCTCCAATCTTGCTTAAGCCGGCTCCTGCCGCCCTTAAATTTTCCTCAAGCGGGGAGCTGTCCAAATCAAGATCTGCGCCCATCAGCTCTTCAAAGGTCAGGCTTTGCTCCTGAAAATCAGGATTGGAAGAGTTCTTGCCCTGATTGTGCAAATCAATCTGCATGGAGAGGTTTTGGATTTTATCAAGCTCTCTTTGCACCGCATTCTCTTTGGGCTTGTCCTTAAAGGCAAGCTCCCTTCCCAAGGCAGACAGGCTTTGCAGCATCTCATCGGAGCGTTGCAGCACATCTGAGAGGTGCTCAAAATTGCTGATGGCAGCAAGCTTGGCAGAAGCGCTGTCATCCGATGATAAAGCAGGCACCGTCTCTTGAACGATGCTCTCCCCCGTGCCTGCCTCATGGATCCCGGGCTCGCTGTGAGCTGTCATGGCAGGATCAGGTGCCTGCAAGGAGGAAGCGGGGGCGGGTTGTTCCTTTGCAGCCTTTTGCTCAGGTTTGCCCGATGATGGCAGCAGATCTGTTATCAAGCCGCGTCCTGCAAGATTGGCAAAGGCTGCCGCCGCGTGGCTTTGACGGGCTGCAGGCGAGCTGTCGGATGCTGATGCTGCAATGGCCCTCAAAGCCTCTGACATGGCACCTAAGGACACCCTCTGCGCAGGATCGGGCAGAGCTTGGGCTTTGGGTTCTTCAGTTTTGTCAGGATTGGCGGAGATTATCTCCCCTGCCCAAAATTTTTTTTTTCGGGGCAAAAGGCCAACAGGCGCAGCAAGGTCATCTCAAAGGCGGTCTTGTTGTCGGCCGAAAGCTTAATCTCGCTGAGGCCTTCGATGACTATCTGATAATAAAGCTGCACGGCCTCGGGCCTGAGGCTTGCGGCGTAACGCTGGATCATTTGGCGCGGGTAGGTGAAAAGCTCAAGCTTGGCTCCGCCTATAAATTGGAACAGCGCAATATCGTGCAGGAGCAAGGAGAGCTCGTCAAGAAGGTTTTTGTAGTTGGGAGAAGCCGAGCCGATGGCGGCCATAACCGAGGGGAGGCCCTGCATGTCAGGGGCGCAGAGCAGATCAAGCACGCTGCACAGCATTTCGTCGCCTGCGGTGCCGAGCATGGCGATGACGCTGCTCTTGTCGAGCATGCCGTTGCCCAATGCAATGGCCTGATCGCACAAAGACAAAGCATCGCGCATGGAGCCGCGGGCGGCGCGGGCTATCAGATTGGCAGCTTCGGCATCTTCTTTGAGGCCTTCTTGGGCCAAGATCTTGACTATCTGATTTTTGATCTCGGCGATGGTCAAAGCCTTAAGCTGAAACTGCAGGCAGCGCGACAAGACCGTGGCCGGGATCTTTTGGGGATCGGTGGTGGCCAAAATGAACTTGACGTACGAAGGCGGCTCTTCGAGGGTCTTTAACAAAGCGTTAAAAGAGCTTTGGGAGAGCATGTGGACTTCGTCGATGATGTAGATCTTGTAGCGCCCGCTCAAAGGAGGATACTGCGTGTTTTCAAGCAAAGCGCGGGTATCGTCAACCTTGGTTTGGGAGGCGGCGTCAATTTCTATGACATCGGGAAACGAGCCTGCGGCTATGGCCTTGCAGGCATCGCACTCATTGCAGGGGGCAGAGGAGACGCCCTGCCTGCATTGCAATGACTTGGCCATGATGCGGGCAATGGTGGTCTTGCCGATGCCGCGGGTGCCGGTCAGCAAATAGGCATGGTGGATGCGCTTGGCATCGATGGTATTGGCTAAGGCATTTAAGACATGAACCTGCCCGACCACGTCTTTAAAGTTTTGGGGGCGGTACTTGCGCGCTAAAGCTAAATACTCTGAATTGGTAGCATTGGCCATGATGATATCTGTCCGCTGTGCTCTGTTTTTTACCTGAATCTGTGATTTGAGGCTGCAAAAATGACCGGGCGCCTCTTCTGCCCCGGGCTTTTTTGGGCCTTATTTTATTTGTCAGTGGCCCGGGAATTTTACCAGCGACAGGCACTCGACATGATGCTCGTTTTTTATCTTGGAGACGCCTCCCAAATCAAACAACTCGATGACGAATGCAGCTCCCACGATCTCAGCTTCCAATTTGCGCATCAGCCTGATCATGGCGCACACGGTGCCGGCCGTGGCAATCAGATCATCGACAATCAGCACCCGCTCGCCCTTTTTGACCGCGTCGACATGCACCTGAAGAGTGTTTTGTCCGTACTCGAGATCATAATCCTCGGCGATGATTTCTCTTGGGAGTTTGCCTGGTTTCCTGACCAAAGCCAAGCCGCAGCGCAGCCTGTCGGCCAAAGCCGCTCCGAATACAAAACCGCGAGCCTCGGCAGCTGCCACCTTGTCAATCCTCTGATCTTTATAGGCTTCGTACAAAAGATTTAAGGTTAATTGAAAAGCCTTGCGGTCTTCGACCAATGAGGTCACATCCCGAAACAAGATGCCGGTCTTGGGGTAGTCGGGGATGCTGCGAATGGAGGATTTGATGCAGGCAATGCTTTCATCATAGTAAGGAAGCTGCTGAATGTTCACTTTGGTACCTCAAAAAACGCCACAATCGTTAAAATTATAGACTATCTTCAAAGCTTTTGGCATGGCAAAGCTGATTTTAACGATTTTGCCCGATCTTGCAGGTGCAATCTTGGCGCATCTTCTCTTTGAAGAGAGGTCATCTGGCATCGCGTTAAGCCTCTTAACATGAGCACAGGGCAACAAAGTGCAATTTGCCCTGATTTTAAAGGCTGCCGCCTCTGCAAATAAAAGTCGCCGCTCTTTTAAAAGGGCGATGCTTGCTCTAAACTTGAGGCAAAAATGCCGCCTGAGCGCAAGCGCCCGGCACCTTCTTGCAACCTGACCTTAAGATG
>CAZYXT010000010.1:0-32955 GCA_964651505.1 uncultured Enterobacterales bacterium
CGTAAGACAATCAGACGCCGATGAAGAGGTGTCTATCATGTTTCACATCATTTCTTACAAGACCCGATTTTTACTTCCCCAGCAAATAATGCTCGGCATCCAAGGCTGCCTTGCAGCCGGTGCCCGCCGAGGTGATGGCCTGACGGTAGATGTGATCGCAGCAATCGCCTGCGGCAAACACGCCCTTGATGGAGGCGGCCGTATCGCGCCCGTCAAAACCTACCTTGATGAATCCGCCTTCGTCTTTTTGCAGCTGCGAAAAAACGGCGGTGGCAGGATCATGGCCGATGGCTGCAAAGACGCCGTCGACAGCCACTTCTTTCAAAGAGCCGTCGGAGTGCTTGAGCACGATGCCTGTGACCTTGTTGCCGTCGCCTTTGACGGCCTGAGCCGTGTAATTTAACAAAAACTCGGCTTTGCCGCTGCGCACCTGCTCTTTGAACCTGTCCACCAAGATCTGCTCGGCGCGAAAGCCCTCGCGGCGGTGCACCAGATAAACCTTCGAGCACAGATTGCACAGGAACAAGGCATCGACAAAAGCAGCCGATCCTCCGCCCACCACCATGGCAGTCTTGTTTTTAAAGAAGAACCCGTCGCAGGTGGCGCAGACCGAAACGCCACGGCCGATGTAATCTTTCTCGCCATCCACTCCCAAATAACGCGCCATGGCGCCGGTTGCGATGATCACGGCCTTGCTCTTAAGCACCGTGCCGTCATCAAGAACCAGCTGTTTGACAGGGCCATCAAGGCGGCTTTCGACCACCTCCCTTGAGATCAATTGCACGCCCAGCTTGACTGCATGTTTTTCAAGCTTTTGCATCAGCTCAAATCCCGAAATGAGATCGCTCTCCCCCGGCCAATTGCCGATATCGGGGGTGGTGGTCAGCTGACCGCCGCGTGCGTTTCCTGTAATGAGCACAGGCTGCAAATTGGCCCTGGACGTGTAGATGCCTGCCGTAAAGCCGGCAGGTCCTGATCCTATGATGATGACGTTGTGAACCTTTTCATCCATAAAAATAGCCTGAAAGCGATTTAACAACAGCATCACGGCAGGAGAGAGCCTGCCGTGCTATAGATTGGAGGATAATTATTGGTAATTGTTGTAATAGCGATCTAAAGGTTTGCTCTTGTCAGCCTTCAGAGCATCGACCAAAGCCTTGATCTTATCGTCGATTTGATGCTCAAGGTTATTGACGATGCGGGCCTGACGGCGCACCTCGTCAGTCGAGTACTTGCCGCTGTTGACCATGGACTTTAAAGCCTGGCTTTCAACAAAGAGCAGATCTTTGACATCGGAGATCTCTTTTACCTGTGCGGCATATTTGTCGTTATCCATCAGCTCCTGGTAAAAATCAGGACCGTCTCCCACATAAGCATCAATATAGTAAGGGGCTCCGCCAAAGGCGCGATGGTGACCGTAGATAGGACCAATCTGATCAAAGCTGCGCATATGGTGACGGGGAGGGGCAGGAGGCATATTAGGCTGTCCTGCACCGCGCCCTGCGTGACGGGGCATGGCGCGGGGATCGGGGCGGCGATCCCATCTGTCCGGACCTGCATAACCCTCGGGAGCAACAGCGGCGGCAGGCTGATTTGAAGGCTCCGAAGCAGCATCCCCGGCCATGACGCACACAGGCACAACAGATAACAGCATCGAGCATAACAGCGCTGATTTAAATTTGGTCATAAAAACTAAACTCCTTAAATTACAGCCTGAGCGCAACTTTTCAACGCCGGCCTTTGCACTTAACACGCTTTAATTTTAAGTTGCTATCCTTAGGCTTTGCTTAGACCTTAAGATATTATGACACCATCAGTTTTAATTAACAGCGGTCTTTGCAAAAAACTGTCAGGACGCTTCACAAAGTTTCAATCCCAGACTCTGTTTATAGAGCTTTTGCCCAAAGCGCAAAGCAAAAGGGGCAAAACTTAAATTCAAGCTGCCAATGTATCTTTCCCAGGCAGCAGGCATAAAGCTGCCTGCCAAGGCATCGCCAAGCGCTTGAAAAGACAAATGCCAAGGCTCAAAGGCCATGCCCTCGCAGGCACCGTCGTACGGAAAGCCAAAACCAAAACTTGCAGCATGCTCCCTTAAAAAAGCGCTCAAAGGGGCAAAATAGCCATCCTTGGCATACTCTTTAGCCGCAAGCTGCAAGGTTTGGCCAGCAGGCAGCAAATTTTTGGCATAGACATCAAAATCGCAGCCCAAATGGTGGCGCGAGAGCCCGGGCAGCGCCGAATACATGCAAATTATCTCAAGACGATTTTCCAAAGGAATTGCCGCAATATCAACAGCCCTTTCATCTTTATCCAAGACCGCCTGCACTCCCGTGAACTTGCCTTCTATGATCTGCTCTTGTCTTTTGAGGTTGCGATAAGCAGAGCAGATCTCAAGGTCAATGCCCTCATGCAAAGCCTTCTTTTGCAAAAGCAAAAAGGCCGCGAGGGCCTTATCGTTTGCATAAATTTGATCTTGATGCCTGACTAAAGTCAAGCCTTTTAAAGCAGGAAAGATGGCCTCCTCTTGAGGATCGTAATGCTGCATGACTAAAGTCCGTAACGGGCGGCCATCTCGTAGGCTTTAAGGGCCAGATTATGGTCGTCGCAGTGTTTGATCTCGTTGATAAGCTCCATGGCATCATCAATGTCCCCGGTTTCAAAGTACAGCAGGGCAAGGTTGAGGTTATCGTTGTACCTTTGCCTCTCCTCCTCGCTCAAAGGCGATGAGGGGGCCGCACTCTCCGCGCTTTTGGAGCTTTGCCCGATGGGCCCGGATTCTGACAGGGCAGCAAAAGCCACCTGCGAGAGCACCTCATCGGTGCCGTCAGGCAGGTTCGACCCTAAGGCCGTGCCGCCCTCGCTGCCTGCATTGCCCTCTTCTGAGACCTTGGCGTGATCTCTTGGCCTGTTAAGATCGGAGGCTACGGGACGGCCTGACTCAGAGAGCATTGAGGACAGATCTTGATCGGCCCCGTCATCTTGAGCGGCGGGCACATCCCAGGTTACGGCAGGCTCTTCTTTAAGATCTTGCTCTTGGGCTTTTAATCTGTCAGCCTCGCTTAACACCTCTTTTATATCCTCAGTTAAGCTGTCTTCGGATTTGAGCACCTCCTGCCCGAGATCTGAGGCTCCTGTCTCTTGTGCAAAATCATGCTGCGCCAAGGCAGGCTCGTCTTTAAGATCGGATGCCGATACTTCCTTGACTCCGTCTTCGCCCATGCCCATGGCAGCGGCATTTAGATCCTCGGGGTTAAAATCCGACCAGTCTTCCTTTGTCATCTCCTTTTGAAGCTCAAAGGCCAGATCTTGCACGTTTTTGGGATCGTATTGCTCAGGATCGGCCATCATGCCTGCCAGATCTTCGGCCCCGAAACCGTCGGCAGTCTCCTCGCTCTCGTAAGGCTCGATGAGAGGACGCTCTTGAGAGCCGTCATCCATCATGGCAGCCAGATCATCGGCATTGTACCCCCCTGAGGTGACAGGCCCCTTCTCAAGCTGCCCTGCAAGTTCTGTTTGGGCAGCTGCGGAGATCTCCGCGGCAACATCTGCCCCCTCTTGGGCAGAGCCGCCCTCATCAAAGGCAAGATCTTGGTGTTCGGATATTGCCTCATCGGCGCTTTCAACAATCTCAGGCCGCAGCTCTTGGCTCTCTTGAGGCTTTGGTGCATCTTCAATCAAAGATTCTAAGGCAGCAGCGCCCGGCTCATTGCCCGTCTCATCAAAAGACGAAACGCCCTGTGGCTCTGTCTTGTCTTCAAGCTTTCCCTGCGCACTCTCCATGGGCTCGGCTGTCATGGCAGCCGATTCTTCTGCCGTTACGGCGCCATCAAGCCCGGCCTGAGGCTCGATGTCTTCTTGCTGCGGCTCTTCAAAGCCTGCCCATTCGCCATCATCGGCAGAGCCTGCGCCTGCATCATCGAGGGAAAGCTCTTGCCCCTCTTGCTCCCAATCTGCAAGAGCGCCTTTAAGATCATCTTGCCCAAGGTAAGCATCGCTCTTATCTGACGCATTAACGCCCTCTTGCAAGGGAGGGGAGCTTTGATAGCCATCTGAGGGTTGAGAGTCAAATGCAAACTCCTCGCTATCTTGCTGATCTTCTTCATGGGCGGCATTCTGTGCTTGGGATTGATCCCAATCATCGGCGTTGAAGCTGCCGTGACTGTCTGAATGCCCCTGATCATCGCTATCAGGAGCATCCTCAAAGAGGCCATTCTGCTCTTGCGCGGCGGCCTCATCGACCTCATAAGAGGCGGACATGTCTTCTTGAGGCTGTTCATAAGGCTCTTGCTCAGAGATGATGCTCTCATCAAGGACGCCTTGCTCTTGGGCATCATATCTTTCATCATCAGGCGGCAAAAGCTCGTCCGAGGACTCCCAAGCGCCGTCAGCCTCGACAAACTCCCGAGGCTCATCGGCCATGGCGGCAAGCTCTGCTGCGGTCAGGCCTCCTTCAAGCTGCGTATCAGGAGAGATCGCTTGAGGCTCGTAAGCCAAATTCTCAGGCAGCTCTTGCTCATAGTTGTCCTCATCTTCAAGTTCCCCTTGATGCTGCTCAAGATCATCGATGAACTCAGGGGCTTGGGGATCCTGCAAAGAAAAGTCACCCTGCTCTTCATCAAACTCGTGCTCAAAGGCAGAGGCCTCTTCATCAAAAAGCGCAGGATCAAAAGACTCATCAGCCTCATCCTGTGAGGCGGCCTCATCTTCTCTTTCATCATCAGCAAAAGCCTGTGCCTCTTTTTGCAGTTCGTCATCAGGGGTGTCTTGAGTTGAAAGCTCCGCCTCTCCTGCGCTTTGCTCTTGCTCCTGCCAAGACTCCTCTGTTAAATCTGCCTCATCCTCGGGCGCAAGCTCTGCTTGCGCATTTTCGCCATCTAAGACTTTGGCAGGCTCTTCGCTCTCAAAGCTCTCATCAATGCTCACAGGATCATTTTCGGCCGCGGGGAGCTCTTGCTCAAAGAGGTCATGGTCAAGTTCTTCTTTAAAGAGCAGATCTGATGTCAAATCGTCTGCGCTTTTATCTGCAACCTTACTGTCTGTATCCTCACTCTCCTGCTTGGGGGCACCGGCATCAGGTGAGGTTGGTGCAGGTGCTTCATCTTTTGGGCCTGAATCCTGCTCTTGCAGGGCCAAATCCCGCTCAAAATTGGGATCGACGCCCTCATCCGCAGGCTCTTGTCCCTGCTTGGAGGCCATGGCCGCAGCCCAATCCCTGGCTAATTTTTCATCGGCGGTAAGCTCAGGCTCGGCATCGGCAAGATCTGCTGTATCCCATAAAGCAGGGCCTTCATCCTGAGATAAGGACTCATCGGGCTGTTTTGTTTGTGAAAAGAGATCTTCTGTCCGGTTGTTTTGCTCTTGAGGCGGCTGCCCCTCAGGCCGGTTCATGGCAGGATCGTCAGAGGCGGCAGCTTGCTCCTGAGGCTGTTGCAAGCCCGTTTCAGGCTGCGCGCTTGGAGCCTGTGAGCCTTGGGCATTTTGCTGCAAGATGGCAGCAACTTGCGCAAGCTGCTCAGGCTTAAGCTGCCCAAGCTGACCGTTCATCATGCCAAGCAGCGCTGCCAGTTGCGCCATCTGCTCAAGCATCTGAGGTTGCAGGTTTTGAGTGGCAGCGGCGCCTTGAGGGTTCAAAGAGGGATTGGCAAAAGGATTAAGCTGCGCCTGAGGATTTTGAGGCATGCTCTGATCTTGAGCCTTGGGCGGCTCGGTCTGTTTTGCACTCTCGCCCCAGTCCTCTGCAATATCCTCAGACACCACGGCCTCGTCTTCTTTGGCCAGGCTTGAGGCCGACACGGCCTTGGGCGGGGTTTGCTCTTGCTCTGAGGCCTCCAAGGCCTGAGCCCAGGCATCCAAAGTGTCTTTGTCGCCTGCGCCTTCCTTGGCAGCTTCATCCCAGGCCTGCAAGATCTCATCTGACGGCCCTGCATTTTCTTTGGGCTCTTCTTGCTTGTCCTCAGGCTGCTCATCAGGCTCGGATCTCTTTTCTAGGTCAACTTTTTTTTTTGACTCTTCGCTTGTTTGGGCCTCTTCGCTGTCATTGGGCTGCTTTGCTTTTTTGGTGAGCTGTCTTGCCTTTTCGGCCAATTCCTCGTCGCCTTCGAACATGCTCTCGGGAATGGTGATCTCGTCGGCATCAAGGCGCCTGTCGGCGCTTTCCTGCTCTTGGGCCTTGCGCTCTTCGGCAAGCTTGGCCTCCGCTTCAAGCATGGCTTTTTGGGCCGCTTCCTCTTCTTCTTTCTCTTTAAGCTCGGCCATCTGCTCTTCGGTCAAAGAGACGGCCGAAGAGATGAGCTCGGCGCTGCCCATGTTGCTTGGCATAAAGTCTTCTTCTTCGCTTACGGAGCCATCGCTTCTGCTCTTTCTCTTAAAGAAGAACAAGGTTGCAACCAAAACAAGCGACATCAGGCCGATGCCCAGCAAGATCCACATCATCGGGCCCTGCGGGACGATGGACTGCCCCTCCGCGTCCGTCATGCCGGCCACGGCCATGCGCTCTTGCATGATGGCTAAGGCATCGGCATTATCCGAGCTTAAGGTTCTGATCTGATCGATTTGTTTGCCCATGCGCGACAAATTGGCACGCAATTCGGCATTGGACTGCTGCAAATCGGCAATAATGGACTCGTAGCGCGACATCACGCCTGCAACTTCGGTCTTGGCCGTGTCGGCGGCGGCATTTTGAGCGATCTTTTCGGTGCGCAGCAAGGAAGAGGAGATCTTCTTGTCAACCTCGTCGTTTTGCTTGGCAATGCGCTGATTGGTGTTTTCAATCAGATCGCGCACCACCTGAAAATCAAGGGAGCTTGCGGCAACTGGCTCAAAATCCTCTTTTTCTCTTTGGGCAGTCTGCGCGGGGGCAGGCGTCGGAGCGGGAACCGGGGCCTGCACGGCAGCGCGGACCGATTCGGCCTGTCCGTCGGCATTGCTCATATTTTCGCTTTCAACGGGCATGAGCATGTTTTCAACGTCGCGATTGGATTGGCGGCTTATCTGGCGCGCCGAAGTTTCCTGAGCCGTAAAGCGGCGCGGCGGCAAGCCCAAGTTCTCGGTGCCGGCATCATCGGGGGCGCTTTGGGCTGCGGCAATCTGCGATTGGACAGAAGGAGTCTCAGACAAAGGCGGCAGCTGCATGGAGCCGCGTCGCAACAATTGAGCGCCCGTTTCGGTGGTTTCGCGGGCCATGGTTGCGGTGCCCGGGATATTGAGGGTGACGCGTCTTAAGGCATTGACATTGCCGCCTGCAAAGGCATCGGGGTTGCGGCGGTAAATGGAGGCGGCGGCTTGAAATTCATTGACCGAGCCGTCAAGGGGCAGCATGCGGTGGGAAATGGACCATAAGGTGTCCTGAGGCTGAACCTGATAGGTGCGCTCGGGGTCCTCGGAGACCGACACCAAGGCATTGTCCTCGGGTGAAACGCTTTGAGCCTGAACCGGGGCTTGAGCCTGAGTTTGAGCTGTGCGCGCCGCAGGTCTTGCTTGCTGCGCCGCTTGAGCGCGGGGCGCTGCAGCGGCAGGTCTTGCTTGCCGCGCAGGTTGGGCAGGAGCGCTCTGAGCTGCCGCAGCCGTCCCGTCATCGGGGCCGCTGATCCTGATGGTGAAACTCCCGTCATCAGGAGCCGCTGCCGCTCCCAAAGCCAAAAACAATCCTAGCGTTGTTGCAATGTAGCTCAATCTGCTCATACTTAAGCCTCGCTGTCTGAAGACAGTCAATATTTCAACGTGTCCGGGTTCTTCTCCGGCGTGTGCCTTGCTCTTATGCAAGAACTATGCACATAACTTATTGCTTTTATGTCCGATCCGAAAGCTCCGCATTCAAGAGCTTTAAGATTTCAACGCAGTTTAATGCCTCGCCGCGCCTTGAATTATCAAGCACCAGCATAAAATCAAAGGCATTGCGGCCGCTGCTGCTTTGTCTTACCCTGCCGCACAGGATTTTATCTTCGGCCACCCCGTGGCTGACCGGAGTCAAAAACTCTTCGTTATCGTCAACGACCTTAAGCCCGGGCCTTGATTTGAAAACCTCAATCAGCCCCTCAACCGTGGTTTTCTCCATAAGATTAACGTGCACGCAGATGGTATGGCCGTAAAACACGGGCACCAGCAGCGAGGTGACGCTCAAGCCCTGCTCAAAGGGGCCCAACAGCTCCTGCACTTCATGCTTGATGAGGATCTCATGGCTGCTGTCGCCGTTTTCTTTGAGATCGCCGATGCGGCTGTGGACATTAAAGGCCACCTGCGCAGGAAAGCCGCTTTTATCAAGGCTTCTGCCGTTTAACAAAAAAGCCGTCTCCTGCACCAGGGTCTGCGTGCCGAAACTGCCGTGCTCTGAGACCGATTCCAAGGCGCATGCCTGAGCCTGCACCACTTCAAACTCATCGTGCAAAGGCCCAAGCGCCAGGCACAAAGCGGTGGTCACCGAGGCTGAGGGCACGCACAAACGCTTTTGCACGGCTTCTTTTATCTTATAAGGATTGATCTGCCCCATGATCAGGGGGGCATCGGCAAAATCCGAGAACAAACGGCTGTTGTCGATGACAATGCACCCCTCTGATCTTGCCTTGCCTGCCAGGCGCGCGCTTTCATCGGGCGTGGTCAGAAACAAGGCGCAATCTGCCTTGGAAAAATCAAACTCGTCGACATGAGCGATAAAGTGATTGGTGCCTTTGAGCTTGACTGCGTCATATTCGCATCTTAAAGGCGATAAGGGGTAAAGCTTGGCAATCAGGTTATCTTCATTCTCTTCCAAACACTCAAGCACCAACTTGCCGATATTGGTGTCATAACCGTAGATTGCAACATTCAAAGCCATAAGGTGCCGTCCCTCAACAAAAAAAACGTCTTATTTTAGTCCAAAAAGCCCTTGCGGTCACCCCGTATGAGCTTACGCTCCCCGCTCTTGCCTGTTGCAACCTTGCAAGTTTGATTTGCCCGCGCTTTACTGCTTAGCGGCACTTTTTGAGGGCAAATGAAGTTTTAAGCGGTGCCTCTCTCCCCTTTTAAAAGAATTTGCACCATTTTAAAGCAAAACGACGCCTAAATCGGGCCATGAGCCGCACCAAAAAAAGAGGTTTTTCAAAACGGGCGCTTTTTTTTTGCCGCAAAGAGAGCCCAAAAGCAAGGCCTGCAAAGTGCTGCCCTGACGCTACTGCGCTCTTTAAGAGAAAAAAACTCCGATGCATGAGAGCACAGGCAAAGCACATGGCAAAAAAATCGTGGCGGCAAATACAGAGCGTCCGCATCGCATGGTTTAATCTATCCCCCCTGGCAAACCTTATTTTTATCCTGCCCTGTCCTGAGCTTTCAAGTCTTTGAGGTTGAAAGTCTGATCTTAAAGCGCGCTATTTGTCAAATTTGCCTGTTTTGCATGTCTCATGACTTAAAAAAGATCCATAATTGTAAGGCTGTTTGGCAGGCGCCCCCGCGCAATTGAGCGGCATTTGACAATGGCCCCTGCCAAAGCTTGAGTGGAGGATTTATGAGTAAAGGAGAACTGTTTCGCCGCTACCTGGTGTTCTTTGTTTCTTTGATTTTTAACGGCTGCGGCGTGGCCATGGTTGCCGCGGCAGGACTTGGGATCTCGCCCATCTCTAGTGCCTGGTACGAAATTTCGCTGCACCTGCCCTTAACCTTCGGCACGGTCACCATGCTTGGCAATCTGGTATTGATAGTCTGGCAATACTTTATGCTTGGGGATAAGAAAAAGGATAAACAGGCCCTTTTGAGCCTGCTTTTGCAGATCCCCTCGACCCTGATCCTTTCTGTTGTCATCGACGCATGCATGTTCCTGCTTAGCCCCATCATCACGGTCTGCGACTATTATCTGTACCATTTGGGCATCTTGCTCTCAGGCAGCGTGTTCATAGCCTTTGGCATCAGCCTGGCCGTCAAGGCCAACGCGTCCTTAGTGGCAGGCGAAGCCTTTGTCAAAGCCCTGTGCGTCTTCTTGAACAAGGAATTTGGCCTGGTCAAATTGTGCTTTGACCTCTCCTTGGTGCTCCTGGCGGTGGCAGTAGGCCTTGCGGCCACTCATTTTTCGGCCGTTGCCTCCGTGCGCGAGGGCACCGTGATCGGCGCCCTGATGGTGGGCCCCTTGGTCAGGATATTCTCCCCGCACATGGCATTTTTGGACAAATTCTTCATCGCCAAAAAAGCCGCGGCTCCCGCCTCAGAGCAAGATTGGCAGTGGGTCATCGCCATCTCCCGCGAATACGGCTGCGGGGCAAGGCAGCTTGGCAAAATGCTGGCAGACAAGCTTGGCTTTGAGTTTTACGACTCCAAGATCATCTCCATGATCGCAAAGGAGACCGGCTTTAGCGAAGAGTACGTGGCCCGCCACGAGTCGCGCATCGACAACGCCTTGATCTATCAGATGCTGATGCAGGACTATACCTCCCCTGTCGACAAGTCTTTGTCAAAACAAGATGCCCTGTACGCGGCTGCCTCCAATGTCATCACCAGGCTTGCAAAGCAAAAGCCCTGCGTGATCGCAGGCAGGCTCTCAGAGCAGATCTTAAAGGAGAATCCCAAGCTTGTGAAACTGCGCCTGTATGCCCCCTATGAAGACAAGCTTAAGCGCTGCATGCAAGAGTACCATTTGTCAAAAGAGCAGGCCCAAAAGAACATGCAGCTGTTTGACAAGCGCCGCGCCGAGCACTTTGCCCACTACGCAGGAGGCGATGTGGCCGATCCCCACCACTACGATGCCGTCTTAAACTCAGGTGCGCTTGGCATCGATGAATGCTGCAAGATTGCCCAAACCATCATTGAGGCCAAGATGCAGCGCTATAAAGCCTCCAAGGCTGCCTGATGGCAAAAGGCGCCTGCCTTGCAGGCGCCTTTTCATTACAAAAAAGATCAAAGCTTTCATTGCCCGTTTGGGACCTCTTTATTGAAGCTTGGCCAAGAGCGGTCAAAACCCAACTCTCCCGTGCATCTCATGCCTCCTGCAAACCGTTTTGCAGAATTTAACAATACGTAAGGTTCTGATGGGGTATCTTACATACAAGCTGTCAACCTTTTATCTTGCTAAGTTATTGTTTTATGGGTTTTTGAAAATAAAATTGCACACTTTTATAAAATTTTGCTATAATGGCGCCCGTAGCAATTCAGAGCATATTTTGTTATAAAAAGTCACACAATCGCACGAATATGCCAAAAGAACGGACGAGCTCAAAATACGAGACAAGCAATCGTTGCTTAAGCTGAGTTTTTTCAAACTTTTTTCTTTTTTTGATTCTGCTTAAGCTTGGTTTGCCAAGGGTTTGTTCAAGGGATCTCCCTTAGAGCTGCTTTGCAGCAAATCACGGTTGGGAATGTCTTATTGCAAAAAGAACAGTGCAACAATTTTGACGTGGTGAATATATAAAATGGAAGGTGTTACTTTCAAACGCATCCGAATGGCTATGGGCTTTACCGGCAATGAATTAGCTCGCCGTCTCAACGTTTCAGGCAACTACATCCGCCTCGTTGAAACCAATCGGAAGCCGGTATCAGAACTTTTGGAGTATAAAATAATGAATCAGCTCGAAACTGCAATTCATAGCAATGATCCGTTGTTTAATCTGCTCAAGGAGTTGCTGGAAAAGCGCCACCTTTAAGTTCATAGCGTTAAAGGCCGGGCTTTGCCCGGCCTGCTCTTCTTAAGCTCCCGTCTTTAATCTTTTTCCCCTCTCAAAGCTTATCGAGTTTGCGCCACTCCAAGATCCCGCAGGTCTGATCTTTGAGCGTGTTTATGAAGACTTGAACCTGCTCTTGCGGCACCAAGATCTCATAGCGGGCTTTTTCATCAAAACTGCTCTTTATGATCTGCGCCTCAAGCCTGTCTGCAAGCCGCATCAAAAAGGTTATGTGCCTGTGATCGAGCGCCACGGCAAATTTTTCCTCTATGACCTTTCGTTTGACGGGCAGGCTTCTTAAGGCCTCCTTGACGCTGTCCTGATAGGCTTTGACCAGGCCTCCCGTGCCCAGCAGGATGCCTCCGAAGTAGCGGGTGACCACGCAGGCGATCTCCCCTATGCCGCAATGGAGGATCACGTTGAGCATGGGCTGACCTGCCGTGCCGTGCGGCTCGCCGTCATCAGAGCACCCGCAATAGGCCGTCGAGCCTGCCTTATAGGCATTAAAGGCAAAGCAATTGTGCCGAGCGTCCGCGTATTGTTTGGAAATTTGAGCGATAAAGACTTTGGCCTCCTCCATGCCTTCGGTGTGCCCCACCGTGGCAATGAAGCGGCTTTTTTTGATGACAAGTTCGCTTTGATGATGCTGCCCGCGCTTTAAGGCGGGCACCTGATAGCTGTCGTTATGATCCATGATCTATCCCGGGTGTTTGAGCCGATCTTACAGGACTCGTCGCGCCCGGGCAATCTTAAAACACAAGCTTCCTACAGGAACTTGACGATGGCCGCTGCAAACTTGAGCGATGTCATCAGAGGATCGGCAATTTTTTCCAAAATGGACATCTCCTCTGAGGGAGCCTGAGGCTCGAGCACCTTCATTTCGCTGACCGAGGTGCCGCGGCTTAACAGGGTAAAATCGCTGCGCTCCTTATCTAAGGCCGAGTACTTGGCAAAGACGCTTTGGGTCTGCTCTTCGTCTTCATCGTCGTCGCTTGAAACCGAAGAGGCGCCATCCTTGCCCGTGATCTGCTTTAAGGCCTGCGCAAAAGGCTGCTCGTCTCCCTTTTTGTCATTGCTGCTTTGGCTCTCGGTCGTGCCGGATGCGGCAAGAGATTGCCACAATGATTGCATGGCATCGGCAAAAAGTACCTTGCCCTCTTGCAGCTCCACGCTGTTTTGATTCTTTTTCTTGGTTGTGCTTAAGCCTTGCAGCTCGGCGCCAAGCCCCGAGCTTTGAATGATATTTTGCTGCATAGCTCAATCTCCCGTTTTTAGATGAGCTTGCATGTGCAACACTCATGCCATCATTGGGAGGCGTTCTGGCCCGTGATGGTGTACTTGGCCGTATTCAATCGCACGAATGAGACTTCTTCGTAATCCTTGTCATCGCTTTTGGGCAGATCATCGCTAAAGCGCAAATTGATCTTCACGTAGGCTTTTTTGGTCTCATCCTCAGGACCAAACTTCATGCCGCAATCGTGATACAGATAGACGTTATGGATATCGTCGACTCTATCGAGGATGATGGGTGCCTCCTCGCCTGACATGAACACGTACCACCCCTGAGTGATCCACTTGATTTTATCGACTCTTGCATGCAAAGCCACCGAGCAATCCTCTCCGCTGTCGTTTTTGACGTCGATGCGCACGTCGGCCATGACGCTTGTGCAAAAACAGGCAAACAATGCTGCCCCCAAACAGGCTTTAATCTTCATTCTCATTTTGCATCTTTCTCTTAATTTCACAAATCCTCATTGCAGCTTATTCCTGATAAGGCGGCAAACCCTTTTTCTCCCTCTTTTTGTCAAAACTCTCTTTGTAGGCCAGCTGCACGCCGTTGACCAGGTTTTGCCAGAGCATGTAGCACCCCGGGGCAATGGCGGCGGCAGGAGACAAAAAAGTATAGGAGATCCAGATGCCAAACACCATGTTCTTCTGCCCCAAGCCCTGTCCTGCCGAGATCCTCTGACCCTCGCGGTTGCCCACCAGCTTGCCCAAGCCAAACTGCAAGGCGCAAGTTGCCATGGCCGCCACGGACAAAAGCCAGATGGTGCCTGCCGTCTCGGCGGAATTGACGATATTGGAGCATACCGTGGCCGTAACCGACATCAGGCACAGACCCCACAGATAAAAGGCAACATCCTTGCACTTGGTGACCATGATGACATGCAAAGGTTTGGCAAAATAGCGGGTAAGCAGGGCCAAAAACAGCGGCAGCACCAGCATGGGAAAGACCTTGCCCAAGATAATTGCAAACTCTTCAAAAAAGGAATACTCGGACGTTGTCGCAATGATGCTAAAGATGGCAGGAATGGATACGGCCCCTGCCAGATTGGACATTAAAGTATAAGCGGTCATCGAAGATTCGCTGCCGCCAAGCTTGCCTCCCACTACCGCAGCTGCCGTGGCCGTCGGACAGATGAGGCAGGCGATGGCCCCTTCTATCTCAACCTTAAAACTCAAATCCTCATCAAAATACAGCCACAAGGTCAAAAGCAATGAGCTTAAAATCTGAAACAGCACCAAATAAATATGCCAACGCCGAGGCTTCATGAGCTTGGGATCTGCTTTGCAAAAGGAGATGTACAGCATGGCGAAGATCAAAGAGGGGATCACATAGCCTGAGATCTGACGCAGGGGGGATTTTACCGGGCTTAAAAACTCCAGGGTATGAAAGGCAAAATAGATGGCAGCCCCCAAGCCGATGGCTATGGGCAGCAAGTACTTGCGCAAAAAGCGGTGCAATGGCTCCAAATTCACAACCTGCTCCTAAATTTTCTGTTGACGCCCCATCTTAGGTGCCTGCCGTCTTTATCTTAAGGCAGGGGGCTTTGTCATGCCACGGTCTAATTGTACTGCATCGGCCCTGCCTGTTACAGCGCTTACAAATTTGCCAAACATTGCCTGCACCGGGGGCACCCAAAGCAAAAGAAGCAAGACAGACGGGCCTGCCCTGCCTTGCGTTCCCTCTTTGGCATCAAAAACGCTTGCTCTTTGAGCGCATCTTGTGGCATGTTCTATCTTAAAGCTTTTAACTTAGGTTTTAAGATGCCTGTGACCAAAGGAGATTTGGGGTGGCTAAATCAAACAAGACAATCAAAACTCCCAAAAAGGAGCTTGCGTTTAACCTTCACAACCTGCAAGAGCAAGAAGAGCCTCAGGGTCAGGAAGATACCCGCACCTGCATGCAAATAAGAGAGGAGCAGTGGGGGCAAATCTTGGAGGCAGTCAGGCAATACAGCCCGGCGAGGGTATTAAAAGAGGGCCTGTCATCAAGGCTTGCCGAACCGATTGCAGGCTATCTTAACAACGAGAGCCTCTATTTGTACAAGACCATCGACAGCCCCAGGTTTGAAGAAAACTACATCAGGCTTGCCGACTGCTTAAGCGACGATCTTTATATGGCAGGCGCCGCCATAGACGAGGGCATAGCCTGCGGCCAGGCCAATGTGGCCGTCGACATTGCCAGGCGCTTTATCAACTCGTACGTGTACTTTCTTGCCTACAGCGGCTCCTTTACCTTGGGGGCAGCCACCAAATCAAGCCTCGAGTTTGCCCTCTGCATCGAGAGCATTTTAAAAAACATCAGCAGCATCAGCCCCTCCGAGCAAACCCAAAACTTCTTTGCCCCGCCCGAAAATTGCGGCTTTAAGGGCGACTTTGAGGAATTTTACGCATCGGAGATCAAGTTTTTGCACGATGAAGATCGCAACTTCATGCCCCTGTATGTCATCGACAGCCAAGAGTACCTGCTCTCCTTCTG
This sequence comes from uncultured Enterobacterales bacterium, assembly GCA_964651505.1. Classification (GTDB taxonomy): domain Bacteria; phylum Pseudomonadota; class Gammaproteobacteria; order Enterobacterales; family Succinivibrionaceae; genus Avisuccinivibrio_A. Next base: position 15,379 of record CAZYXT010000010.1, read on the forward strand.
CCAAGGCAGGCCCCTCGAAGATTGCATCATCCCCCTGAGGGGATACCTCTCCTACCTGAAGCTTTTGTCGAGACTGCATCCCAAACACAAAGAGCGTTACGACAGCCTGCACAAGGGATTGATCGACGCGGTCGGGGAAACTGCTTTTAAGCAGGGCGGAACCCCCTATTTCGGCACCCGGGAGATTGACGGGGTAACCTTGGTCGACTCATTATTGTCATTGCATCAGACCATCTTAAAAGAGCTCTTTGACATCGCCGTTTACGACTTTTGCGATCGCGATTATCGCAACAGGATGAAAGTTGCCCACGTGACCTATGTGGTCAAGTTCAGCGAAATTTGCAATTTCCCCCTGATTGCAGGGGCTTTGCTTTCGTGTGAGCAAGTCAAAGATGACGCTCAAAAAATGTGCGATGTCAGGCAGGACAAATTCTTTGAAAGCGGGCTTAAGACGGTTTGTGCCTTGCGCGAATTTTTGATCTCCCACTCTCCTGCCCATGATGCCCACGGGCTGATGCTGCTTTTGCGCCACACCTTTGATCTGGCGCTGGTGCAGTGCACCCTCTTGTCAAACGCCCTTAAGATTTTCTCGGCCGCACACGATTACAACCGCTTCATCTACTCGGCCTTAAAATCAAACATGCTTCCAAATTTTTGGGATGAGGCCCAAAAAGAGGCTGCGCGGGACTTTAAAAATGAGATGTCCTCGGATCCCGGCAAGAGCGCGCTGCCTGTCGTTTTGCGCTACAAGTATTTTTTAAAAAGCGTGCCCTGCTTCCTTAACTTCTTTAAGTTCTATTTGGAGGTCTTAAAAAGCAGGAAGGGCAGCCTTGATCTGGTGTGGCTTGAAAAATACGCCGTCGAGTATTGCAATCTTAAGGCAGCCTATGAACTGGGCGCCATCAACCCCATGCTCGACGCCTATGTGGCTTTAGGCTTGCTGCTTGACATCGACCAAAACGCGCAAACCATAAGGGGCACCGATCCTTATGCCGATTTGTGCGCAGGCATGTGCTCGCAGATGAACGAGATGGCAGAGCATTTTGAGACCTGGTCTTTGCGCATCATCAACGACATTGACCAAGAGCAGGTGGCAGCTCTCTCGGCGCGCTATCAAAAAGAGGTGCTCGCAGATGCCTTGGCCGCCACCAGGGAGCGGCGCAAGGAATTGACCTTGGAGCTTGAAAGACTAAAAGAGCTAAGAAAGCTCAAACTAAAAGAACTGGCCATGGGCAAGGAAGAGCAAAAAAAAGAAGAGCCTCAGGCACCGGGCCAAGAAAGCGCCGAAAGCTGACGGCATGGCCTTGCCTCATGCAAAACTTAAAGATGACGCTTTATGGCCTTCAAGATGGCGCCGATGAAAAGCGGTTGCGCCGTCTGTGCCCTATAATTGCTACAATGGCATAGATTGAGGCATGATTGCAAACTTAGAAGACAAGATGACAAAGACTTACAATGATTTGGTGCTGGAAAGGCCGTGGCTGGCAGCTTTATTTTTGGGCAGACTCGTTATAAGTCAGGATCATGCCCGAAGAGTCCTCATCATACAGCGCGGCAAACGCAAGCAGGCTTTGCCCTTTGCCTTTTTGTCAGACTTTGCCTCTTTTCAAAACTCAACTCTCACCTTAAGCGCAGGCAACAAATCCATAAGCTTTGGCAGCTTCTTTTGGGCAAAGCCCGGTGCCTTTATTAAAAAGCTCAACCTGGCCATAGCCCCTGACATGTACGAGCGCAGCCGCCCCGTGCTTGACGCAATGACGCAGTGCCTCAGGGTGTATCTTAAAGACAGCAATATACCCAAGTTTAAGACAGATCTTGAGGCTTTCTTGAATCTTTTAAAGAAAAGCGCACATTACATCGGCCCTTACTTTAATGAAGACGAGCGGCATTTGACATCCGCTGCATCTCGTTTTAAAGGGGGAGGCGCCGACTCTGATGCCGAACTGATGCGCAAGCTTCACGAGGAGCACGCCTTAAAAAAGTGGCGGGAGTTTTTTGATAAGGCCGAAAGCTATCCTTTGACTCAGTCTCAAAGGCTCTCGGTGATAAGAAACAATGACAACAACCTTATCTTGGCCGCAGCAGGCACCGGCAAAACCTCGGTGATGGTGGCCAAGGCTTTGTACCTTATCAAAACAGGCCTGGCCAAGCCTCAGGATATTTTGATCTTGGCCTACAACAAGTCGGCCGCCTTTGAGCTTGCAGAGCGCATACAAAAGCGCGCCTTTGCGCTTGATCTTAGAGAGCTTGATGATCTGCGCATCTCGACTTTCCACTCCTTGGGGCGCACCATCATAGCCCAAAGCGGCGGGCACGTGCTTCTGACCAAGTTTGAGGAAGATGAGGGCTTGTTAAAGAGGTGGATCGATAATTTTTTGTTTGCCTATTTGTCATCGAGCATTGACCATTTGCGCGATTTTGTAAGATTGTTCATGTCATCGATAAGCTACAACGAAATGTCCAAAAAGCACGCGCAACAAGTGGAGACCGCCGATTTACAAGCCTTATCCTTGCCTCTGCCGGAGCCTGACGAGGAGCTTCGCACCTTAAACAATGATCTGGTCAGATCGCGCCAGGAAGTCAAAATTGCCGACTGGCTCTTTACCCACTCGGTGCCCTATATTTACGAAGATCGCTATGTATCCAAAAAGAGGGTTGAACCGGGCATCGATTACAAACCTGACTTTCACATAGCAGGCACCGACATCTATATAGAGCACTTTGGCATAGATCGCAACGGGCACACTGCCGATGGCGTGGATGAAAAAGAGTACCGCGAACAGATGGAACAAAAACGCAAGATCCATCAGGAGCACGGCACCATCCTGCTTGAGACCTACTCTTACGACTTTACCGAAAAGAACATCTACCGCAAGCTCAACGAGTTCATGCTCGCCCATCACATACCGGTGCAAAAGAAAAGCGCCGACGAGATCTTGCAGGCTGTCAGAAACAACAAAAGCTACGGCGATCACATCAATCTGCTGATGCGCTGCTTAAAAGCCATCAGGGTCAATGATCTTGATTATGAGAAGATCAAAGAGCGTTATGACGAGCACGGCATCACCCTGTCGGAGCGCTACGCAGCTTTCTTTAATGATCTGCTCAAGGCCTACCGCGATGAGCTTGGCGAGCAGCACGCCATCGACTTTGACGATATGATCTTATCGGCCACGGGCTTTGTCAAAAACGGCACCTTTACAAGCAAATGGAACTATATCCTGATAGACGAGTTTCAAGACATTTCCTTGTCGCGCCTTGAGCTTATCAAGTCCCTGGCTGCCACCAACCAAGGCACCATCTTGTGCTGCGTGGGCGATGACTGGCAGTCCATCTACCGCTTCAGCGGCGGCGTGCTCGAGGCCACCACCCGCTTTGACCAATATGTGGGGCCTTACACCTTAACCAAGCTTGAGAAGACCTACCGCTACAACAATTCCATTGCCGATACGGCAGGAACCTTTATTCAGGAAAACCCCGAGCAGTTTAAAAAGACCATTGTCACCCATGACAAGGATGCCTCTGCCAAGGTGCATTTGTGCGACTATGCCTCCCCCGTGTGCAAGGAGGTTGAAAAGATGATTGAAGAGCAGATCCCGCTAAAAGAGCAAAAAAGGCACACGGATAACCTTGTCATGACTGCCAAGGCTTTGGAGATCATAAAGGAGATAAGAGAGCGCGATAAAAAAGGCTCCATCGCCGTCATGGGGCGCTACAACGCGCTGTTAAAGCCTCTTTTGCATTACATCAAACACGGCTCACTGCCCATGCTCACAGGGGGGCTTGAGGGCTATTTGACATCAGAGCAGTGCCAAAACATCAAGCTTTGGACCTTGCACCGCGCCAAGGGACTGGAGGCCGATTATTGCATCATTCTGGGGATGCTCGGCGGCAAGTACGGCTTTCCAAGCCGCATCGAAAATCCTGTGTTGCTCGACGGACTTTTTACCAAGCTTGATCCTTATCCCTTCTCCGAGGAGCGGCGTCTTTTATATGTGGGCATCACAAGAGCGCGGCATGATTGCTATTTGATCTCATCGCCGATACGGCCCTCGGATTTTGTCGATGAGCTTTTAACCCCCAAATACCATTTGGACATACGCTCTGAGGACTTTAAGCGCAAGTTTCGTGAGATTTTCAAATGCCCCTATTGCGCCAAAGGCTATTATGAGCTTATGCAGGGGCAGTTTGGCGCTTTTTATCGCTGCACCTCGGGGGTCAGGTGCCAAAGCCGCCCGCGCGTGTGCCAAAAGTGCGGGGCGCCTTCGATTGACGGGAGAAATCAATCGGTTTGCCAAAACCCTTTGTGCGGACATGCAATTAAGATCTGCCCCGTGTGCGGGCGTCCGCTTAAGCTTAGGCAAGGCAAATACGGCAAATTCTGGGGCTGCACGGGCTACGGCCTTGAAGATGACAGCTGCAGCTACACCGCCCCGTACCGGGGGCCTTAGCGGCCATATGATCACATGCAGGCACGCATCAGAATGGCCATCTGTCAGGCTCAAATCTCAACTTAAAGGTTGCAACCGCCTCTTTGCGATTATGAAGATGTGCCCCCTTAAAACAGCTTTAGCGCCTGCACTTTTTTGTGATATGCCGATTGTCGTTGCCTTGGACCTTTAAGATCAATTCATTGCGCAAACACTCGTTTTCATCGGGGGCAAACATCTTGTCCCAAGCCTCAAACAGGCGGGTTTGCTGACGCGACAGGCTGATGCCGTAAGTGTCGCGCATGTAAAAGTAGGCCCTCGCGATCATGCCGCGCGAGCGTTTAGGAGGCTGGGCTCTTTTGCCCTTAAAATCAACCACCATCGGGCATTGCCCGTATTGATAAGGCTTGCCGCCCCAATCGTTGTATCTGAAGTTGCTGCGATCGCCGTTGACCTCGCCGATGGCAGGAAACAGATTGTGCATGTCCCCCTCCATCCTCTCAAAGCGCTCATCCTGCCTGCATTGCTTGCGCCCGCCCTTTTGCCAGCATTGAAGCTGATGACCAAACTCCCAGGCGCTCATCACATGCTCCCACTCGACCCTGGCGGCGCGCTTGGGCTGCTTTCTTGCCTCATAGCCGCACTCTTTGAGCGATAAGACAAGCCTGTTGCGCTCCACGCTCAAAGGACATCCGCAATAGAAGCTTACGGGTTTGTCAAGCTTTTTGTAAATGGACGGGAAGCGCTGCTTGGCCTCATTAAAGCTGTCCATGCCGCATGAGGCCTCAATTCCTGCAAGCAGCAATAATGCTGCGATTACGATTTTCTTTTTCATGCCTGTCCTTTATGAAGCTCATCTTGATGCAACGCCTATCTTAACACTGCTTAAGCCTCGGATCTTTGATTGGGACAGGGCCGTTTGAGGATGGCTGATATTCTTTTTGGGCATTGCAAGGGATAGTCATAAACAATTAGACATATGAGGGGGCCATTTTTACAATCCCAAAAAGTGTTTTAATACAGGAGGCGCTCATGCAGCATCTGATCCCAATCTTAACTTTAGGGGTGTTTGGCATCATCAACACCGAAATGGGCGTGGCAGGCATCATTCCGCAGATTGCACAGCACTTTGGCGTGTCGGTCTCAAAGGCGGGGCTCACAGTAAGCGTCTTTGCCATGGCCGTGGCCGTCAGTGCTCCCATCATGCCTTTGCTGCTTTCAGGCTTTAACCGCAAAAAGCTCATGCTGTGGTGCTTGTTCTTGTTTGCCCTAAGCCCAATCATCGCCTGCTTTGCGCCAAACTTTGAGGTGATGCTGATATCCCGCGCCCTGCCTGCTTTCTTTCACCCCGTATACGTGGCCATGGCCTTCACCTTGGCCTCGCAATCGTCACAAGAGCCCTCGCGCGGGGTGGCCAAGATCTTTGTGGGGGTGTCCTCAGGCATGGTGCTTGGCGTCCCCATCACAAGTTTTATCGCCGTCAACCTCTCTTATGAGGCTGCCATGCTCAGCTTTGCCCTGGTCAATGCCTTGGTGCTGGTTTTGACTTGGATCTTGTTCCCCTCGCTGAGTGCAGAGAAAAAGCACGGCCTTGGCGATTTTAAGATCATCTTAAGGCCGATTGTCATTATCAGCGTGCTCTCCTTTACCTTCATCAACGGGGCCATGTTCGGCTTTTTCAGCTTCATGTCAGACTTTTTGCATGAGGTCAGCGCCCTTGATTTTAATGCCATAGGATTGGTGCTGTTGGGCTACGGCATTGCCAATATTGCAGGCAATATCATAGGCGGCGCCCTTTTCCCCGGGCACAGGCTTTTTTATGTTTTCTTGCTGCCATCGCTCATGCTTGTCTCCTACCTTGCCTTATATCTTTGCGGCGCGCAGGCCCTTTTGGCGGTGATTTTGATCATCGCTTTGGGCGTCATGGCAGGCTTTGTCAATATCCCGGGGCAGCATCTGATAGCCTCGGCCGCTTATGACGCCCCCGATTTTGCCAACGGCTTGTTTTTAACCGCCGCCAACCTCGGCACCACCTTGGGAACGGCCTTGTGCGGCCTGTTCATAAGCCTCTATCAGAGTCATCAGTCCTTGTACGGCACCGTGATTTTTTTGGTTTGCGCCCTGCTCTCATTGTGTGTCAGAACCATGATGTTAAAAGGCAGCGCAGGTTTTGTTCTCAAAAAAGCGCTTTGATCTGATCTTGATTTGAAGGTGCCGCAAAGCCAAGCGGCACCTTTTGTTGAAGGTGCCGCCCTGTGCCTGTCAGCTTCAAAGCTTAACTGACATCAATCCAAATAATGAACGCGCCCGCTCTTGCGCTCTGATGCCTGCGGGATCTCTCCTTCAGGGTAGCCCAAAATGCAAAAGCCTATGCCCTCATACTCCCCTTGCAGGCCCGATAGATGCAAAAGCTCGCCTCCAAGCTTGGTGTTGACCGTCTCTTTGGCCCTGTGGATCCAGCATGAGCCCAACCCCAAAGATGAAGCCTCAAGCATCATGTTGCCGATGCACAGCGAGCCGTCATACACGCGGTTTTTGTGCTCGGTGGAAGCCAAGACCATCAGCACCACGGGAGCCCCATAGAAAGGATCAAAAGGAGCATCCCACCCTCCGATTTCGCGGTTGAGGGTGCTTAGGCGATCTCTTAAATCACGGTTGGTCACGCAGATGATCACGGGCGATTGCTGCCCGCGGGCGCTTGCGGCATACAAACCTGCCTCAATGACCTTGTCAATCTTCTCCTTTTCAACCATGGTGCCCTGATAGCGGCGCACCGCCCGCCTGTTCTTGATGGCATCAAGCAAATCTGTCATTTTCAAATCTCCTGTGTTTATGGCATTAAGATTATGGCACAGGCTCCGCTCTTTTTTATATGGCCCAATCATTTGTTTGTCTTGGCGCACAAAAAAAGGCACAGGCCCCAAAGTCTTAAGGCAAGGGAGTTTTTCATAAGGCAAGGCCCCTCATTGCCATTTGCCTGAGGAGGTCTTGATAAGGTTAAGGCCGATTACAGTGCCTTAAAATAGGAGGTTGAGGCGTCGTGGAACACGGCTTGCAGACCGTTTTTGGCCAGAGCGGCCACCACGGCCTCCACGGGACGGCCGTCATTGACCTCCCATTGGGCCAGATCTTTTTTGAGATCTTCTTTGTGAGCGTAACCGCCCGGCACCACCGAGGAGCCTGCGCTGACGGCGGTGATGCCCAAAGGAATGATCTTGTCCCTAAACTCGGCGCTCTCGCGCGTGGAGATGGTCAGATCAAGCTCGGGATCGAAGATGCGGTAAGCGCAAATAAGCTGAATGAGCTTGGCATCATTGACGGGGAACCCCGGCTCAAAGCCGCCTGCGGCAGGCCTCAGCCTCGGAAAGGCCACCGACACCCTGCTTTGCCAATAGTGCTTGCGCAAATACAGAACGTGCATGGCCACCGCGCAACAGTCAACCTTCCAGTCATAAAGGCCCAGCAAGGCGCCCACCCCGATCTTCTCGATGCCCGCTTTGCCTAAGCGATCGGGAGTCTCCATGCGATAACGCATATCAGCTTTCTTGCCTGCCAAATGGTTTTCTTTGTAGCAAGCAGGGTGATAGGTTTCCTGATAAACCGACACTGCATCAAGGCCCAAAGTCTTAAGCTCGGCATACTCATCGGTTTGAAGGGGCTGCACTTCCATTTGCAAATAGGCAGCATACTCTTTGACGAGGGGCAGCACCTGCCTGAAGTAATCCATGCCGCCTCGGCGGGAGTTTTCGCCCGTGACCAACAAGATGTTCTCGTACCCAAGACGCCTGATGGCCTCGCACTCCTCTTTGATCTCATCGAGGGTGAGGACCTTGCGGGCAAATTTGTTGGAAGATGAAAACCCGCAATAGCGGCACTTGTTGGTGCAAAGATTGGTCAGATACAAAGGCAGATACATGCTGACCGTGCGCCCGAAGCGGCGGCGGGTCAGCTGCATGGATCTGTAGGCCATGTCCTTTAAATAATGGATGCGCGCCTTTTCGCTGATGAGGGCGGCAAAATCGTTGACATCAAGGGGGGTGGTCTTGGACAGAGCCCTTTCTACATCGGCGTCTGTGCTCTCATCGACAATCTTGGCATACTTGTCTATATCAATCTTGCTGATTTCATCGTAAAAGCTCATAGTCTTTTGTCACACCTCCTTATTGCATGGCTGCGCTTAAAAACTCTTCCATCGGAGAGGTGGCGCGGGCGCTGTCCGTTTGCGAGGCCAATCCTGACAGATAAGCCTGCCGGCCTGCCTTGCAGCCCAAGTTAAAGGCCTGTGCCATCTGCAAAGGATCGGCTGCCGCGGCAATGGCGGTATTGACCATCACGGCGTCTGCACCGAGCTCAAAAGCCAAGGCCGCATCCGACGGAGATCCGATGCCTGCATCGACCACCACGGGCACAGAGGACTCTTGAATGATGATCTTAAGCATGCCCAAAGTTTCCAAGCCTTTGGCAGAGCCGATGGGGGCTCCTAAGGGCATGACGGCGCTTACCCCCGCTTCAATGAGGCGGCGGCACAGCACGGGATCGGCATTGCAATAGGCAAACACCTTAAAATCCTGCGCGCACAATTGCTTGCAGGCCTCGTAGGTCTCAAGAGGATCGGGCAGCAAATACTTTTGATCAGGATGCACCTCGACCTTTACCCAATCGGTGCCCATGGCTTCGCGCGCAAGCTGCGCTGCAAAAACGGCTTCCTTGGCATTGCGCGCCCCCGAGGTGTTGGGCATTAAGGTCATTCCAAGCTCCTTTAAGGGACTTACGATGTCATCGGCGTGATTTTTAAAATCGATCCTCTTGACTGCCAAGGTGGCAATCTGAGCGCCCGAGGCTTTGGTCACCTCCTTGAGCATTGAAGCTGAGGCATATTTGCCGGTGCCCGTGATGAGGCGGCTTGAAAATTCCCGCCCTGCCAATACCAATTTATCGTCCATGTTTAACCTCCTGCTGCCAATGTGAAAATATCGATGGTCATATGCTCGTAAATCAAATGAGAGCCCCATTGCGAGGAGGGGATGATCTTCCCCTCCGCCGCCACGGCGGTGCCCTGTTTGGGGATGTTCAAAGACTCAAGCAGCTGTTGAATGTTTTGAGCCTTTGTCTCCACGCTTTTTTGGTTAACTGTGATGTTCATGATGCTTCCTGCACGAGCTGCAAAGAGGATCGGCTGAGAGCGAAAATTTTCTCAAGCCTGCTGTTTGCAGATCAAATAGATAAAAGATGCCCGCCTTATCCTGCGGCCCGTCTTTTAAAAAATTCAAGGCAAATATGGCAGCCTGCGAGGCCATGGCGCAGGCACAAGGCCCGAGCACGCCTTCTGACGTGTCCTTGGGAAAGCTTAAAGTCAGGCACTCATAACAGCCTTTCTCTTTTACAAACCCTAAGTTTGAGTAATCAAAAAGGCACAGCTCTCCGCGCGTGCCGCTTACCGCGCAATGAAGATACGGGATCTTAAGCTTAAGGCAGGCGCGCGAGAGCAAGATCCTCAATGAAAAACTGTCGATGAGACCGAGCACCAGCGCTGCGCCTTTTACAAAGTCCTCGACATTGCCCTCATCGATGAGCCCTGAGCATTGAATGTCAAAACAAGGATCCAATAACTTAAGCTTGCGCTCCAACAGCCTCACCTTAAGCTGCCCTGTCTCATCGGCATCATACAAAACCTGCCTGTTAAGATTTGACAGATCTACCGTGTCAAAATCGGCAATTTTAAGGGCGCTCAGGCCGTTTGAGCACAAAAGATAGGCACAAATGCCGCCAAGGCCCCCGGCCCCCGCCACGGCAACGCTCTTGCCTGACAGGGCATCCTCAAGGTTCTCAAACCCGGGCACGGCCAAGGTGCGTTTAAGATAAGGCTTCATATCCGCCCTCATCTTCGCCGCTGCCGCACAAGGAGAGCCACTTTAAAGTCTCCTCGTGCAGATTCTGGCTTTGGGTCAGGGCCGTCACCACCGCAACCGATCCTGCGCCCGCATCAAGCACGCCCTGCACATTGTCAAGCTTGATGCCTGCAATGGCGACCACAGGCACGCTGCCCCCCAAAAGCTTGACCTGATAGGCCAAGCGTTTTAGTCCCTGCGGCCTGCTCTTCATCTTTTTGGTGCCCGTGGGGAAGATGTGCCCCAAGGCAATGTAAGAGGGCAAAAGATCCCTTGCCTTTAAAAGCTCGTAAATGCCGTGGGTGGACACTCCCAGACGCAAGCCTGCCTTTTTGATGGCATCAAGATCGGCCGTTTTGAGATCTTCCATGCCAAGATGCACGCCATAGGCCCCGGCCTTGATGGCAAGCTCATAGTGATCGTCGATGAAAACCCGCGCCCGGTACTCTTTGCCCAAAGCCACGGCTTTTTTTATCTTCTCAAAAAGCAGCGGATCATCTTTGTCCTTCACCCTAAGCTGCAAGGTGCGCACGCCGTAGTGCAAAAGCTTTTCGATAAGCTCCACGCTGTCAACCACAGGGTAGAGCCCCATTCTATGAGGGCAGGGCAAAAACGCGGTGTCCTGCGCGGGGGCAAAGCCCTGCTCTTTGACCTTGGGCATAAACTTGAGATCGCAAGGAAAGCCCCTGTGGCCCAAAGGGGGGCGAAAATGCCCCGCCATCAGTCTTACAGGCTCCAAGATCCCGCGCGTGACATAGGCTTTGGCCAGCACCGCCGCATCTTCTATCATGTAATCTTGCGCAAGCAGCGCAGCCAAGGCCGAGGAGAGCGCGCAGCCTCCGCCATGGGCCCCGTCCCCGTCTTGTTTTTTGTAACTTAAAATGGCGGTTGCATCGGAGGTGACAAGCACGTCATCGGCGCTTTTTGCTTCACTGCGATGGCCGCCTTTGATGATGACCGCATCGGCGCCTTGGTTTAAAAAGAAGCGTCCCAAAGCCTCGACCCCCTGCTCCTGAAGATCAGCTTTGCTGAAGCCTGACAGCTCCAAAGCCTCGGGCAGATTGGGGGTAAAGACGGTGGTGTTTTTTAAGATCTTGGGCAGCACGGCTTTAAGATCGGCGCTGTCCATCTTGCCTGCGGTGGCCGTCAGCACGGGATCCCACACCACGGGCACATCTGCAAAATGATTTTCCAAATACTCCAAGATAAGATTCAAGGTCGACTGCCCCGGGATAAAGCCTATCTTGATGGCCCCTGCTTTGTGCTCCCAATCGCTTAAGATGAGATCCATCGAGCGTTTGGTCATCTCATCTGACAGGCTTTCTGCCATCGCCACCTGCTTTAAAGATTGGGCCGTCACCGCGCAGGTCACAGGCTGGGGAAAAGCGCCCAGATCATGGATGGTCAGACAGTCGGCGCTGACGCCGGCCCCGCCGCCGGAGTCGACGGTTGCGATGACTAAAACCGTGCTGTCCTTGGTTGCGCTAATTAATTGCCTTGTTGCGATCATTAATTCTTGACTCCGTATTTGGCTTTCAAAGAACGGTTGGTGCGAATGGGGCAGAACCTCGGTCCGCACATGGAGCAAAACCCGGGCTCGTGGCCGCAATCGTCGGGCATCTGCGCCTTCCACACGGCATAGGCGTGCTCTTCGTCAAGCGACAAAGCAAATTGATCGTACCAGCGAAATTCGCTTCTGGCCTTTGACATGGCATCATCGCGCTCTTGGGCGCGCGGCAGGCCTTTGGCCAAATCGGCCGCGTGGGCAGAGAGTTTAAAGGCGATGAGGCCTGTCTTGACATCCTCGGGGGTGGGCAGGGCCAGATGCTCGGCGGGGGTGACGTAGCAGAGCATGGCAGTGCCTGCTGCCGCGATGTTGCAGCCGCCGATGGCCGAGGTGATGTGATCGTACCCGGGAGCAATGTCGGTCACCAGGGGGCCTAAGGTATAAAAAGGCGCATCAAAGCAATAAAGCTCTTCCAAATCCCGGTTTTCCTTGATCTTGTGCAAGGGCACGTGCCCGGGGCCCTCGATAAAGCATTGCACTCCTGCCTCAAAGCAGCGTCTTGAGAGCTTGCCGATGTTTTTAAGCTCCCCGTATTGGGCCTCATCGCAGGCATCCATGATGGCGCCCGGGCGCAAGCCGTCGCCCAAGGATAAAGCCGCATCGTAGCGGCGGCAGATGTCCAGCAATTCGTCAAAATGCTCAAAGGCAAAGTTTTCTTCATCGGCCCTTATCATGCAGTTGGCCATGATGGAGCCGCCGCGCGAGACGATTCCCATTTGGCGCTTGGCCGCAAAGGGCAGCAGATCGGAAGTCAGCCCTGCATGAATGGTAAAGTAATCGACGCCCTGACCGGCCTGATCTTCAACCACGTCGCGAAAAAGCTCCCAGTTTAAGGCATTGACATCGCCGCGGGCTCTGTCCAAGGCCTCGTACACCGGCACCGTGCCGATGGGCACCGGGCTGTTTTTGATGATGGCGCTGCGCAGTCCCGTCAGATCATCAATGCCCGCGGAAAGATCCATGACGGTGTCGGCCCCGTGCTTTAAGGAGAGCTTTAATTTGCCTATCTCCTTCTCAAAGCCTGATGACACAGAGGAGGCGCCGATATTGGCATTGACCTTGACCGAGAACTTCTTGCCTATGACCATGGGCTCGCATTCTTGATGATTGACATTGCAGGGAATGACCGCCCGCCCTGCTGCGATCTCACAGAGGACGTCTTCGGGAGTAAAGGCCATGTCCTTGCCAAATTGCCCCGATTCGCGGATGGCCGCATATTCCATCTCGGGGGTGATAATGCCCTCTTTGGCCCATTCAAGCTGAGTCTTGAAACCACTCTTGCGCATGAGGTTTACAAAAGGCGCTCTGATCTTGGGCAAAGGGGAGACGTTTTCGCCCTCAACAGTGGAGATGAGCAGGGTATCGTCGTTTGATAATGTGATTTTGGTGAAAGGGACTTTGATCTCAGGAGACGCGCCTGTCACATAGACACGCTCTTTGACGGGCTTTTTGATTTCTGCCATGGGCATGCTCCTTTTTAACATACATTGCATGCCGAAGCCTTGTTCCCTCCGCAGGCATTAACCTGATCAGGTAAACGGATTTTGCATACGCAATCTCAGCCTAAAAGGCACTCCGACAAGCAGATTCATTATGCCCCTTAAGAAAAATATTGCAAGCCATAAAGCCCAAACCGCGTGAACAAGGCTTGGCGCATGATGGCAAAAGAAAAGCCTCAGGAGGTATTGTCTGCCGGGGGCAAAAGAAAAACCGGTCCCTATGCTTTAAGAATTTCTAAGATCAAGTTTGCTCAAAAGGCTCTCTTCTTGCAACAGACTCTTATCTTTTAACAGTCCTGCCTTTAAAATCTCAAAGGCTGTGGCTGCATCGCAGCACTTTTGCCTAAGATCGGTCTTTGAGACAGACAAGCCCTGCTCTTGCAGGGCATTTTGGGCATAGACGATAAAGCAGTCTGCCAATTTGGAGAAAAAGCGCTGATTTTCCATGTAGTCGCGGCTGCGCAAAGGCAGACGATCCTGCTCAAAATCAAGACAAACCGTCATCTTGCCATCTTCTGTGGGAGGAGGCAGCACATTGAGCATCTGATTGCCAAAATCCTTATCCTCAAAATCGGGGGCCACCGAGCTTATAAAGTAGCGCATGTGCATTTGGTAAGTTTCGTTTGCGTCGTGCCCCGTGATGACGTCGTTGACTTTAAAGACCGAATAGACGGCAGGGAAGGCCTTTAAGACATCCTCGGAGAAGACCTCGGCGGCAGGCAAAAGATGAATGCTGCTCTCCTTTGAGGCGTTGGGATCGGCATCATCGATGGCATAGGAGCTCAAAAGCGATGCGTTGTTGGAGGTGCGATGATGCAGGGCCTCGTGAGTCTGCGCATGCAATTGCCCGCAATCCTCGTTTAACTGCAGCACAAAATCTGCCCCTGCCCAGGTGATGGTGTCCAAAAGCTTGGAGGTGGGGACGATGTTGCACAAGCTTATGATGCAGCGGCGCGGCCTGATGATGGCGGTAAGATCAAGCAGGCTTCTCTCCAGAGCTTCCAGATCATCTATCTTGTCGGCCGTAAGAGCCAAGCCGTATTCGACGCTTGACAAAACCGCCGAGATGACAGCCTCGTCACCCTCATGAATGCACGGATCGTTTTGCAGCATGCGCTTGCCAAGTTCGACGAAAATGGCAGGCTCCATGATGGCCTGCACCTTTCTCAGGGCTCCCTGCGAGGGCAGTTCTTTTGACAATCCCACGGTGCGCTCGAGCAGTTCCCGGTTTAAGGCGATAAAGGTTTTGATGGCGCCCAAATCTTCTTTGCCTGCCATTTTCGCGACAATCACCATCATGGCCATGGCACACAATGGCGCGGTGAAGGCCGCTGCGCTGCGATTTTTAGCGACGGACAGGTTTAATATTGGCTGGAAGCTGTCAGCTGAGTGCCGGTTCATGCTCTTCTCCTAAGTCTCTGCCGAGGCAAATTTTTATAAAAGTTTGCAAAATCAAACGAACGAGACCTGCAAAATTTTCTAATTGCAAAGGCTCCTGCAAACTTGATCACGAGGCTTCTTTAAGCTCTCTTTTGGGGTTCATCTCGAGATCTTCGGTATACAGGCAGGTGCAGTTGCGTCCCTGCTTTTTGGCCTCATACAAGGCCGCATCGGCCTGAGCCACAAAAAAGCTCATGGGCTGATCGGTAACTCCGGTGGGTTTTTGCGAAGACACGCCCACCGAGATGGAAAGATTGCGCTGCAAGGCAGGATTGTAAATGCCAAGCTCCGAGATGGCCTGACGCAGGCGATCGCCCACCCCTACCGCTTCTTCAAGGGTGATGCCGTTTAGGACCACGCAAAACTCTTCGCCGCCGTAACGGAACACCACGTCGCCCTTATCCACGTGCGAGGCCAAGGCCGAGGCCGTCTTGACCAGCACCTCGTCGCCCATCAGGTGACCGAGGGTATCGTTAAAGGCTTTGAAGAAATCGATGTCCACCATCAAAATCACGTAAGATGACGTCGCCTTTTCATGCTCGTGGGCATAATTGCGAAAAGCGCGGCGATTGTGCACCTGCGTCAGCTCGTCAATCAAAGAGATATCCCGCAAATCCTGATTGACCTTTTTGAGAAAATCGTTCTGGCTGGCCGTCCTTTGCACCTCGGTGAGCATCGAAGGCAGCACGGCCTCGATTTCGCGCAACTCTTTGATCTGCGAGGGTTTAAAGCGCGCGGGGATCTCGCGGAAGGCGGCAAAGTTGTGAATGATGTTGGAAAGATACGTCAACGGCCTTACGATCACAATCTGCAAAGCAGCATGGTGGAGGATCAAAAGCAAGATGGCACCCACCATCAGCAAGGTGATGAGGTTTTTATAGAAGGTGGCCGTCTGCTTGATGTCTTCAAGATCCGAGCTTATGACATCCATCTCCGAGGTTGCAAAACCGCGCCCCGAAGAGGAAATGAGCTTGGCCGTCGAGTTGTGCAGCGAATCGATGTCGCGGCTGACCCGAAACAATGTCAGGCAGCTTTGCAGCAGATCTTCGTACGCGACATTGAAGGTAGCGCAGCGGCGGACATTTTCCAAGTCCAAATCGGTGCGCGCGCAAAATTGCACGAAGGGCTCGGCATTTTCCTTTATTCTGTCCACAAAGCGCAGATCGTTTTCGTGGAGGCTGTGCAGCACATTATGGTTCATAAAGGTCGAGCGGGTGATGTCAAAGGGCACGCCTTCTGAAAAATGAATATCCAAAAGATAAAGATAAGTTATCTGATAGGCCGACAGCATCTTGGAGCGGGTCTCGTCAAGCTGCTGGCGCATGCGCATCATCCAGCGCAGATTGCGCCCGATCCTGGTGAGCTGATCGCGCACGGTGACGAGGTGATTGTATTCGCGCAAAAGATTGCGGGCCGTCACATAGGCCTTGGCCGCCTCGTCTTCCCTTGAAGCGGTGCCGATGGTATTGACGCAGTAATCAAGCTCGGTAAAGAAGGCTAAAGCCTGCTGCGTGTTTTCAAAGGATGGGATGGCTTCGCTTAAGATGATCTCGGTGTTCTCGCTCACCCTGTCCAGATCCATTCTCAAGTAAAAGCAGGAAAAGAGCAGGATAGCTGTCAGCGGCAAAATGCTGAGCATCATATAGAATCGAATGCTGCGTGGTTGACGGTTCTTGCTCATTTGCAACAAAATTTTCTTACTTGATACCGGAAAAAAATGTTTGAGTCATTGCTCTATCGCCAATTATAGATCTCAAAATCGCATTTTGGATCTGTTCAAAATTTCTGTCTTAGTGATGCAGGTCAACAAAATTTTCACCGCGGCGCTGCCAAGATGGCGGAGAAATTTTATAAAAGTGTGAATATTCTTATAAAAAGCATCTCAAATCTTACAGATACAAAATCGCATTCTTCCAAGGAGCAGCGATTTTTTACAAACTTTTTGGCAATAAATGAATGTTAAATTTTGCCCGATAGATCACACTCTGTCAATAAGTTTTGCCATCAAATAAACGTCCGCGTCCTTTTTGGGTTAATTCCCCGGGGTTTTTTGAGGCCTCAGGGGCGTTTTTCAAGAAATAAAAAGCGCTATGTTGCCTCAGAGGGCCTTTTGCAGAATGAAGCGGCTTGTGACAATCAAATCGCGCCTGTCACAGGGCGCCCGGGTAACGGCGCACCACGCCGCACACGGGACCGATGATGGTCACCGATGAAAAATCATTTATCTCAAGGGGCTCAAAGTCAGGGTTGTGAGGGATAAAACGCATGGGCGGGCCGAACTGCACTTCCTTGATGGTGTATTCGTTGTCGATGCGCGCCACCACTATGTCATGGTTTTTGACCTGAGCTGCCGAATCGACTAACACGTAATCGCCATCCATGATGCCGCACTCTGACATGGAGCGGCCATGGACCCTGTAGATATAGGTGGATTTGGGGTGGCGGACCAAAAACTCGTTTACATCAAGCCCGCCTTCGACATAGCCGCCGTTGGGGGCGGGAAAGCCTGCCTCGATGCTCTCTTCTGCCAAGGGCAGCTTGATAAAAAGCCGCTGCTTTGCGGCTGTTCCAAAAGACTCTAAATCATCCATCAAACTAATTCGTCAACTGAAGATCGTTCAATTAAGGTCTTGGCATTATGGATCATGGCCTTGTCTTTGTCAGCCTCGGCATAAACCGTCTCAGCCTCGGATCCGACCTCGCTTTGCGTGGTGGTTTTGGACTCTTGCGACTTGCCTGCCTGCCCGACCCTG
>CAZYXT010000011.1:0-32252 GCA_964651505.1 uncultured Enterobacterales bacterium
TTTCAAATGGTCAGGTGCCATGCAATGTCAAGTGTTAAATCATGCAATCACCCTGAGTGCGGCCCCCAATTACCCTCAGGCATGATAGAATTAGCAAGATTCACGATTGTTTTATTGAGGATGTTGTCATGACTGCATTGGTTTTAGGTCACAAAAATCCTGATACTGATTCTATTGTCGCAGCTTTGAGCGCTGCCAACTTTTACAAGGGACGCGGCATCGACGTCAAGCCTGCAGCGCAGGGCGAGCCTGCCCCCGAAACCAAGTTTGTTTTGGAAACCTTCGGTCTGAGCGCGCCTGAAGTCATAACCAACACTGCAGGAGAGGGCGTATACTTGGTCGATTACTCCGATCTGGCCCAGGCCCCCGCCGATTTCAAAGATGCCAAACTGCTTGGCATCATCGATCACCACAAGCTTGGCGACGTAACCTCCGATGCTCCCGTGGAGTGCTGGATCCAGCCTGTTGGCTGCTCCAACACCATCATCAAGAAACTGCACGATCTATTCGGCATTGCCATCGACCCCAAGCTGGCAGGCGCCATGCTGTGTGCCATCCTCTCGGACACGGTGCTCTTCAAGAGTCCCACCTGCACCGAAGATGACAAGCAGGCGGCAGCCGATCTGGCCAAGATGGCAGGCGTTGAGAACATGCAGGAACTGGGCATGCAGATGTTCAAGGCCAAGTCCAATCTTGATGCCGCCCCGCGCGATCTCATCTTCCGCGACTTTAAGGATTTTGACATGTCAGGCCATAAGGTCGGCATCGGCCAGCTTGAGCTGACCTCTTTGTCCATGGTCACAGCCGATCTTGAGCAAAAGCTGCAAGAAGAGCTTGCCTTGGTCAAATCCGAAGGCCGCCACAGCGCCATCCTGGTTTTGACCGACGTGATGGAAGAGGGCTCCAAGCTCATGCTTGTCTCAGATGAGCCTGAGATCATCAAAAAGGCCTTAAACGCCGGCGATTCGATGTGGATGCCGGGCGTCATGAGCCGCAAAAAGCAGGTGGTCCCTCCGCTTGAGGCCGCCTTCAAGGCTTAATTCTCGGTATTTCCTGTCAAAAAAGGATCCTCTTTTTGAGGATCCTCAATCTTGTGCCATGCAAAACGTACCGCGCATCAGCCTGATCTCGCTAGGCTGCAGCAAAAATCTGGTTGACACCGAGCGCCTGACCTCGGCCCTGGTGGCCATGGGTTATGTCATCGCGCCCCCTGCAACCCCTTGCGATCTTGTCATCGTCAATACCTGCGGCTTCATCAATGCCGCCATCGAAGAGTCCCTGGACAACATCGGGGAGGCTTTGAGCCATCAAAAGAAAGTGATCGTGATGGGGTGCCTTGGCGCCAAAGCCGATCTTATTTGCGAGCGCTTCCCTGAAGTCTTAAAAGTCATCGGCCCGGGCCGCCGCGCCGCCGTGTTGCGCGAGGTGATCGCCGCGGTCGGACGCCCGCCTCAGGATGCTGCCCAAAAGATCTCAGAGGCAGGCATCATCCTCACCCCGCCGCATTATGCGTATTTGAAAATTGCCGAAGGGTGCCGCCACGCCTGCTCTTTTTGCATCATCCCCTCTTTGCGCGGCAAATTGCGCTCGCGCACGTCCCATGACATTTTAAAAGAGGCAAGAGCCTTGGTCAGAGAGGGTGCCAAGGAGCTTTTGATCATCGCGCAGGATACCTCCGATTACGGGCGCGATCTTAAAGACGGCTCCACGCTGTCATCCTTATTAAACGAGCTGTCAAAGCTTAAGGTCTGGCTGCGCGTGCACTACGTGTACCCGGGACCCGAGGCTTTGAAGGCCGTAGAGCTTATGGCCGAACATAAGGTGCTGCCCTATCTTGATGTGCCCTTTCAGCATGTGAGCCCCTCGATTTTGAGGGCCATGCGCCGCCCGGGCACCATCGACAAGACATTGAGCCTCATTGAAGAGTACCGCAAGATCTGCCCTGACATTGCCATCAGATCAACCTTCATCACCGGCTTTCCCGGGGAGACAAAAAAGGACTTCCAAGAGCTTGTCGATTTTCTTAAAGAAGCAAGACTCGATCGGGTGGGGTGTTTTCCCTACTCTGATGTGCAGGGTGCTGCGGCCAATGATTTTGACGATGCCGTGCCTTTTGAGGTGCGAGAGGAGCGGGCGCAAATTCTGATGCAGACCCAAGCGCAGATCTCCTATCAAAAGCTGCAAGAGCGGGTGGGCAAAAGCTATGAGGTGCTGGTGGACTTCGTCTCAGAAGAAGGGCAGGCCGTGGGTCGCAGCATCTACGAGTCCCCCGATGTGGATGGATGCATCATCATCGAAGACGGGGCCTTGTTGCGCCCGGGGTCCAAGGTCAAAGTCAAAATCACCTCTCATGACGAGCATGATCTAAGCGGGGCCATCGACCGCACCTTCAATTCATCGCTCAATTTCAGGCACTTGTGATGAATTCTTGCCAAAAGGTGCCGATGGCGCCTTTTGCTTTATGCCATCATCGGGGCTTTGTGCGGCAAGAGGGGTCTTGGCACAATCTGCCGGGCCCCCGGGTCTTGGAGCTTTTTTCCTTTCTTAAAAATAGCGGCGATGCCGTGACAGGCTTTGTTCTCTAACAAAACTTAATCACCATTATGCGCCGTCTGCGGCTTTTATCCGACATGTTCGCGACATCGGATAAAAAGACATCTTTTTTGGAGGATTTGGCACAAGATCCTCTTCCCCTCACAATTTGCCCAAGGCAGAACTTTACTTTAGGTTTACGCCAAGACAACAATTTAGGCGCTCTGATGGTTTGCCGCCATATGCTAAGTTTAGTAAAATGCACACGACAAATTGCAACGCTTTTACCTTTAGTCTTCACCGTGTTGCTTTGGCATGTCACGCCGTTGCCTTAGGCAAAAGATGCACCGCGCATACTCTCTTCTTGCGCATTCATCAGCCCTTGCTGCACCTGCAGCCTCTTTAAGGAGGATCTTATGATCACGGCCTGCTTACTTGATGAAAAGAAAGATACTCTGACCCTGGCCAACATCACGGTGGGACAGGCTCTGCCGCCTGACGTGATCTGGCTTGACGTCAATCAGCCTGATGATGAAGAAAGAGAGTGGCTTGAAAAACTGTTTGTGGAAGACGTGCCCGATGAAGACGACATGGCCGACATCGAGTCCTCCTCGCGTTTCAGGGTGGGCCCCGACGGCGTGCACATCTTGTCCTTGTTCCCCCAAAGGCTGGCCAATGACACCCGCGGCGTCAACATGTCCTTTACCATGCGCAAAAATCTGCTCATCTCCTTTAGGGAAGATGATGTCTCCATCGTAAGATTGTTGCGCTATTACATCAGAAACGACAAAGCCGATGTCAGAACGGCCTTGGATATCCTGCTGCTGCTCCAAGATCTCAAGGTCGATCAGCTCTCAGACCTCATCGAGGATGCCTACATCACCCTCGATGAGACCTCAGATCAAATTATCTCCGAAGACGGGGTGGAGGAAACCTTAAAAGAGCTGGTGCATCAAGAAGAGCTCAACGGCCAAATCTTGCAGGCCTTGTACGATACCCGCCGCGCTTTGCGCTTTATCAAAAAGACCTTTGAGAGCACCTTGGACGACAGGCAAAACCGCAGCATCGACGAGGTCTTAAACGACATCGAGTCCATTTTGCCCCACACGCAGTTTTTGGCCAACAAAATCAACTTTCAGCTTGAGGCCTCGATGGGCTACACCAATCACAAGCAAAACAAGATCATCAAGATCTTCTCGGTGGCAGCCGTGGTCTTCATGCCCCCCACCTGGATTGCGAGCATTTACGGCATGAACTTCAAGCACATGCCCGAGCTTGACTGGCTCTTCGGCTATCCTTTGTCCATAGGGCTGATGTTTTTGTCGGCCTTGTGCACCTTTGTCTTCTTCAGAAAAAAAGGCTGGCTGTAACACTTGCCCTGCTGCCTAATAATGAGGCGGCGGGGTTTCCTCTTTGATGTCGCAGACGGCAGGCATCTGCCGCATCATCTGCCAGAGGGCATCGGCCTTGCGCTTGGCAGCCTTGATCTCTTCAAGACAGTCATTAAGCTCCTTAAGCTCCCGGTCAAAAAAGAGCTCTAAGTGGGCCAGTTGCTCTTCAATTTTTAAAAGCCGCTCTTCAATCCTGTCAAGACGCTCGCAGGAAGCATGCTGTTTTTCCATCCAAACCTCGTCAATTGCCTGTCAGATACGGGCTCATTATAATGGGCCTGTCAAATCAGGCAACAAAGGGTCTTTAAATGAGTCAAGAGCAAGTTGAAATCGTCGATGAGCAAAACCTGGTGGTGAAAGTGGTGCCGCGCAGCCAAATGCGCCGCGACAAACTCCCCCATCGGGCCTCCTATATTGCCCTGTGCGACCGCCAAGGCAGATTTTTGGTCGAGGTGCGCTCATTGCAAAAAGATTATGCCCCGGGGCTGCTTGACGCCTGCGTGGGCGGCGTGGTGACGGCAGGCGAAGATCCGCTGCTGTCGGCCAAGCGCGAGCTTAAAGAAGAGGTCGGCATCGATGCGGACAGGGCCGATTTTTATCCTTTGGGAGAGCTTAAGATCCCCTCGGATCCTCTGTTTGTGTACGGTTATTTGTTCTTTTGCCGAAGCGATGCGATCACGGTGCGCCAAGAAAGCGAAGTCTCGGGTATTTTGATGCTTGACGAACAGGAGATAAAGAAGCTTGATGGCAACTATGCTCCCGATTCGCGCAAGGCCTTCGATGAGATCTTAAAGCGCGCCCGGGCACAGGGACTGCTTTAATCCAAACACCCCCAAAAAAGAGCCCGGGAACATGCCCGCGGCTTTTGCGATCGAATCCTCGTTTACATGGTCACGCCATCTTTCCAGATGATGATCTCATGGAAGAAACGCTGCTCGGATAAGGTCAGCTTGCCTGAGGCCACGTCAATCACATAGTCCAAAAGCTTTAAGGACAAATCATCAAAGCTCTCCCCGTCCACGACAGATCCTGCATTAAAGTCTATCCAATTGCCCTTTTTGTTGTACAAGGCGCTGTTGGTGGAGATCTTGATGGTGGGGATCACGGTTGCAAAGGGAGTGCCGCGTCCTGTGGAGAAGAGCACCATGTGGCACCCCGAGGTCGCCAAAGCCGTGCAGGAGACGCCGTCGTTGCCCGGACCTTGCAGCAGGTTCAGGCCGTGAGTCCTCAAAGTCTCGCCGTACTTCAAGACATCGCACACCGCAGCCTTGCCGCCCTTTTGCACGCAGCCCAAAGACTTGTCCTCCAAGGTGGTGATGCCGCCTGCCTTGTTGCCAGGGGACGGGTTTTCGGAGACGACCTGACCGTGAGAGGAGAAATATCCCTTAAAGTCATTGATGAGGCTGACGCACTTGTCAAAGACCTCTTTTGAGACCGCGCGGTTCATCAAAAGCTGCTCGGCGCCGAACATCTCGGGCACTTCGGTCATCACCGACGTGCCGCCTGCTCCGACCACAAGATCGCTTAAGCGCCCGATCAGAGGATTGGCGGTGATGCCTGACAGGCCGTCGGAGCCGCCGCATTTGAGGCCTACTCTGAGCTTGGACAAAGGAACGGTCGTGCGGCGGCATTTTTCGGCCTCCTCAAGCATCTTGTCTATCAGAGCCTTGCCGGCTGCAAACTCGTCGTCCTCTTCTTGGGAATTTAAAAAGTGCAGACGCTCGTCGTTTAAGTCCAAAAACTCTTTGAACACGCCGATGTTGTTGTTCTCGCAGCCAAGCCCCAAAATCAAAACCTGAGCGGCATTGGGATGGCGGGACAGGCCTGAGAGCACCCTTTGCGTGGTGGTTTGATCCTCGCCCATTTGCGAGCAGCCGTAAGGGTGAGTCAGGGCAAAGCAGGCATCGACATGGGGAAAGTCCTTTAAGCGGGATTTGGCGTAAGCTTCAAGTTCGCGGGCCACGTAGTTGACGCAAAAGACGGTGGGGATGATCCAAATTTCGTTGCGGATGCCAACCTCGCCGTCAGGTCTTACAAAGCCCTCAAACGTGCGCTCCACGGCTTTAAGCTTGGCCTGCTCAAGCGGGGCGTATTCGTAGGTGCCCGAGGCCTTCAAATCGGTTTTGACATTGTGGCTGTGCACGTGAGCCCCGACTGCAATGGCGCACTTGGCTCTGCCGATGGGATAGCCGTATTTGATGACGGGATCGCCCTCCTGCATGGGAGATAAGGCAAATTTATGCCCTCGGGCGATATCGTCTGAAAGCGTAACGGTTTGACCGTCGACCCCTACACTCTCTCCTTTTTTAAGATCGGTCAGGGCCACCGCCACTTTGTCGTCATTATGGATTTTTATAGCTTGCATATGCCTAAGATGGGCCGCAGCCCATCTCTCCTTGAAAAAATTTGAATGAAAATGACGCCCTTAGCGCATTAAATCCTTCATGGTCTCAAGCACGCCGTCGGTGATGATGGCATGGGTCAGCTTGGCCACGGCCGCGGTCAGATCGATGTCGCTTGACAGATCGCTGCCCCACAGCCCGGCATCGGACAAGACGGCCTTGACGGTAAACATGGCAGAAGCCTCGGTCTTTTGGTACAAAGCCCAAGCCTTGGTCAATACGCCTGCTGCGTACTCGTCATCGACAAAAGAGCCGGTCTTGTTCATGGCTCTTTGCACATTGACGGGAACGCCGTCTGCATTCTTGTACAAAGCGATATAGGCTGCAATGGCAAAGCACAGCTTCATGGGAAGCATGCCCTTGGCGCGGGCATCCAAAACGGTGGGCAGGATGCGGGATTTGACCTTGGAGCTTGAGTTCATCAGGATCGAAGAGAGCTGATGGTGCATGGCAGGATCGGAGAAGCGGTCCATGACGTCGTTGGCAAACTCGGTGAGCATGCCCTTGTCGAGGTTTACGGCAGGAATGATCTCATCGAAGACCACCGAGCGCGCGAAGGGTCCTGTGACCTCATGGGCCATCATCTGATCGACGGTGTCCAAGCCTGCAAGGAAGGCGGCAGGCACATTGGCCGTGTGGGCGCCGTTTAAGATCCTGACCTTGCGCAGGCGGTAAGGGGAGATGTCCGGTGCCACCACCACGTTCAAGCCTGCCTTGGCAAAAGGCAGCATCTCGTTGATCTCCTCGCCCCCCTCGATGGCCATGAAGTGGAAAAGCTCGCCGCAGGTCATCAGGGTGTCGGTGTACCCAAGCTTCTCTTCATAGCTTGAGGCCAGATCGACAGGATAGCCCGATACCACGCGGTCAACGAGGGTATTCAAAAAGAGGCAGTCCTCTTCCACATAGGCCTTAAACTCGTCAGACAGACCCCAGTCTGCAATATGCTGCATGACAATCTGCTTTAACTTGGTGCCGTTGTCGTCAAGAAGCTCGCAGGGCATGATCACCATGCCTTTGCCGCACTGACAGCCTTTGAAAGTCAAAAATCTCTTGTACAAGAAGGCGGCAAGCTTGCCCGGGAATGAAACGGGAGACTTGTCATCTGACAGAGGCTCTTCTTTAGTATAGCTGATGCCCGCTTCGGTGGTGTTGGAGAAGACAAACTTCAAGTCTTCACTCTTGGCGTACTCGAGCACTCCCTTCCAGTTTTCGTAAGGGTTGATGCCTGTTGCGATGGAGTTGATGACCTCAATCTCCTCTTTTTCCACCCCTCCTGCCACGCCGTGCAAAATGGTGGTGTATAAGAAATCCTGAGCCTCAAGCTTGGGCAGGACCCGTCCGCGCGGAGTGGGCTGAATGGCAACGATGCGGCCGTTAAACAAGCCTTGAGCGTTGAGTTTGGCAATCATGTAGTCAATAAAGCCGCGCAAGAAATTGCCTTCGCCAAATTGAATTACCTTGATGGGAAGATCGCTTTTGCACTCGGGTTTTAAAGATAAGCTCAGCTGATTCATGTGATAACCTTAGTTGAACATGTTAAAAACAACAGCCTAATTTTAAAGCCAAATTGGCAGCTTGACAGGTGTATTTAAGCAAAATATGACACATCTTTATAAATAATTGCAAAATTTCCCCGCACCGGGGCCCGTAAAGTTTTTGGCGTAAGATTGCAGGCGCGCGGCCGTGAAAAAACGTGACGAAGGTTGGCTTAAGAGGGATAGAAACAAGGCAGGATGACAAGTCCCCCGGCAAAAAAATGCTCTTTCACAAAAATGAAAGCGGGGATTGCGCCCCGCCTTAACCTTGGAGGGATTTCAGGCTTTGCCTGAAAATTCTTTAGTCATCGGACTGATCTTCTTCTTTCATGCCGGCAAAGACGGTGGCCAGGATGGGCCCTGAGATATTGTGCCAAACCGAGAAAATGGCAGCGGGCACGGCCGACAGGGGGCTGAAGTACGCCATGGCCAAAGCCGCGCCCAACCCCGCGTTTTGCATGCCCACTTCCATGGAAAGGACCTTCCTCTTGGGCAGCGACATCCCCAGGCACTTGGCCAGGACATAACCTAAGATCAGCCCCAGGCAATTGTGCAAAATCACCACGGCAAAGATGATAAGGGCCGTTTGCTCAAACTGCTCTTGGTTGACGCCTACTACGGCGGCGACGATGAGCACGATGGCAACTACCGAAACGAGGGGCAGAACGGACACAACCTGCTGCACGACAGGACGAAACAGCGCATTGACGATCACTCCTGCGACAATCGGCAAAACCACGATGTTGACGATGGTCAGGAACAATGATATGAGATCAACTTCCACCCACTGCTTGGCAAACACATAAATCAACGCAGGAGTGACGATGGGGGCAAGCACGGAGGTGCAGGCCGAAATGGTCACCGATAAAGGCAAATCGCCCTTGCTCATATAGCTCATGACGTTGGATGCCATGCCGCCCGGGCAGCATCCCACCAAAATAACGCCCACGGCAATCTCATCTGGCAGATTGAGCAGATTGCACAGACCGTAAGCAAGCGTCGGCATAATCACAAACTGACCGAGAATGCCCACCACCACGTCAAAGGGGCGCTCGAAGATTTCCGAAAAATCGCTAGCCCTCAAGGTCAAGCCCATGCCGAACATGACAATGCCCAGAAACAGCGAAACGTACGGCGCGAACACCTCGAACAGATCAGGCCAATGGTAGGCCATGATGGCGAAGATAATCACCCACACTGCAAAGGTTTTGCCGACAAAGGCAGAGAAAGCTGCGATGCGTGACACTGCTGCGTTAACCATACTAATAATAATCCTTGTTGGCACAGGCCGCCGCCCGTGCAGGTCAATTGGATCTGAACAGATTCCTTCTTTATGGCTCAGATTGCCCAAGCCAAGAATGTTGCTTGCGCAAAGAAAGCTGCCGTTTTTGCGCTGCAAAACTTCACATATAACAATTTATCATCACAGACACACCATTATAGTGCATCTGCTGTCGATAATCGTGCAGTAATCGGCTATGGGGGCCATTATACTACTTATTAGGCTCTTTAAAGGCATGCTATAATGCCGCATTCGCCCACCCGGACAAATTAAGAGGCATCAGTTGAAGTCTTCAGTTAAATTATGGGCCGCCTTGTGCGCCGCAGCCTGCGTGTTGATGGCCGCCTGCTCTGCGCTGCCAAAAGGAGCGCAAAAGCCCTCGCTTGCCATCGATAAGGTCTACCTCATAAATGATGAGGGCCGGGCATATTTTGGCATCGATGTAAGTTTTGAACACCACTCCCCGCAGCCTTTGAAGCTTTTGGGCCTTAACATCGACGTCTTTATCAACGGCGTGAAGGCCGCCTCGGCACGCGAGGAGATCCAAGATCAGGACGTGCCCAACGGCGTGACGCAGCATTACTCCCTGAAGGTCAGAGGAGATCTTTTGGGCAGCGCCGCCTCGCAAAGCCTGGCCTTAAACTCCATGACAAGGGTCCTCGCCTCGGTGGCCGTGCAGGCGGTGTTTGACCGCTCCGAAGACAACCTTGATTTTAATCCGTCGGCAGATTTTGAGGGCATCATAGGCCATGGCACTCTTTAAAAGTCATTCGTTTGAACCCAGGGTAGGCAAAGCCCAAAAGGTTTTCGGCATCGTTTATTCTGCGGTGGCGCTCATCGCCATCATGCTGGCTTTGCATGCCTTATCCTCGGGCAAAGATCCTTATTTGCAGTACTTCATGGTCATCGTGTTTGTCATCATGGCCGCCAAAAGCTTCTTTTTGGCCGCGCGCATCGACAAACTGGTCAAAAACGGAGTCGATGCCCAAGCGGTGATCACTGAAGTTTCGGCCGTGCGCGGCATCACCATCGTCAAGGCCGAAATTCAAGTGCCCGATTACGGCACCATAACCATAGAGCAAAGATTGGCAGGCATGCACGCTGCTGCCGATCTTAATTCCTATATAGATGATAACGGCCCCAAGGTCAGGGCCAAAATCATCGGCCAAGGCAGCTCCCATCCGCGCGGCATGCTCATGTTAAGAACCATCAACGGCAGGCTTGATCGCAACAGCATCGGGCCCCAAGAGGAGAAAGAATCCAAATGAGTTTAGTTAGCGTCAAAGATCTTTTGTCAGGCGCAATCCAAGAAGGCACCAAGGTAGTCGCCGCAGGGTGGCTTAGAACCCGCCGCGACAGCAAGGCAGGATTTTCCTTTTTGGCATTAAACGACGGCTCCTGCTTTAACAGCGTGCAGGTGGTGGCCGACAATACCCTTGAGAACTATCAAACCGAGATCTTAAAGCTCACCACTTCGTGCTCATTGATGGTCGAAGGCACCCTGGTGCCCTCCCAAGGCAAGGGACAGAGCTATGAGATCAAAGCCGACAAGGTGCGGGTTTTGGGCATGGTCGAAGATCCTGACACCTATCCTATGAGTGCCAAGCGCCACAGCATGGAGTATTTGCGCGAATATGCCCATTTGCGCCCGCGCACCAATCTCATCGGCGCGGTGATGCGCATCAGAAACACCATGGCCTATGCCATCCACAGCTTCTTTCAGCAACAAGGCTTCATGTGGGTTTCCACCCCCATCATCACTGCCTCCGACTGCGAAGGCGCAGGCGAGATGTTCACCGTCACCAACTTTGATCTGAACAATGCCCCCCGCACTGATGATGGCAAAGTCGATTTTTCAAAAGACTTCTTCGGGCGCCATGCCTATCTGACGGTCTCAGGACAGCTGAACGTCGAGACCTATGCCTGCGCTTACTCCAAAGTCTACACTTTCGGTCCCACCTTCAGGGCCGAAGATTCCAACACCACCCGCCATCTGGCCGAGTTTTGGATGTGCGAGCCTGAGATGGCCTTCACCGATCTTGACGGCTGCGCCAGGGTAGCCGAGCAACTGCTCAAATACGTCTTCAAGACCGTGCTTGAGCAAAGGGCCGACGACATGCAGTTTATCGTCGAGCGCGTCGATAAAAATGCCATATCCCGCCTCCAAGATTTCATCGCCAAGGACTTTGCTCAGGTCGATTACACCGACGCCATCGAGATCCTGCAAAAGTGCGGCAAGAAGTTTGAGTACCCGGTTTCTTGGGGCATCGATCTGCAATCGGAGCATGAAAGATATCTTGCCGAAGAGCACTTCAAGTCTCCCGTGGTGGTCAAAAACTACCCCAAGGACATCAAGGCCTTTTACATGAGACAAAACGATGACGGCAAGACCGTGGCGGCCATGGACGTTTTGGCCCCGGGCATCGGCGAGATCATCGGCGGCTCGCAGCGCGAGGAGCGTCTTGAGCTTTTGGACAAGCGCATCGACGAGCTGGGCTTAAACGGCGAGGCTTACCGGTGGTATCGCGATCTGCGCCGTTACGGCTCGGTGCCTCATTCAGGCTTCGGCTTGGGTTTTGAGCGTCTGATTGTTTATGTCACGGGCGTGGTTAACGTGCGCGACGTGATCCCCTTTCCTCGCACTCCGCACAACGCCGACTTCTGATGCTCTTTGAGCTCTTAAATAAAAGTTGCAAGATCAAACAAATTTGCAGGGGGCACCGCAAGGCGCCCTCCTTTTGTTTTTGAAAAAAACAAGTTCCCGTCCCAAAGATGCCCGCTTGCCCCGTTGCGGGAGTTCTGCCCTCAATTGTTTTGCAGGATTTCACAAATCATCAGGATAAGGCCTGATTGGAACGGCTGCAACAAGGATCCCGCTCCTGCAACGGGCTTAAGAAAAAACCTGCCGCGCCTCTTAAAATTGGGATTTGGCCCGAATAACTTTTTTTTCTGTGATCAAAACCGGCTTGCAGCATTTAAAACTGTGGTAACGTACACACAGCCTTGCGCTACAATTTTGCAACCGTTTGAATTCATGCCGGATCGGCTGTACATGCGGAATTTCGTAAATTTTCCAAAAATTTGCACCGTCTAACAGATTTTGCGCGTGAAAAGTTGTAAAGTAGCGCCCTAGTAATACTAGTACACAAGCAGACAAGATCTGCAAAATGAGTTTTATGATTAGTCAATAATGCATGAGGACATTACATATGCGCATGAAAAAGTTGTTTGGCACTGCCGTTGCCGTTGCTGTTGCTTCTGCCATTGCCTTAACCGGTTGCGGCGGAGACAGCGCAGGTTCCAAGACTCTGATCCGCATGTCTCACGCCCAAATTGAGACTCACCCCGATCACCTGGGCCTGGTTGCTTTCAAAAACTACGTAGAAAGCAATCTTGGCGACAAGTTCGAGGTTCAAATTTTCCCTAACGCCACCTTAGGCGCCAACGAAAAGGTATTGGAGCTCATCAAACAGGGCGCTGTGCAGTATCTGGTAGTTTCCACTGCCAACATCGAGTCTTTCGACCCTCTGTACTCCTTGTTCTCAATCCCTTACATCTTCACCTCGGAAAAAGCCTACAATTCTTTCATCACCAATCCTGAGATCTTAAAGCAGCTTGGCGTAAATTCCGACAAGAACGGCTTCTATCCTGTAGCCTCCTTCACCGCAGGCTCGCGCAATTTCTACGCGAAGACCCCCATCAGATCGGTTGACGACATTCAGGGCAAGAAGTTCCGCGTTCAGGCCGGTCCTACCAACGTAGCCATGATGAACGCCTTTGGCGGCGCTGCCACCCCCATGTCCTTTGGCGAAGTTTACTCTGCCTTGCAGCAGTCGGTTATCGACGGCGCCGAGAACAACGAGCTGGCTTTGACCGACCAGAAGCACGGGGAAGTCTGCAAATACTACTCCTATGACATGCACCAGATGGTTCCCGATCTTTTGGTGGCATCCAAGACCTTCTACGACAATTTGTCGGCCGACGAGAAGAAAGTCTTCGATCAAGCCGCCAAGGAAGCCGAAAAGGTTGAGTTTGAAGCCTGGAACAAGTCGGTTGAAAACGCCAAGAAGACTGCCCAAGGCATGGGCGTAGAATTCATCGAAGTTGATGTCAACGAGTTCCGCAACAAGGTTCTGCCTTTGCACGAGGAGCTGCTCACTGCCAACCCTGCTCTGCGTCCTCTGTACGAGGCTGCCGACAAGGCCAACAAAGCAGCCGACTAGTCAACTTTTTTGTGGAGAAAACAGTAATGGAGGCATTGCGTAAATTACTGGATAAAGTGCTCCTGACCTTCTGCGTATTCTTGTTTATGCTGATGACGGTCGTGGGAACCTACCAGATTTGCACTCGCTACTTCTTCAATTCCCCGTCAACCATTTCAGAGGAATTGATCACCTATAGCTTTACCTGGCTGTCCATTTTGGCCGCTGCCATCGTGTTTGGCGAGCGCGGCCATTTGTGCATGGCTTTCGTCTACAACCAGTTCAAAGGCAAATCCCGAGTGTTCTTGGATATGATCTCCGAGATCCTGGTGATCCTGACTGCTGTTTTGCTCCTGATCTACGGCGGCTACATCATGGCTTCCGAAAACATGGGCCAGCTGACCGCCTCCTTGGGCGTCAACATGGGCATCATGTACGCAGTTTTGCCTGTTTCAGGCATCATCATCACCGTCTACGGCATCTTAAACCTGGCCAACATGGTCAAAAAGCTCTCTGATCCCAACATCGATCAGTACGGCGTTATCACCGACGACGAATAACTGCCTTAAAGGGCGCACGCGCCCTTTAGATTAGGAGATTTATAATGACATTAACTGTCGCATTAATCATGGCATTGACGCTGGTCGTGCTGCTCTTGATGGGCGTGCCGATTTGTATCTCCATCGCCATTTCCTCAGTGATTGCAGGCGCAAATGCCTTGAACTTTGACATGATGCTGCAAACGGGCGCTCAGCGTACGTTCTCGGGCATCAGCGTATTCACCCTGATTGCCATTCCGTTCTTCATTTTGGCAGGCAATATCATGAATCAGGGCGGCATCGCCATCAGGCTGATGAACTTTGCCC
Organism: uncultured Enterobacterales bacterium; assembly: GCA_964651505.1. Classification (GTDB taxonomy): domain Bacteria; phylum Pseudomonadota; class Gammaproteobacteria; order Enterobacterales; family Succinivibrionaceae; genus Avisuccinivibrio_A. The sequence goes on from CAZYXT010000011.1 coordinate 14,211, forward strand.
GTCTGCTGGTCGGCAAGGTCCCGGGCTCCTATGCTCACACCAACGCCATGGCCAACATGATGTTCGGCGCCATCTCAGGCTCGGGCGTGGCTGCCGCTTCGGCCATGGGCACCATCATCGGCCCCATCGCCGTCAAGGATGGCTACAGCCGCAACTACATGGCCACGGTAAACATTGCCACCGCCCCTACGGGTCTTCTGATCCCTCCATCAAACGTGCTCATCACCTACTCCTTGGTATCAGGCGGCACCTCGGTGGCGGCTTTGTTCCTGGCAGGTTACATCCCGGGCATCTTGTGGGGTCTTTCCTGCATGATAGTTGCCTACTTTTGGGCCAAGCGCATCGGCTATAAGGGCGACAGCCAAAAAATCACCGCTGCCCTGGCCTTTAAGGTAACCTTTGAGGCCTTGCCTTCGCTGCTTTTGATTATCATCGTAATCGGCGGTATCGTAGCCGGTGCTTTCACCGCTACCGAAGGCGCGGTTGTGGCCGTGGTTTACTCCTTGATCCTGTCCATTTTGTATCGCAGCATCAATTGGAAACAGCTGGTCAAGATTTACCAGGAATCGGCCAAGATGACGGGCATCATCGTGCTGCTCATCGGCGTTTCCTCCATCATGTCCTGGGTTATTTCCTTTGTTAATATCCCGGCCATGGTCGGCAATGCCCTGCACGGCGTCAGCAGCAATCCTATCGTCATCTTGTTGATCATCAACGTTGTTCTGTTGTTCGTGGGCACCTTCCTGGACACCACCCCTGCCATCTTGATCTTCACCCCGATCTTCCTGCCTATCGCCATTCAGTGCGGTTTGAGCCCGGTTGAGTTCGGTATCGTCATCACCTTCAACCTGTGCATCGGCACCATCACTCCTCCCGTAGGCAACATCTTGTTCGTGGGCGTAAAGGTGGCACAGACCACGATCGAAAGGGTAATCAAGCCTTTGATTCCTTTCTACATCGTCATTGTTGCCGTGCTGATGGTCTGCACCTATGTGCCTTCCGTCTCCAGCTTCATCCCCGAGCTGTGCGGCTACGAAGCAACATTGCGATGACGCAGCAAGATCGTTTAATCAAATATAATTAACTGCATGATGAAAGGCCCCGTTGCGGGCCTTTTTAGAAAATGAAGGATTTTGATTATGAAAACTTTTATGGATCAGGACTTTTTGCTCGAGAGTGAAACTGCCAAAATTCTCTTCCACGAACATGCGGCCAAAATGCCCATCATCGATTACCACTGCCACATCAACCCCGAACAAATCGCCAAGAACCACAGGTTTCGCAACATCACCGAAGCGTGGCTCGGCGGCGATCACTACAAGTGGCGCATGATCAGATCAAACGGCATTCCCGAGACCCTGATCACAGGCTCGCAAAGCTCCGATTACGAGAAGTTCGAGCAATTTGCCAAGACTCTGCCCCGTGCCATCGGCAACCCTCTGTATCACTGGACTCACCTTGAGCTGCAGCGCTACTTCGGCATCACCAAGACCCTCTCTGAGAAGACCTGCAAGGAGATCTGGGAAGAGTGCAATGCCAAGCTGGCCCAAGACGACTTCCGCGTCCAGGCCATCATCGAGAAGTCCAACGTCAAGTGCATTGCCACCACCGACGATCCCGGCGACTCCTTGGAGTGGCACAAGGTCATTGCCCAAAGCGGCTCCTGCAAGGCCAAGGTTCTGCCTGCTTGGCGTCCCGACAAAGCCATGAAGATCGAAAAGCCCGGCTTCAAAGAGTATGTCGATCACATTGCCAATCTGACCAATACCAAGATCTCAACCTGCGAAGACTTCTTTGATGCCCTGGACATTCGCATGAAGTTCTTCAACGACATGGGCTGCAAGGCCTCCGACCACGGCGTAGACTATGCCTACTGCACCATCGTTCCTCAGCAGAAGCTTGAAGAGATCTTCCAAAAGGGCCTCAAGGGCGAGCCTTTGAGCGATTGCGAGGTTGAAGCCTACAAGTCCATGATCCTCATCCGCTTGGGCAAAGGCTATGCCAAGTACGGCTGGGTAATGCAGATGCACTATGGAGCCATCCGCGATCCCAACACCAAGATGTTCGGCCAATTGGGCGCCGACACCGGCTTTGACTGCATCGACAACAAGCCTTGCGCTCAAGGCATTTGCAAGCTTATGAATGCCTTAAACGAGGCTGATGCCCTGCCCAAGATGATTTGGTACTCCTTAAACCCCGTCGATAATGCCGTCATCGGCTCTGCCATCGGCTCGTTCCAGGGCACCGCCGCTCAAGGTCAGATCCAGCAAGGCTCTGCGTGGTGGTTTAACGACACCTATCAGGGCATGGTCGATCAGATGACCACCCTGGCCTCCCTGTCCATCTTGGGCAACTTCGTAGGCATGCTCACCGACTCGAGATCTTTCCTCTCCTACACTCGTCACGAGTACTTCAGGCGCATTATGTGCAACCTGATCGGCAATTTCGTCGAGCGCGGCATGTATCCTGCCGACATGGAGTTCTTGGGTCAGCTGGTTGAGGATATCTCCTTTAACAACACCAACCGCTACTTCAACTTCAATGTCTGATGGCAGTTGCTGTCAATATCGGCCGGGATTTTTCCCGGCCCTTTGATCTTCAAAGGAATTTTGCTAGAATGTCGTCCGTTGTCCCCATAGTTAAATGGATATAACAAGCCCCTCCTAAGGGCTAGTTGCAGGTTCGATTCCTGCTGGGGGCGCCACTTGAGGCCGGTGTTCCTTAACCTCTCCTATGACATAATTTCCAATCTTTGCAACGCAAAATCCAAGCTTGCACAAAAATCTGTGCTCTCAAGGCTCATCATTCAAGATGAAAGACCGGTGCAGGCATCATCAAGCGCGGCACTTACTCGTGCAAAATGCCCGCCATGACTCATCTTAACGGCTGCATGACCAAAGAAGCGGGAGGCTCTTCAAAAAAAGGGAAGATCGTTTGCAAACCGGTCTTGATATTAAGGAGGGGCGCCCGGGGAACAGCCCCCGGGACTTTAATCACAAAATCTTGGCCAAAAACTCTTTGGTGCGGATTTCTTTGGGATTGCTGAACAGTTCATCAGGCTTGCCCTGCTCGATGATCTTCCCCTCGTCAACAAACAGCACGCGATCGGCTGCCTGGCGGGCAAAGCCCATCTCATGGGTGACGATCATCATGGTCATGCCGCTTTCTGCAAGGGACTTCATGACATCCAAAACCTCATTGACCTTCTCGGGATCCAACGCCGAGGTCGGCTCGTCAAAAAGCATGATCTTGGGCCGCATGGCCAGCGCCCTGGCTATGGCCACGCGCTGCTGCTGCCCCCCGGACAGCTCTGCAGGACGAGAATGGGCCTTGTCTTTAAGCCCCACTCTTATCAAAAGTTTTAAGGCCAGCTCCTCGGCCTCCTCTTTGCCCATGCCGCGCACCCTGATGGGGGCCAGGGTAATATTTTCCATGACCGACATGTGGCCAAAAAGATTGAAGTGCTGGAACACCATGCCCACTTCGGACCTGATGGTATTGATGTCAACCTCCCTGGTGATGGTCTCCCCATCGATGGTTATGGTGCCGCTCGTGGGCACCTCAAGGTAATTGACGCAGCGCAGCAACGTGGACTTGCCCGATCCCGACGGACCGATAATCACCACCACTTCGCTCTTTTCAACGTCAAGATCGATGCCGCGCAAGATCTCTTGGTCGCCAAAGCTTTTGCGTAAATCTCTGATGCTGATTATGCTCATGGCTAGTTGAACCTCTTCTCAAGATAGGCAACAAAGCGGCTGATGGATAAGGTCATGATAAGGTAGATGACAGCCACGGCCGACCAGATCTCCAAAGATCCGTAAGTTGAAGCAATAATGAGCTGGCCTTTGCGGGTGAGCTCTTCAAAGCCTATGACCGACACCAAGGATGAATCCTTGAGCATGGCGATAAATTCGTTGCCCAATTGCGGAATGGTGCGCCTGAAAGCCTGAGGGATCACGATATGCACCATGGTCTGAGTCCAAGTCAGGCCCAGGCTGCGCCCCGCTTCGCTCTGGCCTTTGTCTATGGACTGAATGCCTGCGCGGAAGATCTCGGCCACATAGGCCCCCGAGTTAATGGAGCAGGCCGCCACGGCAGCCACAAAAGGCTCGATCCTTACCCCGAGGATGATGGGCATGGCAAAATAGATGATGAAGATTTGCACCAGCAAAGGAGTGCCGCGGATAAAGTCCACATAAAGCTTGGCAGGCACCCTTAAATAACGATAGCGCGACAGCTCGGCCACGCCCACAAACAAACCGATCATGACGCCGATGGCCACGGAAACAGCAGTAATTTCGATGGTCACCCATGCGCCCACAGCCAACAGGGGCAGGGAGTTGATGATCAAATTAAAGTCAAAGGGAATAGACATCTTAATAAAACGGGTTAAGGGTAAAACCCTAAATAACAGACAGGGCAGAGCCTAAGCTCTGCCTGACAGAAACTATTGATCAACGCCAAACCACTTTTGATGGATCTTGACAAGCTCGCCGCTGTCTTTTAACTTCTGCAAGCCATCATCCAAGAGTTTGTGCATTTTATCATTGCCCTTGCGCACGGCAATGCCGTAGTCTTCTGCCGAGATCATCTCGCTCATCTCGATGACGCCCTCGGAGGCCGAAGTTGCCAGATAGTACAGGTTTACGGGGCGATCATTGACCACGCCGACGCAGCCGCCTGCTTTAAGCTCCATGAAGGCTTCAGGCTCGGTGTTAAAGGACTTGACATGGCCGCCTGACAGTTTCTGCGCTTCCATGGCGCCGGTGGTGCCGATTTGAGCACACAGAGGATGACCGTTTAAGGATTCCAAATCGGGAAAATCGGCCTTATTTTCCTCTCTGATGAGCACACTCAGGCCCGACTTATAGTAGCTTTGGGTAAAGTCCACCTTCTCGGCTCTCTCGGGGGTAATGGTCATGGCAGCGATGACGGCATCGATCTGCGAGGTCATCAAAGCGGGGATCAAGCCGTCAAAAGGCATGTTCATGATTTCAACTTCAAAACCTTGAGCCTGAGCGATGGCGGTGATGACATCAATATCAAAGCCTTGCGGTTTGGCTTCCTCATTCATGAACTCAAACGGAGCATAGGTAGCCTCGGTGCCCACTTTGAGAACGTCTGCAGCCATTGCCGATTGCACCAGCATGGCACAGCCCGTTGCCGCCGCGCATAACAAACTTACTTTTTTAAACATTTTAGTGCTCCAGCCTGCCAAAGATGCTCCATCAAGAAGCACCATCTGAGGCGATTATTTACGATTGCTCACATTTTAGCAAAATCTTGCTTCATGACGCTCAATTAATGCCAAAACCCGGGGGGCTCAAGAGCGATTGCGCCGTCAGATGCCTCATCTCATGCCTCAAAACCGATGCGGATAAAACGCGCCGCCCGCCTCTTTTTTGGCATAAAGCTGCCTCAAATCAGCAAGCAGGCATCAATTTCAAAGACAAGATCCGAATGCGGCTCACTCAAGAAAAGCGCTCCTGACAAACAGGCAGCCCCTGCAATCTTGCCGATGGCAGGCTTTTGATTATTTTTGAACATGCCTCAGTCCTCAAAGCGCCTTGCAAAGTTTACGCCGAGGATATTTTTTGACACCGCTCTTTTTTACAAAACTTAAATTTGTCAGATTGCGCACAGGATTGCCTGTGCTTTAAGATCTTTTGGCTGCAAAAAGGACCTGCCTTTGCAACAAGAGAGAAAATTAAGCTACCCATGTCATGCTTTGAGAAAAGACATCATTTAAAACGCCCAACTTCAGGCTATTTGCTGTAAGATTTTCCTGTTGCATAGGAGCATGCCTTCTTAACAATAAAATTTGATGAATATTTAAACGAAGATTGGAGATCACTGTGACTCGTTACGTTATGTTAGCCCCGGTCGGCAAAAGCGACGGCATTTTCCCTGCCTCCTTGGGGTTGGTCAAAGCATTGCAGGATGCAGGCATCAGCGCCAAACTGTTCAAGCCCTTCTCGGAGTGTTGCTGCCAGGGAAATTGTTCGACTGCCGTCAGCGTGTGCCAAGCCGTCAAGTACCTTGCCGATGACATGAAATCTGAGCTGGTTGAAAAGGTTCTGGCCAACCTCAAAGCCGCCACTGCCGACAATCCTCAAGTAGTCGTGATCGAAGGCGTTGCCACCGACAGCTTTAACCAAGACGAAATCAATGCCGCCATCTGCCACGCCGTAGACGGCCAAATCATGCTGGTCAACCTGGGCACCTGCAAAGTCGCCAAGGCCTTAAACGCCATTACCCTCAAAGCTTTCGGCAATGCAGGAACCAATCGTTTCCTGGGCAACATCGTCTTAAATGACGACGCCCCCCTCGATGCCTCGGGCACCAAGAAGCTTGTTTTGGCCCCCAAGGCCAAGGCCTGCTGCGGCAAGGATGGCTGCGGCTGCCAAAAAGAGAGTTTCCTTGACAATATAATCGCCAACATACCCTACTGCCCTTGCAACTACGCCCCCCGCGCCTCCGATATCGCAGCGTACCTCGAGGGTGAAACGGCAGGCGATGCCTCCCGCCGCATGGCATGCTTGTGCCTTGATTCTGACAAGGCTCAAGAAGAGGATGTGCTTGTCACCGACAAACTCGTTCCCACCAAGGCCGGCACCGTCATCCTGACCGGCGGCATGCAGGGGGGCCTTGCCGACAAGACGATCATCACCACCAAAAAGTGCCTGTGGAGCGTGGTCAACGCTTTGACTTCCTTAAAGCCCGTGCTCTGCGATGATCCCGAGCGTGCCGCCAAAGCTGCCGAATGCGGCGCCAAGTGCTTTGATCAAAGCGTTATTGCCTCTTTGGGCCAAGATGAGGAGAGGATCCCTCTGATGAGCCCTGCGGCCTTCCGCTACAAGCTCACCGAGCTTGCCCGCGCGGCCAACAAGAGAATTGCCCTGCCCGAAGGCGACGAGCCGCGCACCGTTTGCGCCGCCGCCAAGGTTGCCGCCGCCAAGATCGCAACCCCGGTGCTGTTTGGCAATAAAGATAAGATTTTGGAGGTTGCCAAGGCTCAGGGCGTTACTTTGGGCGAAGGCGTCGAGTTTGTCGACCCCGACGAATGCCGCGCCAACTATGTAGACAGGCTGGTCGAGCTTCGCAAGAAGAAGGGCCTGACCCCCGAGCAGGCCCAAGAGATGCTCAAGGACAACGTAGTTTTGGCCACCATGATGATCGAGCGCGACGAGGTCGACGGTCTGGTATCCGGCGCCGTGCACACCACCGCCAACACCATTCGTCCTCCTTTGCAGATCATCAAGACTGCCCCCAATGCCAAGCTGGTCTCCTCGGTCTTCTTCATGCTGATGCCCGAGCAAGTCTATGTCTTCGGCGATTGCGCCATCAACCCCAACCCTACCCCCGATGAGCTCAGCGAGATCGCCATTCAGTCGGCCGACACCGCCAAGACCTTCGGCATCGATCCGCGCGTGGCCATGGTCACTTACTCCACCGGCACCTCGGGCAAGGGGCCTGATATCGATGCGGTGGTTGAGGCCGTGAAGATCACCAAGGAAAAGCGTCCTGATCTGAACATCGACGGTCCTTTGCAGTACGACGCTGCGGTAATGCCGGATGTAGCCGCCCAAAAGGCCCCGGGCTCTGCGGTGGCAGGCAAAGCCACCGTCTTCATCTTCCCTTCCTTGGAGACCGGCAACACCGTTTACAAGGCCGTGCAGAGATCGGCCAATCTGATCTCCATCGGCCCCATGCTGCAAGGCATGAAGAAGCCTGTCAATGACCTCTCCCGCGGCGCTTTGGTAGACGACATCGTCTATACCGTTGCCATCACCGCCATTCAGGCTACGCAGTGCTGATTTTAAGGTTTAAATGACGTTTGACAGGAGGCAAAAGCCTCCTGTTTGTTTTTTGATCCAAGCATTTTTAAAGACGGCTTGCATATGACAAATAAGCAACCCTGCATGGTAATTTGCGGCGCCACTGGCCTGCTGGGCAAACCTCTGACCCTCTGTCTTTTAAGATTGGGCTTTAAAGTTTATGCACTGGGGCGCGATGCCAAAAAACTTGACAATGCCTTTGTCAAAAAGCCAAACCTCATCTTGTCTGTCTTGGGCAAAACCAACATTGACGAGCCTGCGATCATCATTAACCTAGCAGGAGAGAACCTCGGGCAAAAGTTCATCGGCCAAAAGCGCCTCCAAGAACTTTGCGCCTCCCGCACCGAGTGCATCAAAAAACTTAAGGAGTGCTGCACGCAGCCCCTGCACTTTTACCAGGCCTCGGCCATGGCCGCCTGCAGCATGGATAAAGACGATCCCTTTTTAAAGCTGTGCCTTGCAATTGAAAGCAAGGCTTTTGAGACATTCGACTGTGCAACCGCGCTGCGCTTTGGGATCATTCTTGATAAGAAGGCCCCCTTTTGCGCCATCTTCAAAACACTGCCCCGTCTTTATGTCATGGGAGCCGACCATCGCGTGCCCACGGTCAATCTGTCATCCTTGGTCGATGTCATGGCAAAGATTATTGAGGAGGATTTGACAGTGCTCAGGCAGGGGCAAAAACTCAGATCCTCTCTTGATCTTTACGATAAAGCCTTAAAGCTCAACGAGCTTTTATACTCCCTGCACCCAAGCCCGCTTGCCGTGCCCGTTCCTGCTTTTTGCCTTAAAATTGGCGACAAGCGCGGCCTGTTGCTTTCTAACGAATATGACCTAAGCTTAGGGCACAATCCTCTGATGCCATGACAAAGGGCAGATCATAAACGCCAATCAGAGCTTAAAGTCCTTTTCAAAGGGATCTCCCTCTTCATCCCGGCAGAGCGCAACCGTTTGCGGATTTAATGGCCGATTTTGAGTTTTCAACTATTAAAACGGCATAAGCAAGGGCTTTGCTAAAAACTTAAAGTTTTTGATCCCGGTAAAACTTTTGCGGATCTTTTTGCGCCTTGGCCCTTGGCATCTGCTATGATGACCGCCATAGAACAGTTTTGAAAACGAGGTCAATTGACATGTTGGAAAGTTTAAAAGAAGAAGTCTTTAAGGCTAATCTCTTGCTGCCCAAATACGGCTTGGTCACCTTCACTTGGGGCAATGTTTCGGGCATTGACCGCAATGAAGGCTTGATGGTCATCAAACCCTCAGGCGTCGATTATGAGACCATGAAGGCATCTGACATGGTGGTTGTCGATCTTGAGACCGGCAAGAAGGTCGAAGGCGAGCTCAATCCCTCCACCGACACCGACACCCACCTTGAGATCTACAGAGCCTGCGAAGACATCAAGGGGGTCGTCCACACTCACTCGCGCTATGCCGCCTCCTGGGCTCAGGCAGGTCAGGATATCCCCGCTTTGGGCACCACGGGCGCCGACTATTTCTACGGCCCCATCCCCTGCACCCGCATGATGACCGATGAAGAGATCAACGGCTCTTACGAGGCCGAGACCGGCAAGGTGATAGTCGAGACCTTCCAAAAGCGCGGACTGCCTCTTAAGGACATTCCGGCCGTCATCGTTCACTCCCACGGTCCTTTCACCTGGGGCACATCGCCTGATAATGCCGTGCACAATGCCGTAGTCTTGGAAGAGATTGCTTTCATGGCCTTCCACTCCAAGATGTTATGCGGCGGCAACATTCCCCCCATGCAGCAGGTGCTGCTGGATAAGCACTATTTGAGAAAGCACGGGGCCAATGCCTACTACGGCCAGTCCAAGAAGCGCTAAAGATTTATTTTTCAAACTCAATAATAAAAGGCCCCGCGGGGCCTTTTATTATCAGACTGCTTGAGCAAAAGTGCAATTTATAAAGATGTCGTCACCTTGGACAGGGGCACTGTCACCTTGCGGTCTACCACAGGATAGCCTGCCACCTCGGAAGTGACGGGAACGCCGTCCTTTAAGGCCTTGGCGATCTTCAAGGAAACCTCGGCAACGGCCCCGGCATCATTGAGCACGGTGCCCAGCATGGCGCCCTCTCGGACGGCCCTGATCCCGCGCACAGTGGCATCGATGCCCACCACAGGGATGTACTTGTCGGGGTTGCCATTGTTATAGCCCAGCCCTTGAAGCTTGGCGATTACGCCCAAAGCCATCTCGTCGTTGTTGCAAATGACGGCCTCGATATCGCCGATGTCGTGTCTGTACAGATAGCCGTTGATGGCATCGATGGCATAGGTGTACGACCAGTTGGCATTCTTCTCCATCAGAGGGTTGACCTTAATGCCCTTGGCTTGCATGGCCTTGACAAAGCCCTGCGAGCGCACGATGGTTGCATCGTTGTCAGCCTCGCCCATGAGCATGATGTAGTCCAAAGCGCCGTTGCCGTTCTTGTCGGCACCGGGGTGCTTTGAAAGATAATCGGCCAAGATCTCGGCCTGGTAAAAACCGGCCGTTGAAGAATCGGAGCCCACATAATAGGCATTTGAGTATGCATCAAAGGCCTCTTGCGAGGGCATGCGGTTAAAGAAAACTACGGACGTGCCCTTGCGCTTGACGTTGCGGAGCACGGCCTCGCCGTTTTTGACATCGACAGGATTGATGACGATGGGAGCATCGGAAATGGCCAGACGCATCTGCACCTGCGTGATCTGCTTGCCCAAATCTCCTCCTGCATCGTAGCAGGCAAGCTTCATATCCAAGTCATCCGAGGCTTGGTCCATCTTATCGGCCAGATTGCTGATGAAGTCATCGCTTAAGGAATAATAAAAAACGTTGGCGTCAGAAGGGTTGGTGGAGACGGCAGCCAAGCTTACTGCCGCACCAAACATCAAGATCAAGACACCTGCGATTTTTTTCATATTCACAACAGTTTTTAAACTGCCTCCGGTTAGTTTTAAACTGTGATCATTATCGCATTTTTGCCAACCTCACTTTAAAAATTTGTGACCTTTATCAAATTATTTTTGCAAAGAGTTTTGTAACTCGTTGATATTGCAGGCCTTTTTGGGCATTCATGGTTAAAAACTATCCGCAAAAATCGGGGATTTGCCTCCCGCAAACGGCCGGTTTTTGTGATCTGTCACACAATTTTTATATATCTTTTCTTTTACTCTGAGCAGATAGGGCGTTTTTTACCTAGAAAGACGGGATTTGATCCCAAGGGCGCAAAAGAGGTTTTTGCCGCAGGGGGTACAAGGCCCCCTGCTGTCAATTTAAGCTTTAAGATTAGCAGCCTTTAAAGTCGGCAGCTGCCGCCTTCTCGGCGCTTAAGCCTTGTTTGTAGCCGACCATGAAGCGGTTGAAGCCCTCGACATCCGCAGGGACAGGCTCGATGGTCGAAACCTCTGCATCGGTGAAGACTTTTTGATCAAGATAATCAGGCAGCGACAGACCGCCTCCTGCAACCTCATAGGCAGCCAGCACGGCAATGCCCCAGGCTCCGCCTTCGCCTGCGGTGGACATGACCGAAACGGGAGCATTCATGGCATCGGCCATGATCTTCTGCCCCACGCCCTTGGTCTTGAACAAACCGCCGTGGCCTAAGAGCTTGTCAATCTTGACCTTCTCCTCGCTTAAGATGTCCATGCCGATTTTGACGGCGCCCAAGGCGGTGTACAGGTGCGAGCGCATAAAGTTTGCCAGGGTGAACTTGGCATCGGGCATGCGCATGAACAAAGGTCTGCCTTCGGTCAGGCCGGTGATAAACTCGCCTGAGAAATAGCCGTAGGACATCAGGCCGCCGCAGTCGCTGTCGCCCTTGAGGGCATTGTTGTACAGAAGACCAAACAGGGCATTCATGTCCATGTCATGGCCTGAAAGCCGGTTGAACTCATGGAACAGATTTACCCAGGCATTCAAGTCCGAGGTGCAGTTGTTGGCGTGAACCATGGCCACAGGATAGCCGTCGGGGGTGGTGACCATGTCAATCTCGCGGTGAAGTTTTGCCAAAGCCTTCTCAAGCACAATCATGGCAAAGATCGAGGTGCCTGCCGAAACATTGCCGGTGCGCACGCGCACGGCATTGGTGGCTACCATGCCGGTGCCGGCATCGCCCTCGGGAGGACACATCTTGATGCCTGCCTCAAGATCGCCGTCAGGATCCAAGAGCCCGGGGTTGACCAGAACGCCTGCGTCATCGCCTGCGCACAAGACCTTAGGCATCTTGTCATAAACCTTGCCTTCAATGCCGCAGGGCTTGACGAACTCGTCAAACATATCGGTCTTTTGCTTGTCAAAATCGCGTGCATTCGAATCGATGGGGAACATGCCTGCAGCATCGCCGATGCCCAGCACTTTCTTGCCGCTGAGCTTGTAGTGGATATAGCCTGACAAAGTGGTGAAATAAGTTACTTTGCCCACGTGCTCTTCGCCGTTTAACATGCACTGATAATAATGGGAAATCGACCAGCGCTCGGGAATGTTAAAGGATAACAGCTGCGTGAGTTTGCCCGAAGCTTCGCGGGTGTTGGTATTGCGCCAGGTTCTGAACGGCACCAAAAGGTTGTCGTCCTTGTCAAAGGCCAGATAGCCGTGCATCATCGCCGAAAAGCCGATGCCGCCCAAAGTGGTGATCTTGGTTTGGTACTTGTTTTGAACATCAGCCTTGAGCTCTTGGTAGCAGTGACGCAGGCCGCTCCAAATGTCATCCAACGAATAAGTCCACAAACCGTTCTCAAGTTTGTTCTCCCAATCATGGTTGCCTTGAGCAATGGGCTTGCTGTTCTCATCGATCAGCACGGCCTTGATGCGGGTAGATCCAAATTCAATACCCAAATAGCACTTGTTTAGATTAAGCATGCATTATGTCCCTGTCCAAAAGATCCTGCCAAAGCAGGATCTTCTCTATTAACGATTATTTTTTCTTGGAAGCCCCTTCGGCATTGAGCCTCATCAGCTTGTTCTTGTGGGCAGTCACCAAAGCCTGCATTACGATGAACAAGCACAAGAGGACGCCGACCACGATCTTCGTCCACCAGGCCGACAAGGTGCCTTGGAAGGAGATGATGGTGAGGATCGTGCCTTGAATCATTACGCCAAGCAGGGTGCCCGGGATAAATCCTGCGCCGCCGAGCAGCTGCGTGCCGCCGATAACCGAAGAGGCGATGGCGTCCATCTCCATGCCCAAGCCGTGCTGAGCATAACCTGACAGCATGATCCAAGAATAGGTTATGCCGCCGAGGGCCGAACAAAAGCCCGATATCACGTAGACTTTAAAACGAATGACATCGACGCGCAAGCCCATCAGGCGGGCAGACTGCTCATTTCCGCCAACGGCATAAACCGAACGGCCAAAGGAGGTGTAGCGCAAGACCACGGTGGCAATTGCAACCACGATCAGGGCGATAATTGCGCCCAGCGAGAGGAAGCAGCCGCCAATCTCCACCGACCAAAAGGCCAGATCGCCGTACTCGACATTGTCAATGGGCACCGAGCTTCTTGAAATGATGGCCGTAAGACCTCGGCACAGGAACATGGTGCCCAAAGTCACGATGAAAGGCTGCAGCTTAAAGAAGGTGATAAAAAAGCCGTTGAGGGCGCCTATAACCACGCCTATTGCCAAAGCAATGCACATAGCCGAGTAAATGCCAAGTTGCGTATCGCGCAACAAAGCGGCAATGGTCATGCAGCTTAATGCCACCACCGCGCCTACCGACAAATCGATGCCGCCGCCGCCTGAAATGATTGCGAAGGTTACGCCGACCGTCACGATGATCAATGGCGCGTTATCGATGAACAGGTTCAAAAATACCTGCGGGCTGAAGAATCCCCTGAACGATACCGAGCCGATGCCGAACAAAATGATGAATAAAATGGCCGTAACGTAGAATGAAAATCTCGGCGAGGCCACAAATTTTCCAAACAAGCTTCCCATGTTATGCAGCCCCCTTAGCCTGATTTGCAGCATTCTTTAAACGCCATTGGCGATACATGGTCCTAAAGCGCTCTGACTGAATGGTAATGATGAGCAGGATCACCACAGCCTTGATGGCAGGCAGGCAGTCAGAGGGCACGCCCATGGCATACATGGTGGTAGTCAGGGTCTGAATGGTGATGGCGCCGATGATGGAGCCGCCGATGTAGTAACGGCCGCCCACCATCAATGTGCCGCCCAAGGTTACCGACAAAATGGCATCCATTTCCATGTTCAAGCCTGCGTTATTGGCATCGGCGGCCCGAATGAAGGAGCTTTCAATCAAGCCTGCAGTGCCTGCGCAAAAGCCTGAGAAGATATACACGGCAAAGAGCACGGCGGTAACCTTGATGCCCGCGTAGCGCGAGGCTTGGGCATTGATGCCCACCGATTGAATCATAAGGCCCAATGAGGTCTTTTTCTCAAGCAGCAATACCAGGCACACCATCAGGAAGGCCATCAGGATCGGGGTGGGAACCATGATCCCGGGCAGGCTGTCACCGATGTAGGCAAAGGGACGATAATAAACGGTGATGATCTGACCGTCGGTGAGCAGCTGGGCAATGCCGCGCCCTGAGGTCATCAGGATCAAGGTCGCAACCATGGCCTGTATCCCTATCTTTGCCACCAAAAATCCGTTCCACAAGCCCGATATGATACCCGCGCACAAAGCGAAGACAATGGCCAGGAAGAAAGGATGGGCCGCCTCGCCGCTGATGTCGCCGCCCAAGGTCAGGCAGCAAACCGCCGCGGAAATGGCCACCACCGCGCCCACCGAAATATCGATGCCGCCTGTGGCAATGACGAAGGTCATGCCCAAGGCCAGAATGATCAGCGAGCTTGAACGTCTTAAAATATCGATGGTGCGGCCGTACAAGGTGCCGTTTTCCATGATCTGAATCTTAAAGAAGTCGTCTACGAAGATCCCATTGAAGAGCAGCAGCAAAAACAAAGCGGTCAGCGGAAGGGCCAGAGAGCTTTTGCTGAATTTGCTTAAAAGTTCCATCTTATTCTCCGGCAGCAGTTTTCACGGTCTTGGCATCAGAAGAACCCTTATAGTCACCGGCAATGGCCTGCATGATATGAGCAGCAGAGATCTCATCATCATTAAGCTCGGTGACCTTTTCGTGGTCGCGAATGATGATCACGCGCGAGCAGGTTCTTACCATCTCGGACAACTCGCCTGAAATGAAGACCACCGATATGCCTTTCTCTTTGGCAAGGCTTACGGCCAGACCCTCTATTTCGGTCTTGGTTCCCACGTCAATGCCGCGCGTAGGCTCGTCCAAAATCAAAAGATTGGGCTTTGTGGCCAGCCAGCGGCCGATAATCACCTTTTGCTGATTGCCGCCTGACAGGTTCTTGATGAGCTGTTCGCGATCGGAGACCTTGATGCGCAGAAGATCGATGTAGTGATCGGCAATCTCGTTTTGCTTGTGACGCGGGGTGTTCTTGAACATGCCCTCTTTGGCCTGCATGGCCAGGATGATGTTTTCGCGCACGGACAAATCGCCGATGATGCCTTGCACTTTGCGGTCTTCCGGACAGAAGGCGACGCGGTGCATCATCATGTCCATCGGGGACTTGATGGAGATCTCGGTCCCTTCAATCTTAATGGTGCCGTTGGTCTTAATTAAGGTGCCAAACAAGGTTTCGGCAATCTCGGAGCGCCCCGAGCCCAGCAAACCGCCGAGGCCCACGACTTCGCCCTTTTTGATGTTCATGCTCAAATCTTTTACCTTGCCAGGGACCGTGACGTGTTCGGCCTCAAGGAAGAACTCATCCTTGGGCACGGACTTGTCGCGATTGCTCTCGATGTCATTTTCGTCGATGTCCTTGCCCATCATCTTGGAGATGAGCTCAATGCGGGGCAGTTTGTCCAATTCGTACTCGCCCACATATTCGCCGTCGCGCAATACCAGGACGCGGTCGCAAATGGTATAGATTTGCTCGAGGAAGTGGGAGATGAAGATAATGGAAATGCCTTGAGCTTTAAGATTGCGCATGATGGCGAACAGGCGCTCTACTTCGCGATCGGAAAGGGATGAAGTAGGCTCGTCCAAGATCAAGATCTTGCATTGCGTGTCAATGGCACGGGCAATGGCAATCATCTGCTGCATGGCCACAGGATAGAAGTTTAAGACCTCGGATACGTCAATGTCCAAGCCGAGCTTGTCTTTTAACAGCTCATGGGCTTTCTTGTTCATGGTTATCCAGTCGATTTGACCGAATTTGCCGCGGGGCTCGCGACCGATATAGATGTTCTCGGCCACCGACAAGTTGGCGCACAGATTGACTTCCTGATACACGGTGGAAATGCCGATCTGCCGGCTTTGCAGCGGGCTTTGAGGCTCTATCGTTTTGCCGTCAAATTCAATGGAACCGTTGGTTTTGTGGTATACGCCCGTGAGCACTTTGACCAAGGTGGATTTGCCCGCTCCGTTTTCTCCCATCAAAGAAAGAATTTCGCCGCGCTTTAAATTGAAATTGACGCCCTTCAGGGCTTTGACGCCCGGGAAGAACATGTCGATGTCCCTCATCTTGAGGATGTACTCTCCCTCGTTCTCACTCATGGGTGCCTCCAAAATGAGCAGGATTGGTTTTCTTGATTAACTAAAGAATAGAACGCCCGCCGGCGCGGGCGCTTGTTGAAGAAGGAAATTAGTACTTGCGGGTAGGGAAGGCTTCAGCAGCTTGGTCGGCAGAAAATACGCCTTCGACTACATAAACAACCTTTTCAACGGGTTCGCCGTTCAAGACCTTGATGGCGGTCTTGAAGAACAGGTCGCCTTGCAGAGGGTTGCACTCGATGGTGGCATTGGCCTTGCCGTCGATCATGGCCTGGAACATGCCCTTAACGGCATCGGCACCGACGATGATGATGTCCTGGGCAGGCTTCAAGCCGGAAGCCTCGATGGCCTGAATGGCACCTAAAGCCATGTCGTCGTTTTGGGCGAACAGAATGTCGATGTCATCGCGATAGGACTTCAAGAATGACTCCATGACTTCCTGACCCTTGGCACGGGTGAAGTCGCCGGTCTGGGAGGCCAGAATATTGTACTTATCCTTGTTGGGGCTCTCATTCATGGCATCGTTGAAGCCGTTGGTGCGGCCGGTGGCAGCCGACGAACCTACGGTGCCTTCCAAGATCACGATGTTGAGCTTATCGCCGCCGTTGCGGGCAGTGCGGCCGGTGGAGGTTACGTACCCATCGATCCAGTCAAATGCCTTGCGGCCTTCGGTGTACTGGTCGGTGCCGATCTTGGCAACATACAGCGAATCGTCGCTGACCTTAAGGTCGCGGTCCATGATCATTACAGGAATGCCGGCTCTCTTGGCTTCGCGCAGGATGTTGTCCCAGCCGGTCTCAACTACGGGTACGAAACCGATTAAATCGACCTTTTGAGCAATGAAGGTGCGGATGGCCTTAATCTGGTTCTCTTGCTTTTGCTGAGCATCGGAGAACTTCAGATCGATGTTGTTGGCTTCAGCGGCAGCCTTAACGTCATTAGTGTTGGCGGTACGCCACTCAGACTCGGCGCCAATCTGCGAGAAGCCGATGGTGTAACGCTTATCAGCAGCTTGTGCGCAGGCGGCCAAAATCAAGCCTAACCCCAATGCTACTAAGGTCTTAGAAATCCTCATAACTACTCCTTACCAAACATACATTCCGTTTATAAAATTCGGTGCAAGGTTTATTACAACCGTTTGCGAACAATTTAATTAAAATCCAAATTCAAGAACAAGCAAAGCACTTATCTTGAAAAATGTGACATCATTCAGGGTTTTAAATAGATACTACGAAAATATTTTGAGACACTTCACACTAACTATGTAATCGATTTCATCGATTTTTGTAAATTATCTATCTTATTGATTTCACTCATATTTTTTAAAATATTTCCCCACAGGCGGCTGTGCAACACGGCATAAGATAATTTAAACCCGCAAACGGTTGCAATATATGGACAATAAAATGATAAAAACGTTTCATTTTCAAATCGATCCATGTTTTTTCTTTAAGTCACAGCCGCGCCGTGCCAACGCGCTTCCTTTGCAAAGTTTGCCTAGTTAACATCCGGCCCGCCCCTCGGCCCATGATGACCATATCTGCCGAGGCAAAGAATTGTTTGGGGTTAGGCCGGACCTATGACGAAGATCTCATGCACCACCACCAAGAAAATTTGCCTCTTGTCATAAATCATGTGAACCGACAATTTTAGGTTTCGATTTC
>CAZYXT010000012.1:0-32037 GCA_964651505.1 uncultured Enterobacterales bacterium
CCAGATCCCGTAACTATATACGGGACATTCTCAATTTTAGCACCGGCTATTGATCCTGCGGACGGTCGGAAGCCGGTGTGTCAGATGATTGCTTCTTAGGTCTGCCTCTCTTGCGTTTAGGAGTATTCTCATCAGGGAGGGGATGTATCCTTGGTCTGCCGGGCTTTCTCTTGGGCGCATTCTCATCGGGAAGCGGGTGTATCCTTGGTCTGCCGCGCTTGCGTTTTTGCTCGGGCTCCTTTGTTTGCTCTGTGCTCTCTTTTTTAGGTCTGCCCCGTTTGCTCGTGCCGGACTTGAAGGTAACGGGCTCAATAAGGTCGAGCGCCTCCATGATGTCATAGACCTCTTCCCTCTCAAACTCCCAATACTTGTCATAGCGCACAGGTTTGGCACCGGGCGCATCGCTGCGCCTGTCGGCATCAGACAAGTCTTCAAGCAAAGCACCAAAGGTCCTGTTATCGAGCAGTCTTGCCTCATCGGCTTTTCTGAGCATGCGGCTTGCCGGCAAGGCGGCAATGAAATTGACAAACTCGCTGCCGCGCACGCTGTACTCGTCTTGGACGGCCGTGACATCCAATCCCAAATCGCCCTTAAAAAGGGCAAAGGTCATCTCCAAGAGCCATCTTTGTCTGTAAGTATGATAGACGGCTTGAAGCTCCAAATCGCAATCGGAGATAAACACAATCACGCCGAACTTGTCTTGGCCTTGGTTGTACTTATCAAGATCTTTTTGGCTTTGACTTATGGATAGCCCGGATCTTGCCGTTCTTTTCGCCTCTTGTCATAAATCATGTGAACCGACAATTTTAGGTTTCGATTTCAAAAAACTTTGAAGCATGGCAAGGGCTCAAAAGATAAGATGAGTGCCATGCCTTGGGGTATTTCAAGATCAATTTGCGCATAAGAACACAAAATGCTGCCAAAAAAAGCTTGCCCAAGAAACTTATTGCCAACAAGGCAGCATCTACGATGACCCTGCCTGTGTGATAAAATCAACATAGGTTTTTAAAGAGCTTCAACCCCATGGGTAGGAGCTTTGATCGGGAATTTAAATCCCCAAAAGTCGAGGTAGCAATGAGATTTTTATCCTTATGGTTTTTGGTTGCAGCGGCAAGCCTGAGCACTTGCGCTTATGCAGACTTTTTTGCCCATCAAGATTTTGAGGGCGGAGTGGAACTTGGTTTTGACGAGGAGTCAGGCGAGCCTTGGGTGAGTGTCAATGTGGTCAACCCTTCAAATTTTTCAACCTGTCAGTTTGAAACCCATGACACGGGGCCGTGTTCGTATACCGCTGACGGCATACGGTGCTTTGACGGGCAGGGAGATGTCAGCCTGGTCATCAAGTTCTTGGAAGACGGCGGCCTTGAGGTGACGCAGTTTCCACAGAATGATTGCGGCATGAATGTCACGGCCCTCGGCCGTTATGAGCCTGCGCAGGCACCCGGCAATGTCGAGCTTTTCTACCACAGTGAGCTTGAAGGCACTTTGAGCCTGGAGCTGACCGAAGATGGGGATGCGTACGTTAAGATCAGCACCCTCAATCCCGACAGGGGCTCCACCTGCGATTTTGACAGCTCAGATTTCGGACCTTGCAACATGAGTGAAGGCGGGTTTTCCTGCTACATCGAAGATGAAGAGCCTGTGGTGTTGAAATTTTTGGAAGATGGCGATGTGCAAGTGACTTCCTTCCCGTCATCTTTGTGCGGCATGGGCTGCCTTGCCACAGGGGTGTATAATTCGCAGCAGAATTTGGGCGCAATCAAAGCCCCCGATTACGAATAGGCAGCATCTGTGATCACCCCTGCACAAAATTTTTTAAAGCAAAAGAAGGTCAAGTTTCAAACTTACGAGTACGAATGCACCGTCGATCATGACTTTGGTCACTTTGCTGCCCGGGCGCTGGGCCGCGATGAAAACGAGGTGTTCAAGACCATCATCCTGCATCACGATAAAACCTACGTCACCTGCGTGGTGCCGGTCAATGCCATGATCTCCCTGAAGAACACGGCGCGCCTGCTGAAGCTTAAGAGTCTTCAAATGACCGATCCCAAGGTTGCCTCCAACATCACAGGCTATGTGATAGGAGGCATCAGTCCTTTCGGCCAAAAAAGACGCACCATCACCGTCTTGGCCCAAAGCGCTTTGAATTACCCCGAGATCTTGGTAAGCGGCGGACGCCGGGGCTTTTCCATCGGCATCAGTCCCCAAGATCTGATTGCGGCGACTGAAGCCGTGACAGGAGACATCATCGATCACGGGGCCAAAGATTAAAGCAGTGCGCCTTTACTTTTGCTGACAGCCAATCTGCAGATCTCAAATTTGCCACGTTCTGAAGTCTCTCAAGCTTCCTTGGCCTTTTGAGCGTTAATCCAGGCGACATCTTGGGCTGTCTTTGCCTTTGCCATAAGCTGCGGTGAAGATTATGAGATCCTTGTCGATAATTTGGCTTGGCATCCTGGTAATTTGGCAATGTTGCGTGGTAATATGGAACTCCATTAGCTATCCTTCTTCCTTGATGATGAGTTTTTTATTTTATTGCTATATTCTAGGAAGAAGTTTAGCTAAAAATCAGTGATGCACTGCCCATTCTCGGGCAAAAGTCCCCGCTCACCTCATCACAACGGCTTTGCAGCCTCTTGCAGATCTCCTGCTCTTGTGCGCACCCAACCTGCCTTAACCCCAAGACGATCCGTTTGAGCCGCCATAAGGGCCGCAAGATGGCCTTATGCCCAAGCATCTTGCACGGATAAACGGGGCTGAGCCCGGGAGCGGAGCAAGCGGGGGCAGCCCCGGCAGCTTTAAGTGCCCCGGGCTTTTATCTTTTAGCGGGCAAAGGATGAGGCCTGATTGGCGTTACTGCTCTCTTCGCGGGCAAAGGTGATCGCGCCTGCTCTCTTGTTAAACTCTATTTCTTTGGCCTGCGTGATGAACAGCTTGATGCGGTTGGCCACATTGGACTTGGCCGTGCCCGCCTCAAAGTCGATGGCGCACAAATTGGCATCCTTGTACATCATGCGGATGGCGCGCATCACGCCTTTGCCTGTGACGTGATTGGGCAGACAGGCAAAAGGCTGCACGCACAGAACATTGTTGACTCCGTGCTCGATGAAGTCGATCATCTCGGCAGTCAGCAGCCATCCTTCGCCTGCCTGCTGACCTGCGCTGACCAATCCTTCGATGGCCTTCTTGTAATCGCTAAAAGGCGTCAGATTGCCAAAATGGGTGTTCTTAAGGGCCGAGATGATGGTCTGTCTCATGCGGTTAAAGCGCGCCGAGATGAGCCATGAGCCTCCTGCCCTGACCCAGGAGCCTTGCAGATACTTAGCCTGGTAGATGCTGTCGTTGAGGCAGTACAGCACGAACGACGAGATGTCGCCCAAGATGGGCTCGGCCCCTTCGGAGATGATCTTGTTCATCAGATCCAAGTTGGCCTTGGGGTGGTATTTGAGCAAGATCTCGCCGACAATGCCGACCTTGGGCCGGTTGGTCACCTCAAGCTTGACTTGCGAGAAGGCATGAATGACCTCGGTGACCACTACCCTAAACTGCCTTGACTTGCCCGTCATCATATAGTTGGAGGCAAGATTGGTGCAGATCTTGAGCACCAGATCGCTCTGCCCGGGCTTAACCTCGTAGGTGCGGCAGTGAAAGTAGAGTTTTTGGATAAGATCGCCCAACAATATGCCCTTGGTCATGGTGTACAGGCCCTTGTAGCCAAGCTTCAAGCGCAAGGCATCGGTATTGAGATCATAGCTTGAGAGGGTGACCACCGGCACGTCATCGTAATTGAGATCGTGCAGCGCCCACTTGAGCAGGGCCGGGTAGTTGGTGGCCCGGCAGGGTCCGCAGGTCTGGGCCAAGAGGAGCGCAGCCTTGTTGCGGTCTATTTTGCCTGACTTCAAGCCTTCAAGCAGCTGCCCTATGACCACGATGGCAGGATAGCAGGCATCGTTGTTGACGTACTTCAACCCAAGCTCGATGCCCTCGTCGTTGACATGTTCCAAAAGCTCGATCCTAAAGCCGATGGACTCCAGGGCCTTGGTCAAAATAGGGAAGTGGATGGGGGCCATTTGCGGCACATACAGGGTGCGCAGGGAGTCCGGGTGCCTTGTGCGGCTGCGCGTCTTTTTGTGCATCTTGATCTCGGCCTGATGCAGCGTCTTGGCATTTTCATCGATGGCGCACAACAAAGACTTGATGCGGATCTTGGCCGCCCCCAGGGTATCGCCCTCGTCGATCTTGAGCATGGTGTAGATCTTGTCGTGTCTTTCCAAGATCTTCTTTACCTGCTCGGAGGTGATGGCATCGATGCCGCAGCCAAAGGAAACCAGCTGCACCAGGTGCACGTTTTCGTTTTCCACTGCCGCTTGGGCCGAGCGATACAGCCTGCTGTGGAAGGCCCATTGATTGACCACGTCAATTTGCGGGGTCTGCCTGGCCTTATGGCAGATGGCATCTTCGGTGACCACCATGGCGCCCATGGAGCTTATCAGCGAGGGGATGCCGTGATTTAAGATGGGATCGATGTGATAGGGGCGTCCTGCCAGGATCACCAGGATATGGCCTTCGTTATAGGCCTTCTCGTAAAGCTCGTCGGCCTTCTTCTCGATTTGGGCCCTGTAGGATGCCAAAGCTTCCTTGGCAACTTTGATGGCCTTTTTGACCTGTTTGGGATTCAATTGCGGGAAGCACTCCATCACGGAGCGAAAAACCGTTTTGTCCTTGGACAGATCTAAAAACGGCGTGTGGATCTTAAGACCTTCATGCTGGGAGATGACGTTAAGCTTCAGCGCCTCGGGGTAGCCGCCGACCACGGGGCAGGCATAGCTGTCCGGATTTTCCTTGATGCGCGCCTCGCGCGGAATGCAGGGCAGGAAGATGTCCTTGATGCCCAGGTTGGCCAGATACGTCACATGCCCGTGCGCCAGCTTGGCAGGATAGCAAAGGCTTTGCGAGGGAATGGTGACATTGCCAAGCTCGGCTATGTCCTTGGTGGTCAGAGGCGACAATTCCACATGAAATCCCAATGAGGTGAACAGGGCATGCCAGTAAGGATAGTGCTCAAAGATGTTGAGCACGCGCGGAATGCCCACGCTGCCTTGCGAGGCCGCCTCGGCCGGGATCACCTCGCGATCAAAGAGGGCATCGAGCTTAAAGTCGATGAAGGCCTCGGTGCCGCGCTGCTTTGAGCCGCCCTTTAAGGGGAATTCGCAGCGGTTGCCGTGAATGTACTTTTTGCCTGACACAAAGGTGTTCATGGTCAAAAGGCAGTGATTGTTGCAGCCGCGGCAGCGAAACTGGCGGGTCTTGATTGAGGTCAGATCCAAATGCTCGGGCGTAAGATCGGCTGCCTTCTTGCCGTCATAGCGCTCCTTGGCAATCAGGGCCGCGCCAAAGGCGCCCATCAGTCCTGCGATGTCGGGGCGGATGACATTTTTGCCGATGTGCTGTTCAAAGGCGCGCAATATGGCATCGTTGAGGAAGGTGCCGCCCTGCACCACCACGTGATCGCCAAGCTCAGAGCTGTCGTGGATCCTCAATACCTTGTACAGGGCATTGCGCACGATGGACAGGCACAAGCCCGAGGCAATGTCGGCGACGGGCACGTTGTCGCGCTGGGCCTGCTTGACCTTGGAGTTCATGAATACGGTGCAGCGGGTGCCGAGATCGCTTGGGTGCTTGGAAGATAGGGCCTCTTTGATGAAATCATCGATGGAAAGATGCAGCTGGGCTGCAAAGGTCTCGATGAAGGAGCCGCAGCCTGAGGAGCAGGCCTCGTTTAAGGCCATGGCCTTGACGATGCCGTCTTTGACCTTGATGCACTTCATGTCCTGCCCGCCGATGTCGATGACGTAGGTGGTCTTGGGATCAAAAGCGCAGGCGGCCTTCTGGTGGGCCAGAGTTTCAACCTCGGTAAACCGGGCGTTCAAGGCAGCCTTGGCCAAATCGGCCCCGTAGCCTGTGGTGCAGATGGCCGCAAGGGTGCATTGGGGATTGGCGGCGATGTCATCGAGGATGGATCTTATCTTGGGCAGCAGGCGCCCCAGCGGCGAGCCTTCGTTGTGGGCATAAAAGCTTTCAATCATGCGGTTTTGGGAGTCTGTCAAGACTGCCTTGACCGTGGTCGAGCCCAAGTCGACGCCCAAGAAGAGATCGCCTTTGGCCTCTTTGATGTCAAGGGAGGGCAGGCTTTCTTTTTGATGGCGCTCTTTGAATTCTTGGTATTCTTCTTCGCTTTGAAACAGGGCAGGCAGCGGATCTTCGTGCACGTTCAAATCAAGGTGCTTGAGATTTTCGAGCATTACCCCAAGATCCGTGACGGCGATTTTGTCTTTGACCAGCGGATCTTTGATGTTGTTGACGGCATCGAGGGCCGCGCCGCAGGCTATGGCATACTGCCCGTCTTCGATGTCCAAAAAGTAGGTGTCAGGGGAGCTTAATCTTTCTTCAAAGGAGGCTCTGAGGCGGCTTAAAAAGCTCAAGGGACCGCCCAGGAGCGCCACATTGCCTTCGATGGAACGCCCGCAGGCCAAACCCGAGATGGTCTGCTCGCACACGGCATTGAAGATGGATTGGGCGATGTCTTCGCGGCTGACGCCCTGATTTAAAAGGGCCACCAGATCGGTTTTGGCAAACACGCCGCAACGCGAGGCAATGGGGTAGGTTTTTTGGGCCCGCGAGGCCAGTTCGTCCAGGCCCTGTGCATCGGTGTTGAGCAGGGAGGCCATCTGATCGATGAAGGCGCCGGTGCCGCCTGCGCAGGCCTCGTTCATGCGCAATTCCATGCCGTTTGACAAGAACAGGATCTTGCCGTCTTCGCCTCCCAATTCGATGGAGACGTCGACCTTTTCGTCGCGGCTTTTCAAAAAGGTGCTTGCGGCAATCACTTCTTGGATGAAGTTGACCTTCAAGGCCGAGGCCAAAGCGAGGGCCGAGGAGCCCGTGAGGTTGATGCACACATGCTGCAAGCCGTGCCGATCTTTGAGGGTTTGCAGGCATCTTTGCAGGGTTTTAAGCACCGCGCTTTGATGGCGCATGTAATCTTTGGCCAAAACCTGCAGATTTTCATCGATTAAAACATATTTGACGGTGGTGGAGCCTAAATCTATGCCCAAATAATACAGGCCGCTCTCATTGCTCATAATTAAACTTAAACCCTAAAATCAAGCATCTTGATAACGTTGCTGCACGACTGCACGGGCCTTGTGCCCTTAAACTTTTTTAAGTATGCAGAAAATCGGCGGTTTTGCATCGAAGATGAAAAAAAGCCATAGCAAGATTTCAAAGCCATCCTTGGGGCACGGATCCACTGCAATGCTGCACCAAAAGTTGGCAGAGAAGAGTGTCCGCAAACTTGCCAAAGCCTTTTTTCGTGCCATCAAAGCAAACATATAAGGTAGCACAGACACCGTGCGCTTTCCACTAAAATCCTCGCCTTGCGCAAAGCTTTTTGCCCGAATTTTTAGGCACGAAAAGAGCCTTTCATTTATGCACCTAAAAAGGTCATTTAAGGCCCGTTTAATATCCATCACTGCCTGCATCAGGCGGCGCTATAATGGGCCGCCATATAGCTTTTTAAAAGGAATGTGTATGAACCGCAGGAGTCTTACAGGACATTTGGCCATGGGCAGCGCCAACTGCATGTGGGGCCTGATGTCGCCCATGGCCAAGGCCGTGATGGCCGCAGGGACGGTATCGCCTTTTGTCCTCATCGATTTGCGCATCGCAGGGACCATGGTGCTGTTTTGGGCCGTCTCCTTTTTTATGCCGCACGAGCATGTGCCACATCAGGATCTGTTCAGGCTGTTCTTTTGCGCGCTGTTTGGCATAGTGTTAAATCAAGGCTCCTTTACCCTCGGTCTGTCGCTGACCTCGCCTGCCGACGCATCGATTCTGGCCACCTCCATGCCGCTGTGGGCCATGCTCCTTGCGGCAATCATCTTAAAAGATCCCATCACCGCCCGCAAAATCATCGGCATTGCCTTGGGCGCAGGCGGCGCGGTGATCTTGATTGCAAGCTCGCAGCAAACCGCGGCAGCCCTCAATGAAGGCGATTTCCCTCCTGCAGGAGATCTTTTGGTCACCTTTGCCCAGCTGTGTTTTGCCTTGTACATCGTGCGCTTTAAAGATCTGATTGCCCGCTACAGCCTGGTCACCATCATGAAATGGATGTTTACCTATTCGTTTGTGTTGGTTGTGCCTTTTACTGCCATGCAGCTGATGCGCACGCCGTGGACAGAGATCCCGCCTGAGCACATTCGGTACATCGTCTTTGTCGTGGTGATGGGGACTTTTTGTCCTTATTTTTTGATGGCGGCAGGGCAAAACCGCCTGCCTCCGACCGTGGCTGCCATGTACAACTACGTGCAGCCTGTGGTGGCCTGCATGCTTGCCATCGCCTGGGGCATGGACAGCTTCACCCTCTTAAAGGGCGTTGCGGTGGCCATGATCTTCTGCGGCGTCTATCAGGTCACCCATGCGCGCTCCCGTCGCGAGATTGAAGAGCATCACAAAGCGAGGCGGGCTTCTGAGGAGGCCGCAGCCGCCCGCCTTTGCGCCCAAGAGCCGCCTGCGGCAGAGCCTCAAGACAAAAAATAGGCCTGCAAAGCCTGCCCCTTTGCATAAAGAAGGGGCGTTGCACTCGTCGATGGGGTCAAGCGCGGCTTTTTGTGGCACAATACATATGGTTTTGACACAAGGAGCAAACATGGCTTCAGACAGGCAGCCTCGGATCACATCGGCAGTCTTGGTTTCCAAAGTTTATCAGCGGCCTCTCTCGGGCGCTCTCTTGGAGATCGCCGAGATCCTGACCAATCTGGGAGTAGAGGTGTTTTTGGACCAAAACACCTCGGTGGGTTTTAACATAAATGATCTGCCCTGCATCTCGCGCAAGCAAATGCGCACCAAAGATCTCATCATCGTGGTGGGAGGCGACGGCTCGATGCTCGGCGCCGCGCGCACCTTAGTCGACCTCAACGTGCCCATGATGGGCGTCAACCGCGGCCATCTGGGGCTTTTGACCGACGTATCGCCGTCCTTTGTCAAAGAAGCCTTGTCCTTGGTGGCAGAGGGCAGATACAGCAAAGAAGAGCGCGTGCTGTTGGACGTGCGGGTCTTTCGCACCGACGAGGACGGGGCCGGGGAGCTGGTGGGGCAGTCGCTGGCCATGAACGAGACCGTCATTCACTCGGGCACCATGGCCCATATGATGAACTTTAAAGTGTCCATCAATGAAGTGGAGATGTACTCCTTAAGAGGCGACGGCATCATCGTCAACACCCCGACAGGATCGACTGCCTATTCGCTGTCGGCAGGTGGACCCATCATCGAGCCTCATTTGGATGTTTTGGCCCTGGTGCCCATGTTCCCGCAGTCTTTGAACTGCTCGCCCATCATCATCCCGGGCAAGAGCAAGGTGCAGATTGATTTTCTGTGCCAGTCCGAGTGCTCAGAGTGGGTCAACATCAACTGCGACGGGCAGGTGACGGTGCGCGCCGATACCCGCTGCTCGGTATCCATCAACCAGCACCGCACGCCTTTGACCCTCATTCACCCCGAAGGCTACGATTATTACTCGCTGTTGCGTCAAAAACTGGGGTTTGGCCACTCGCTGGTCTAGGAGGCTTGATGCTGCAAAGTCTGCATTTTGAAAACATTGCCTTAAGCACGACTCAGGATGTGGAGCTGGGGCCGCACTTAAACTGCATCACGGGCGAAACCGGCGCGGGCAAATCCCTGATGGTGGACGGCTTGTCGCTGCTGCTTGGCCAAAGGGCCGACCTCAATCTTATCAGGGAAGGCTGCACCAAGGCAGAGGTGTCGGGGCTCTTTGACATCGAGGACAACAGCGCCGTCAAAGACTTTTTGGCACAAAGCGATCTGCAAGGCGACGAGGATGGGCTTGTGATCAGGCGCGTGCTCAGCAGCGACGGCAAATCGCGCTCCTACATCAACGGCCATCTCACCTCCCTTAGCACTTTGCGCAGTCTTGGAACCTTGCTCTCTTCGGTGCACGGACAGCATGCGGCGGTGCGCCTGACCGATCCCAAAGAACAGTTGAAGCTTTTGGACAGTTTTGCAATGAACGGCAAAGAGCTCTTTGAGGTCAAAGAGGCTTTTAAGGCCTACCATGAGGCCCGCTCCAAGCTTACGGCCCTGTCCGAGGAGCAAAAAGAGGGGGCGGCGGCTTTTAAAACCATGCGCCACGAGCTTGAGCTTTTAAAAGAGCTTGATCTGAGCGAAGGCTCTTACGAGGAGCTTGAAAAAAGCTTTGATGAAAACGCCAAATTGAGCGCCTTGCGCAGGGTGCTGGCCGAATGCCAAAGTCTCATCGGCGATGAAGAAGGCGGAGCCTTGGATCTGGTGGGGCAGGCTCAGGCCGTGCTTGAGCGCTCCCAAGATGACAAAACGGCGGGGGCGGCAGGCTTTTTGCAGGAGGCCGCCTCGGCATTGGTCTCGGCAAATGAGAGCATGCAGGCTTTAAGCGCCTCCTCCCAAGGCGAAGATCTTGAGGCATTGGATGAAAAACTCTCGCGCTGCCATGAGCTCTCGCGGCGCTTTAATGTGCTGCCCGGGAAACTTTATGCGGTGCAGGCCGAGCTTGAGGCCAAATTGCAGCGCTTTTGGTCCTTAAAAGAAGAAATAGAAAAGACGGCCGCCAAGGTCAAGCTGTTGCGCGCATCCTACGAAAAATGCGAGGCGGCGCTGCATGACTCGAGGGTCAAGGCAGCAGAAAGCTTGAGCGCCAAAACCATGGAGCTCATGCAGACTTTAGCCCTTGAGGACGGGCGTTTTGAGGTGCGGGTAAGCTTTGATGAGAGCCTGCGGCCTCGACAGAGCGGGCGGGATAACGCAGCCTTTTATTTTTCTGCCAATGTCGGCACCGCCCTTAAGCTTTTGGGCGAGGCGGCTTCAGGAGGCGAGCTGTCGCGCCTGGCTTTGGCCATCGAGACCATCACCTGCGACCAAAACAGCGTGGGCACCATCGTGTTTGACGAGGTGGACAGCGGCATTTCGGGGCGCACCGCTTCGGCCGTGGGGGCCTTGCTGCAGCAAATTGGGACAAGCCATCAGGTCATAACCGTAACCCATCTGCCTCAGGTGGCGGCGCGGGCCCATGATCATTTTTTGGTCAAAAAAGAAACCGTAAACGCAACGGTGCACTCGAGCGTAGAGAGGCTTGATGGGAAAAATCGCTGCCTTGAGCTTGCGCGCATGATGGGAGGCACCAATGTGACGCAGACCACCTTAAAGTCTGCCGAAGAGCTTTTAAAAAACTCTGCAGGATCTTAAACTAAAGTTGTGCAACTAATATAAAACAAACAAAATGAGAAAGGGAACACTATGAGCGATAACATTGACCCTCAGCCTCAGGAGGATGGGCCTTTAACTTTCAGGATAGCCCAAAAAGCGGATGCTCGGAGCATCGCCGAATTGGAGCTGTTCTCGGCCTTTTTTGAAAACCGTCTGTACCCTCTTAACTATTCGATAGACGAGTTTGCCAAGATCTGGGAAGAAAGACTGCAAAGCCGCGAGTATTGCGTCATCATGGCCTTTGGCGGCACCAAATTAAAAGGCTTTTCGGCCTTTCGCGGCCCCATCAAAAACGGCGAGATTGCAGCCTTTTATGTCTCTCCCACGTTTTTTCGCCAAGGGATCGGCAAGGCTCTGATGGAGCTTAGCGAAAAGATGGTCATGCAAAAAAAGGGCGGATCCATCACCTTGAAAGTAGAGCCGCTTAATGATGGTGCAAAGGCCTTTTATGAGAGTTTAAGTTTTGTAGAGCAGAGGGTAAAATCCTCGCATCTTATCGTCTATAAAAAGGAGCTTTAACCAATGCTTAAGATCGGAATCGTGGGGATCAGCGGCCGCATGGGGCATGCGCTGTTCGAGTGCTGCCAGGGCATGGAAGGACTTAAAGTGGTCTGCGGCATCGATCGCAATGTCCAGGGTCTGCCGATAGGTTTCTCTGCGCCGGTGTGTGCCGATCCCGGGCAGCTTCAGGTTGTGCCCGACGTGTTCTTGGATTTTACCCGCCCCGATTGCTCCTTGGCAGTGTTAAATTTTGCAGCACAGCACAATGTCAGGGTGGTTTTGGGCACCACGGGCTTTAGCGATGAGCAAAAGCAGATCATTGCCCAAACCGCCAAAAGCATTCCCATCGTCTTTGCCTCCAACTACTCGGTAGGCGTCAATGTTTTGCTGTCTTTGGTCAGGCAGACGGCTGCCATCATGGCCGATGCCGATATCGAAATTGTCGAGGCCCATCACCGCTATAAGGTCGATGCTCCCTCGGGCACCGCTTTGGCCATCGGCGAGGCGGCAGCGCAAGGCCGCGGCGTCAGCTTAAATGATGTGAGCGTGTGCGGGCGCAACGGCATCACAGGCGAGCGCCAATACGGCACCATCGGCTTTAGCGCCATCCGCGGCGGCGACATCGTGGGCAATCACAATGCCATGTTCTGCTGCGACGGCGAAAGAGTGGAAATCGGTCACTATGCCTCAAGCCGCGCCACCTTCGCTCGCGGCGCTTTGAGAGCAGCCCAATGGCTGTCTGACAAAGACCCGGGGCTCTACTCGATGCGCGAAGTCTTGTCTTTGGACTAAGGAACTATAACCTAAGATTTGAGCAAAAGTAGCACTACAGACCTAAGTTTTTCCTTGGTTTCATTGATATTTCCTTATTTTTCAAGCATTTCTTTTCCGCTTGGGGTTTGCATGTGTTAAAATCTGTAGTGCTATATAACACTACAGGGGGGGGCGCATGGCATTTATCAAAGTTCAGAAACTGGTAAGAGGGGATGACGGAGAGGTTAAGTCAGGCTCAGCTGCATTGGCAGAGTCGCAATATGCCGGCGTTGTCCGGGGCAAAAAAGGTCATTCAAAGCAGGTGATTATTGAAAAGCTGGGCAAGGTGCTTTATCTGAGCGCCGACAAGAAAATGGGGATCTTTCACTCTCCCGTGCGCGGGCTGGTGCAGTATGATGCCAATGCGGGGGCATTTGCTGATGTTGAGCTTAATGATCCAAGGCTGCCATCATGGTATGCATGCGAGGAAGCCCCCGTGCACACCGTATTCGGAGATGTGTGGTTTTTGCTGCAGTTCATGAGGGACAACGGCTTTCTTGATGTGCTGCGTTCTTCCTGTTCAAAAGATGCAGACTTTCAGAGGCTGATAAGTCACGTGCTGCATGAAGTGCTTAAATGCGGCTCCAAGTACTCTTGCGAAGATTTTATCGCCAAGTCGTTTGTCTCCTGCTTAATGAAGGATATCACCATGCGCAGTTTGAAATCAGACAGCGCTTACTACACATTCATGGGCCGGGATGAACAGCGAATGTCCTACTTTAAAGCCTTCATTGCCCATATGCGCAAAAAGCACCAAGACTTTGGCAAGGCTTGTTACATAGACTCAACGCCGCTGCCCAACGATATTGTGGACAACCCCTTTAATGCCTTGTGCAGTCACGGCATAGACTCCTGCGCCGTAATGATGCGATTGATCTTGATCTTGGATGAGGAGACCGGCCTGCCTGTTTGGTACGATATCATCCCGGGGAATGTTTTGGATATCGGCACGCTGCAAAATGTGCTTGAGGACGTGCAGTCAAGTCTTGGCGTCACCATATCTTCGCTGGTGCTGGATGCCGGCTATGTGACCAAAGAACTGCTTAAGAGCATTAATCGGACCACAGAAGAAAAGCAGCTGATTGCAAGAATGCCGGCACGCAAGTGCTTCCCTCACGATGAACTTTACGAGCAGGTAAAGTCCGTCATCCATGATGCGCAGCACAGCTTCATCAGAGCGGGGCATTCTTACTTTGGACTGCGCTGCGAATGCGATGTGCTTGGCAGCCCCGAGTTCTGTTACGTTTACGTTGATTTTCCCAATGCCCTGCGCGCAGTCACCAACTACCGCATGAATCACGCCGACGATTACGAGAAGCTGACAGATAAAGAAAAGAACTGGTACTCGGTCAAATACGGGTTCTTCATTCTTGTCTCCAATATCCAAACTACGCCTGAAGATTTGATAGACCGCTACTATGGGCGCACGGAGATTGAATCGGTGTTTAAGACCGCCAAGACGTATTTAAACATCCTGCCAATATCAAAATGGACCGATGCTGCCGTCAGGGGTAAAATTCTGTCAGACGTCATCTGTGCAACGATATACCTCCTTGTCCGCAAGGGGCTGAGCGGCTGCATGCTCTCGATGCCCGAGTTTCTGGGAAAACTAAGCTCCGTGATGTGCTTTAAAAACAAAGATATCATCACAGTCGAGACCCCGTCAAAAAAGGTGAAGGATTTCTTGCATTATTTTGGTCTGAAGGTACCTCCCTATGAACAGATTTCAACTTGGGAAAAATTGCTCAAGGTAACCGTGTAGTGCTACTTTGTGTCAAACCTTAGGCTATAATGAAATAACATCCATAAGTTAATATGATATAAACAGCCTATATTCCTGAGACTGATTATGAAAGCCATCACTGAATTTAGGAACTGTAATGGAAGTTGCTTCCTTTCAGTTCCTAAGCCCAAAGCCTTTGCCGGGGGGAGATGGTTCAAGTGCAGTCAGACGCAGCAGGGTTTGCTTCTCTCAAGGCTTTGAGCTTTCCTTTTGAGCCCGTCAAGAAGAGCCCGTGCAGATATCGTTGTTTTAAATGCCCGCGGTGCCTCTCGGATCTAACCTGCCTTTGTCTTTATGCTTGGATCTCCATGAGCATAAGCCCATCATGCAGACGATGCAGTCTGCTCAAACTTCAGTGCTTGATATAAAATGCGGAAGGGAGCTTGATGCATGGCTCTCGGGTGGCAATTGTTTGAGCAATTGCCGTTCTTTCAACTGTTCGATTATGTTGGAGAGCCAATGAATAATCAGAACACCAATATACCCGCTCTTGGGGGAATAAACCAAGCAGAATTTACAAAATCCATCGTTAAGTTAGAGGAGTTGGCCGCTTTCAGCTTAATGGAAGGACTGCTGATTGGCGTGGACATCTCGTCCAAAGTCGATTACATCTATGGCTTTGATGCCCAAGGCATCGAAATCAAGCATGCCTGCAAATGCGAAGAGCTCATGGAGAGTCTCGATAAGAAATTTGACGGCGCCAAGCTGACCGTCTGCATCGAAAACTGCACCGGCGCCTCTGCCCTGAGCGAGCAGCTGCAAAGAGCAGGACACAATTGCGTCTTGATGCCCACCGACTTTTGCGTGGAGTTCAATCAAGGCAACAAAGACGATTGCAATGATCCCCTACCCAATTGTGTGCGATGACATGAAGCTCTTAGAAGGAGAGTTTGGCTCCCAGCACGTAGCGATCTTCGCCCATGTATGGTTTGACATTGCTGCCATAAAAGCGCTCAGGTTGTGCCCCCAGATCAATTGAGGCCTCGGCGTAGACGATGAAGTTTGGATTAAACTTGTAGGAAACGCCAAGGTTTAAGTCTTCGGTGATAAAGAAGCTGTCGTATTGCTGATAGGTCAGCCCCCCGTACAGCGACCAGCCGCCATCGAAAGTGTAGTTGAGCGCCAGATCGTAAGTGTGCAGATCATGCTTTAAGTAATCGTAATCGGTCTGCGTATAGTTAAAGGAGGCATACAAGCCATCGCCCAACACGCCGTAGGCCAAACCCAGGCCGTAATCGTACTTGTCGGTGGGTCTTTGCCTGTCAACCAAGGCACGTGCGTCTGCCTCGGAGATCTTGCGGTCATGAGCGAAGATGGGGGCAAAGTAACCGATGAGCGCCTCGCTGTTTTCGGAGCCTGCGTAAGAGAAATTGGTGTAGGACAAGCCGTAGGCCACGGTGAGCACCTTGGCAATCTGCGTGCTCAGGGAGGCCGAATACCCATAACGGATGCTGATGGGAGTGTCGTTGACCCGGTCTTTGGCCGTCTGATAAGCAAGCCTCAGATCCCACGATAAGGCCGAGAGGCGGTACATGATCTGCCCCGGGAGCTTGTCTCCTGCAACGTAAAAATCATTGCCCCTTTGGTCCAAGAAATTGTAGATATCCGTAAGGCCTGCCACCGCGTAATAGGCATTCTCGCTTTTGCCTGCGATCAGGGTGCCGTATTGATAGGCATCGATGCCGACGTACAGATAATTGGTCTGCGTCTCAAGCTCGCCGTCGGGCATATCCCATTGCACCATGGCAATGCCGTCAAGGCCCTCGGTCAGACGGGTTCGCGCCGAAAGTCCCAGGGTCATCGCTGCGTAAACGGAGTTATTGTTGCCGTCGGTGTGGTAATAGCGGTCGGGGTTGGCGCCGTATTTTCCCAAATAGCCGGCCTCAATGGTGCCGAACACGTCAAAATAAGTGCCGTCGCGCTCATAGAGGGTGGCAGACAGAGCCTGTAAGGAGAAAGCGCAGAGCAGGGCCGCCGTGCTTAAAGTGCTTAAGGTTTTTGTTATCTTCATGGTGTATCCCGGGCACAAGAAAAACAGGGCTATTATAGCATGAGACTGCGATGCAATCGGGAAAGGCGGACAAAACAAACCCCCGGGATCTTTGATTGATCGCGGGGGCAGGCTCAAATTTCTTTTGAGTTTTTATTTTGCAGGCTGCGAGCTTTCCAATGCTTCAGCCGGAGCCTGTGCAGGGGCAGCAGGAGCAGGCAGAGGCTTGGGCTTGATGTCCATGATCCTGACTTCCCAAATATAAGGCAGACCCATCAGGGAGCTGTCGACATTCCAGACATTGGGGAAGCGGGCAAAGTCAATGTAGACGCGCACCACATCGCCCTTTCTTAAGGTCGGGAAGACGCGGGCAAAAGGATTGCCGGGGGCCAGGCTCTCCAGGGTCAGCCTGTCATCGAGCATGTAGCTGTGCACTCTCAAATCGGTGGTCAAAAGCTTGGTCTCAATTTGAATGGCCACATCGTTGGTGACGGCAGGCGAGCCTTCGGGGGCGGTGACCAGCGGCAGGACGTATAAGCCCGGGGCAAGCTGGCGCACACCCTGCATCTGAGCCACATGGGACAGATAATCGCGGCCTACCTGAATATTGGAGGCGACGATGGCCTGCTGGTTGACAGGGTTGGCATTGTAAGTGCGATTCTGATGGAAGGTGCAGATCACAGAAGAGCCATTGATGGTAAAAGGCTTGGTGGCATCGCAAAAGCCGCCGATAACCTCATTGACGGGAGTCTGCTCTTCCTTTTGGGGATCAGGCTCGTAAATCATGGTGTCGCCGGGCATGCAAAAAGGCAGATTCTCCGAGTCCTTTACATAGCAGGTTGCAGGCAACCTGTCGCGCAACAGCGAAACTTGTTTTGCGGCACGCTCGGCATCATCCGAAATCGAGCCGGACTGAGACGCGGCCTGGGCAGCATTGCTGCTATTGCCCGAAGCCGCAACGCTCTGTCCGTTGCACCCTGAGATCAAACCGGCTGTCAGGAGTGCGGCGGCGAGCACCTTGTAACGATTAAAGGTCATAAAATACACCTAAAAAACAAAAGGCTGAAAAAGGCTGAAAAACGGGGGCTATTATACAATGAAGGGTGCGTAAAAGTTAAACGCCGGCCAAGATCACACACTTTGGCCGTTTTTTCTGCTTTAAGGATCAAGAATGCCCGGGCAGGCCTTGGCGTAACCCCGGCAGACCCCTGCAAATGCCGCCTTGGCGGGGCTGTTTATCGCTCATCTTTTTATTTCATTTCTTAAATTACATTGCAAATACGCAATTCAAATTTGCAATAAAACCGGCTTCCAAGACTGTTTGACGGGCTAAGACGGCATACGAATCAGCTTCTTGGATTTTGGCCCCGATTTTGCTCCGAATGAAGACAGATATTATTACTGCATATGCCATAGAGGTAAACTATGCCTAATTTCTCAGCTTTTTCCTTGACCAAGGTTGCCGTATGCTGCGCGGCTGCGATTGCTTTGACTGCCTGCGGCGGCGGTGGCGGCTCGGCTGAGAAGACTCTGTTGCGCTTATCACACACCCAGGTTGAAACCCACCCCCATCACTTGGCCTCAGTAACTTTTAAAAACTACGTTGAGAGCAAGCTTGGCGACAAATATGAAGTGCAGATCTACCCCAACAGCACCTTGGGCGCCAACGAAAAGGTGCTGGAGCTTATCAAGCAGGGTGCCGTGCAGTTCTTGGTGGTCTCCACCAGCAATATCGAAGCTTTTGATCCTGCTTACTCTTTATTCTCCGTCCCTTATGTTTTCACCTCCGAGGAGGCTTACAACAAGTTCATCGCCGATCCCGAGACTTTGAGGATGCTCAACGTCAATGCCGACAATGACGGCTTCTACTCCATCGCAGCCTTCACCGCAGGCTCCCGCAGCTTCTATTCGACCTCTCCGATTCGCTCGGTAGATGATCTGCAAGGCAAGAAGATGCGCGTCATGGCGGGCCCGACCAATGTTGCCATGATGAATGCCTTTGGCGCGGCTGCCTCTCCGATGAGCTTTGGCGAGGTATATTCGGCTTTGCAGCAATCGGTGATCGACGGAGCCGAGAATAATGAGCTGGCCTTGTCTGACCAAAAGCACGGCGAAGTTTGCAAGTACTACACCTATGACATGCATCAGATGGTGCCCGATCTTTTGGTGACTTCCAAGAAGTTCTATGACGTCCTGCCTCCTGAAGATTGCTTGGTCTTTGAGGAGGCTTCTCGCGAGGCTGAAAAGACCGCTTTTGAATCATGGAATAAGGCCGTGGCCGATGCCAAGGAAACCGCAACCCGCATGGGCGTAGAGTTCATTACGGTGGATGTGAACGATTTTCGCAACAAAGTCCTGCATCTGCACGAAGAGCTCTTAGAGTCCAACCCTGCCATGAGGCCTTTGTACGAGGCTGCCGAGAAGGCCAATCAGTCGGTCAATTAAGCATATTCTCTTTGCGCGCAGCTGTCGCGCATCTTTTTAGACTTCTTAAGATACTCCACAACAAGCCTGCTCAAGCAGGCTTTTGTCTATGTCAAATCGGCAAACCCCCATGACATTGCAAATTTAGCAATTGGTTTTTGGTCAAAAGGAGAGTCCCGTCAGGCAATGGCCGCATAGGTCAGGATGGGTTGCAGTGTTTTGACCGCAAGCATGCTAGGGCTCTTTTGGCAAGAACACGTCTCTAACCTCAACTATTGTTCTGTCGGTCACCGTGCGAATGTTTCTTCGTTGAACGGTACGCATGACGGCACGTATGGAGGTTCCGTTTTCAAATTTAATTTTGCGATCTTTAACGTCTTGCAAAAACTTCTCATCTTCAACGTCAGCAACAAACTCTAGTCCGTCTTGCCCTTCGCTAAATCTCCAGCCCTTGCCCGAGCCATTGATGATCGGGCCGATAACGTCCAAGACAACTTCGCCTTCGTTGTCAGTGAGCACCACTCCTTCTTCATGACGAAAAATATGTCTGTCCTCTTTTGTGATCACTTCGTCATCATCGGCCGCGTCGCTGTGAAAAACAATAGATTCTGATCCTTCAAGATCCAAGGTTTGAGTTAACCGCGAAAGATAGATCCGGGTTCGTCCTTGATTGTATACGTTGACTATGTTCGCATTAAAGGTCTTGCGGCTGCCTGTCTCATTAATTACTGTTACCGAGCCGCTAGGATCCGGCGTTCCTTCAACCTTGGCCTTTTTTCCGAAAACAAATTTGCCAAGGCGGATCAATCCCTTTAAAGCAGGATAAACACCTCCGGCAACAACACTGACAGCCGCAGCGCCAACAGCCACAGCATTTCCCGGATTGTTTGTGCAGTACGTTATTAAATCGGCAATAAACGAGCCCCTGCGAAATCCTGCCTGCACCTTAATTTGGGTTTCAACTCCTTTGCCGTACAGTGTTTCAGCGACTTTTTGAGCCAGGCCGTCCAGAGCCAAAAGAGATTGAGCCAGCGCACTTGCAGAAATTTCATGTTCATCAAAAGCTTTTCCGTTGAACTCTATGAAAAAACGCTCAGAAGATGCGATATCAGCCATATTTGTGCCTCATCAAAAGCGCGGTGCAGCAGCCTGCCCGGGTGGATAAAAAACTTTGCCTGCCTGAAAGTGTTCTTAGTTCGTGCAGGATATGATGCTATTTGTTGGCTTTAAGATCAAGGCATGAAGATTGGGGCACAAAAAAGGCATCGCCTCTGCGATGCCCTATTGATAAGAGGAAGTCTTTTAGATGATGGTGACCTGCTTGTCTTGAGCAGGCACGATGGAGCCCAGGATCCAGGCCTTTTGTCCGCGGGCATTTAAGATCTGCACGGTCTTGTCGGCGTCCTGTTCGTTGACGGCGGCAATCATGCCGACGCCGCAGTTGAAGGTGCGATACATTTCATGCTCGTCCACCCCGCCTTTTTCTTGCAGAAAATCAAATACTTCAGGCCGCTGCCACGAATCCTTGCGGCATTGGGCGCACAATCCTTCGGGGAGCACGCGGGGGATGTTTTCCCAAAAGCCGCCGCCCGTGATGTGGGCCAGGGCGTGCACCTCGACGCTCTTTAATAATTCCAAAATCGGTTTGACATAGATCATGGTGGGGCACAGCAGGGCATCGGCCAGCAACGTGCCCGAGGGCAGGGTGTAAGTTAAAGGATCGACGCCCGAGACCTCCAAGATCTTGCGGATGAGCGAATAGCCGTTGGAGTGGGGACCCGTGGAAGCGAGGGCCACCAGCACGTCGCCATTTTTGACCTTGCTGCCATCGATGATCTTCGAGGCTTCGACCACGCCTACGCTGAAGCCTGCCAGATCGTAATCGCCCTTGCCGTACATGCCGGGCATCTCGGCCGTCTCGCCGCCGACCAGGGCGCAGCCTGCCTGCACGCAGCCTTCGGCAATGCCGGCGATGACGCTTTTGGCCACCTGCACCTCAAGTCTGCCTGTGGCATAGTAATCCAAAAAGAACAAAGGCTCGGCCCCTTGCACCACCAGATCGTTGACGCACATGGCCACCAGATCGATGCCCACCTTGTCGTGGCGGTTCAAGTCGATGGCCAATCTCAGCTTGGTGCCCACGCCGTCGGTGCCCGAGACCAATACAGGCTCTTTGTAACCTTGCGGGATCTTGGTCAAGGCGCCAAAGCCTCCCAGCCCTCCCATCACTTCGGGGCGGGCAGTGCGCTTGACGAAGCTTTTGATCTGTTCTACAAGCTCCTCACCTGCATCGATGTCGACGCCTGCATCCTTATAGGTCAAATTTGCCATACGTACCTCAATCTGAATTGTCCGGGCTTATTTTACTAAAATTTAACCGCATTGGGGAGATAGGGCAGGCGCATATGGGATCGGACCGGCCATGACCAAACCTTACTCTTGATCGCGTGGATCTTTATGGGTCAAGGGGGCATTTGCTACAATGACCGAAGGTTTCAAACAAGATGTAAGGATACACAATGATCGTTGATTTAAGAGCCATGGCAACCTTCGGCGTGGCCGGCAATTTTACCGGGCATTTGGAGCAGGCAGGCGAGGCTGCCGATTTTACCAAGGTCAAAACAGCCGAGGCCAATGCCCCCAAGGCCTTGTTCCCCACCTATCTGCCCAAGGTGCAGGAGAGCGCTCCATCCTTTTTGGGGATTTTCCCGTTTGACGAGTACCGCATCATCTTCCCCAAAGGCGAGAGCAAGCTGCAAATCGAGCCTGAGATGGCGGTGATTGCCAATGTAAGGTACGAGGGGAGCAAAGTAGCCTTCATCGACCCGATTTTATTTGGCGCCTCCAATGACTGCTCCATCAGAAAGCAGGGA
Source organism: uncultured Enterobacterales bacterium (assembly GCA_964651505.1). Classification (GTDB taxonomy): domain Bacteria; phylum Pseudomonadota; class Gammaproteobacteria; order Enterobacterales; family Succinivibrionaceae; genus Avisuccinivibrio_A. The sequence continues at coordinate 21,698 of CAZYXT010000012.1, forward strand.
GCCAAGAAGATCTCCGAGAAGAAAAATTGGGGCCCCTCCTCCAAGGGCCTGGCTTCCAACCTCATCAAGATCGACAAGTTTGCCCCGGGCGGGATCTTGGATCGCTACCGCATCGCCTCCTTCTTGGTGCGCGACGGCTTTCCTGCCATCTACGGCGAGGACAGCGCGGTGCGCGATTACAGCTATTTTTATCAAAAGCTTTCAGACTGGGCAGTCGACAAATTAAACAATCAGCAAGACGAGGGCCCCTCAGAAAACGTCAATGCCTACTTGAATGAAGCAGGCAGGCCATCTCAAATCATGATCTCGGTGGGCGCCACCCGCTACACCCCTTACGGGCAGACCAATTTCCTGCAAAAAGGCGACAAGGCCGTGGTGGTTTTGTACCCCGAAGATCAGTACTCGTCCCATGAGATCTTGGAGCGGGTCAGAAAGGATAATTTGGAAGAGGATGATCTGTCGGTGCTGATGCAAGAGGTGATCTTGGACGAGTAGGGAGCTTTAAAGAGAAAAGCTTTGTGCTCTCTAAGGTTAAAACGCAAAAAAGCCGCCATGTGCGGCTTTTTAACGATTTTAATTCTTTATCCTTGGGCTTATCAGCTTAACTCTTGGAGCAAGGCCTCGGCCCGGTCGGTCTTCTCCCAAGGGAAATCGTCGCGGCCGAAATGTCCGTAGGCTGCGGTGGGCCTGTAGATGGGACGGGTCAGATCAAGCATCTTTATCAAGCCGTAAGGGCGCAGATCAAAGACCTTTTGGACAGCCTTAGCAATCTGCTCGTCGCTGTATTTGACGGCAGTGCCGAAGGTATTGATGCTCACCGAGACGGGCTTGGCCACGCCGATGGCATAGGATACCTGGATCTCGCATCTTTCTGCCAGACCTGCGGCCACCACGTTTTTGGCCGCATAGCGCGCCGCATAAGCCGCCGAGCGGTCGACCTTGGAGGGATCTTTGCCCGAGAAGGCTCCGCCGCCGTGACGGGCAGCGCCGCCGTAGGTGTCCACGATGACCTTGCGTCCTGTCAGTCCGCAGTCGCCCACCGGTCCTCCGATCACGAAGCGCCCCGTGGGGTTGATGAAGTATTTGGTGTTTTTGGTCAGGTATTTGGCGGGGATGACCTTTTTGATGATCTCCTCCATCACCCCGTCGATCACCGAGGTCAGCGGCACATCGGGAGTGTGCTGCGTGGAGAGCACCACGGTGTCCACGCTTTCGATCTTGCCCTCGTCGTCATAGACAAAGGTGACTTGGGATTTGGCATCGGGCCTTAACCAGGGGATCACGCCCATGCGGCGCACCTCGGCCTGTCTTTTGACCAGCATGTGGGCATAGGTGATGGCAGCGGGCATCAGCACTGCGGTCTCCGAGCAGGCAAAGCCGAACATCAGGCCCTGATCGCCTGCACCCTGATCTTCGGGGTTGTCCCGATCAACGCCTTGGTTGATGTCGGGGGACTGCTTGCCCAAGGCATTCAAAAAGGCGCAATAACGCCCGTCAAACCCCACCTCGGTGGAGTCATAACCGATGTCGCATACGGTCTTGCGCACCACGGCCTCAAAGTCGACGTTGGCCGTGGAAGTAACTTCGCCTGCCAGCACCACCATGCCGGTTTTGACTAAGGTTTCGCAGGCAATCCTGGCCTTGGGATCTTGGGCGAGAAAGGCGTCCAACACTGCATCTGAGATCTGATCGGCAACTTTGTCGGGATGCCCCTCGGATACCGATTCGGAGGTAAATAATCTGGACATAAATTCCTTCTGTGGGATCTTGGCTTAAATTTTATTATTGTAATAAAAGGGCTTTGCGCTTTGTCAAATTGCCTTTTTGGGAACTGATTATAAGCAACTGATCATGCTCAGGCAATGAGCTGCGCGCGGATTGATATTTTATCTTATAAATGAGGTTTTCTGTTTACTTGTTTTCAATGCAGGTCACGTTTTTGATAAAGCTTTAAGGCAGGAGCCTTTTTATCTGCTCTTGGCAAAGGTCAAAAAGCATTTGGTCTTGCCTGATCCTCCCGCCACTTAAGCAAAATCGGCCTTAAGATGGGCCTCATGCCGCAAAGCGGGCACGAAGCACTTGTCCTCAGGCGGCGCGCCTGCTATTTTCAATGCAGGCGTTGGCGCCCGGGTTTTTTGCTGTGAGCATTCATCAATAATAAAGGAGAACAGAATGCAAGTTTCCAAGGTCGCTTTTTTGGGTACCGGTGTGATGGGCTTTTCCATGGCCCGACACTTGTGCGAGCACGGCTTTGAAGTTGCCGCTTACAACCGCACTTATCAAAAGGCTCTCCCTTTGCAGGAGTGCGGGGCCAAAGTCGTCGGGACCATCGAGGAGGCGGTTGCCGATGCCGATGCCGTGCTGTCCATCGTGGGCTTTGAAAAGGACGTGGAAGAGGTGTGGCTTGGGGAGCAGGGGGCCTTAAAGCACATGAAGGCAGGGGCTATCGGCGCTGACATGACCACCTCCGATCCTGCCTTGGCCCGCAAGATCGCAGCGGCCGCCTCGGAAAAAGGCCTGCGCGTGGGAGATGCCCCCGTCACGGGCGGCGACGTGGGAGCCAAAAACGGCACGCTGACCATCTTTTTTGGCGGAGAGGAGCAGCTTTATGAGGACTTAAAGCCCCTGATGGCCGCCATGGGCAAGACTTACGAGCGCTTTGGGGACGCAGGAGCGGGGCAGCTTACCAAGGCCTGCAATCAGGTGGCCATTGCCGCAGGCATGATGGCCATGTGCGAGTCGCTGGCGTTTGCCAAAAAGTGCAATTTGGATGCACAAAAGGTGTTAAAGGCCCTGCAGGGCGGCTCGGCAGGTTCGTTCTCGCTGACCTCCTACGGTCCGCGCATCTTAAAAGGCGATTATGCCCCGGGCTTTTACATGAAACATTTCATAAAAGATCTCAAGATTGCGCTGCGCACCGCGCAGGAGCATAACCTGGAGCTGCCGGGGACGGCTTTGGCCTTAAAGCTTTATGAGATTTTGGCAGCACAGGGCAAGGGCGATCTGGGCACGCAGGCTCTGTATCAATATTACGACAGGCAATGACAAGAGGGCAGGGAGGAGGCAGCACTGCCATGTCACATCCCGGCACAAATACTGCGTAATCGTTTGCATTTTGCACTTAAAAAAGACGATTGCAAACGACAACGCCAAAGCACCCCGGGGCTTTATTTGATGCTCGAACTTTATGCGCAGACTAAGAAAAATCAAGCCTGCGCAAATTTTTGGCAAAGAAAAAATTACCCCGAGTCTGTCTTTTCTCAAATTGCGTGCTTTTTGCGTGCAGTTTTGCGGCAGTAATTTTTAGATCCATATCACTTTATGGGCAATTTGGCTTTTTCTCAAAGAAGTTTTTTGCGCTACAATCTGACAAGATGGCTTTTGGGCATGGGGCGGAGCGCTTGCGTCCTCAAGGGCCAAATCGGGACAATAAGTTGTAATTGTTAAACTTTATTGGGAGTTAACATGCGTTTTTTCATTGATACGGCCAATGTAGAAGAGATCAGAAAGGCCAACGACATGGGCGTCATTTGCGGCGTAACCACCAACCCTTCCTTAATTGCCAAGGAAGGCCGCGACTTCAAGGAAGTCATCAAGGAGATCACCTCCATCGTCGACGGCCCCATCTCAGGCGAAGTCAAGGCCACCACCCTGGTTGCCGAGGACATGATCAAGGAAGCCCGCGAGATTGCCGCCATTCACCCCAACATGATTGTTAAGATCCCAATGACCGTCGAAGGTTTGAAGGCCTGCCACATGTGCAAGGTTGAGGGCATCAAGACCAACCTGACCTTGATCTTCTCTGCCAATCAGGCCCTGCTGGCCGCCCGTGCCGGCGCCACCTACGTTTCGCCCTTCCTTGGCCGCTTGGACGACATTTCCCAGCCCGGCATCGATCTGATCCGTCAGATCTCCGACATGTTTGCCGTAGGCGACATCGATGCCCAGATCATCTGCGCTTCGGTGCGCAACCCTATTCACGTCACCGATTGCGCTTTGGCAGGTGCCGACATCGCCACCGTGCCTTACAGCGTAATAGTGCAGATGACCAAGCATCCTCTGACCGATCAAGGCATTGCCAAGTTCCAAGCCGACTATAAGAAGGTATTTGGTTAATAAAGGCATTCATTCTTAACACCGGGCAGCTGCTCGGTGTTTTCATAATATTGTTTGAATCAGATTAGCGACATGCAAATAAAGCGATTATCGCAACTTTCTAAGTCCGCAACCTCCAAAAAAGCCAAGATCATCACGGGCGCAGGCGCCGCCGTCATTGTGCTGTGCGCTGCCGCTGTCATTCCCTCCCATCTTTTAAGCTCAGGCGTGATACAAAAAAGCGCCGAACTTGTAAACAGCCTTATCAACAGGGCGATATTTGCAGGCGCAGTCGGAGCAACGGTTAAGGCAGAGGAGATCTCAGGCGGATTTTTCGGCAAAAAGCTGCAGTATACGGTCATCAAAGACGATGAGATCCTGCTGACCATCCCCGCTTCGCTAAGCGTGGGATTGTGGTCGGCGCACATCGACTTTGACATGGCAAATGCCATTGATGCACAAGGGCAGACGATCAATTTGAACGACTGCTATCTGACCGAAGGATTGGGCCTTGAGTATGTCAAGGATGAAGCAGACGGCACCTTGGAGCTTGATGCGACTTTGCTTCCTTATGCCGTCCGTTTGAAGGCTCAAAGCACTGCCCTCTTAGATGACAATGATCTGGGAGCGAGGCGCTTTACTTCAAATCTTTTGGCCAAGGTTTCATACGGCAATTCGTTTTATTTTTCCTTTAGCCTCAAAAACTTCGTGTCAGAGGGCGTGTCGATGGCCCGCGCTTACGTTAACCTGACCGGGGACGATTATGCTGATCTTAAAGCGGATGCGACGCTGCAGATGGGCGCGCAGAAACTGAGGATTTTGCAAAGCTCCTTTGATGACGTGAAGCTTGAGGCAAAGGCGGGCGCAATGAGAGCCGACGGCACCTGCGACGTGGCGGTGACCATGCAGAGCGCCATCGATGAGAACCGCACTTTGAGCTTCGATTCGACTTTAAAGAATGTGAGCGTCAAAGCCCTGATGGCTGCCTTGGATGATAAGGAATGCTCAACCGTGCCCGTAACTCAGATCATAAACAAGATTGAGTATGCAGACAGCTCTAATCTGGTGCAGAATACCTACGATGAGCTGGCGGTCATCAAGCGTCCCGCAGAGACCAAAGTCTTAGATCCTCTCAAGCTTACGGCCAAAGGATCGCTAAGCTACGATTATTGCGATCTGTGGGACAGCTTAAACGGCAAGGTTGAGGCTGAGGCGACCGGGCAGCTTGACAATTTGGATCCTCATTTCAGGGAATTTTTCCTGGACAGGGACGGCACCCTCAGGGCCGTTTTTGAATTTGAAGACGGCAAGATGAGCGTCAACGGACTGATGCTCAACTGACGGGCCAGCAAATTTATGGCGATTGGCTGAATTTGGCCTGACTGATCTATATGCTGCTGCGGCGAGGACCGCGGCGTTTATACAAATTAAGGAGATACTAAATGGCTTACAACAAGCTTGCAAATGCAGTGCGTGCTTTGAGCATGGATGCCGTGCAAAAGGCAAATTCCGGACACCCGGGTGCTCCTTTGGGCATGGCTGACATGGCAGAGGCTTTGTGGCGCGGCTTTTTGCGTCACAACCCCAAGAACCCCAAGTGGCCCAATCGCGATCGCTTCGTGCTCTCCAACGGCCACGCATCCATGCTGATTTACTCCTTGCTGCACTTGACGGGCTACGATCTCTGCATCGAGGATTTAAAGCAGTTCAGACAGCTTGATTCCAAGACCCCGGGCCACCCCGAGTACGGCGAAGTGCCGGGCGTGGAGACCACCACCGGTCCTTTGGGACAGGGCATTGCCAATGCCGTGGGCATGGCCATGGCCGAGAGAATGCTGGCCAATCAGTTCAACAAGGACGGCTTCCCCATCGTCGATCACTACACTTATGCTTTCTTGGGCGACGGCTGCATGATGGAAGGCATCTCCCATGAGGCTTGCAGCCTGGCAGGCACCCTGGGGCTTGGCAAGCTAATCGCTTTGTACGATTCCAACGGCATCTCCATTGACGGCAACATCAAAGGCTGGTTTGGCGAAGACACCGCCAAGCGTTTTGAGGCCTACGGCTGGCAGGTCATCGATGTCAAGGACGGCAACGACAGCGCTCAGATCCGCGAGGCCATCGCCAAGGCTCAGCAAGACAAGGAACACCCATCCCTCATAGTCTGCCACACCACCATCGGCTGCGGCTCTCCCAACAAGGGCGGCAAGTCCTCTTCCCACGGCGCTCCTTTGGGCGACGACGAAATTGCCCTGACGCGCAAGGAGATAGGCTGGGATTATCCTCCTTTTGAGATCCCCGAGGATATCTACAAGGAGTGGGATGCCACCGCCAAGGGCGCCGCTTTGGAAAAAGAGTGGAATGAGCTTTTTGCCAAATACCAAGCCCAATACCCCGAGCTTGCTTCCGAGTTTACCCGCAGGATTAATGGCCAGCTGCCCGTCGATTTGGGCCAAAAGGCCATGGAATGGGCCCAATCGCTGCAAAAGGCTCCTGCCAAGCTTGCCACCCGCAAGGCAGGTCAGAATGCCTTGGACTTCTTTGGCGCCATGCTGCCCGAGTTTGTAGGCGGCTCTGCCGACCTGGCTCCTTCCAACCTGACCATGAACAAGGCTTCCGTTTCGGTTGTTCCTCATGAGTCGAAAGGCAACTACATCCACTGGGGCGTTCGCGAGTTTGCCATGGCAGCCTGCATGAACGGCATTTTGCTGCACGGCGGCTTCCGTCCTTACGGCGGCACCTTTCTGATCTTCTCGGAGTATGCCCGCAATGCCATCCGCATGTCCGCTCTGATGGGCATACCTACCCTGTACGTCTTTACTCACGACTCCATCGGCGTGGGTGAGGATGGGCCGACTCACGAGCCTGTCGAGCAGACCGCCACCTTGCGTCTGGTTCCCAACCTCGATACCTGGAGACCTTGCGATCAGGTTGAGACGGCCGTGGCCTGGAAGCGCATGATCGAGCGCAAGTGCGGTCCTTCGGACATCGTGCTCACCCGCCAGGGCCTTGAGCAGATGCCTCGCACTCAAGAGCAGGTTGCCCTGATTGAAAAGGGCGGCTATGTCCTCAAGGATTGCGACGGCACTCCCGATCTCATTTTGATTGCCACAGGCTCCGAAGTTGCCTTGGCCTTCCATGCAGCCGAGACCCTGGCAGGCGAGGGCAAGAAGGTGCGCGTCGTCTCCATGCCTTGCTGCGAAGTCTTTGACAGACAAAGCGAGGAGTACAAGAAGAGCGTGCTGCCCTGTGAGTGCCGCGCCCGCGTCGCCGTTGAGGCAGGCTCCTCTGACGGCTGGTACAAGTATGTGGGCCTTGACGGCAAGGTTTTGGGCTTGGATCGCTTCGGCGCTTCCGGTCCTGCCGACAAGCTCTTCGTCAAGTTCGGCTTTACCGTCGACAACCTCGTTGCCATTGCCAAGAGCGTTTTAAAGTAAGATTCGACAATCTTTTAAACAAGGGGTGCTTAGGCGCCCTTTGTTGTTCTTGGGGGCCGTCAAAACCGCTTGTCAGGCCGTGTTTGTTGCGTCACATTTTAAAAATGACAGAATTTGCATTTTTCTTATTGCCTAATTTGAAGCTAACTTATTGATTTTGCTGCAAATTTTAAGGAAGGCCGGCGCGGTGCACAGTGGATTTTTTGGGGGAATTTTAGTAGGATCTTAAAGTTAGCATGAAAGCTCAACGGGCGTTCTGCCCAAGCTTGGTGCATGTTTTAATAGAGTTTCTGTAAAGAGGAATAAACAGATATGGCAATCAAAAAGTTGGCCGACCTCGACCTTGCCGGCAAGCGCGTTTTAATCCGTTCTGATCTCAATGTTAAAGTCAAAGACGGCAAAGTAGTAGGCGACAAGCGCATCGTAGACTCGCTGCCCACCATCAAGCTGGCCTTGGAGAAGGGCGCAAAGGTTATGGTAACCTCTCACCTCGGCCGTCCCGAGGAAGGCGTATACGATGAGCAATTCTCTCTGCAACCGGTTGCCAATCACATGCAAAATCTGCTGGGCGGCACCCCTGTGCGCCTGGTCAAGGATTATTTGGACGGCGTCGAGGTTAATGCAGGCGAAGTCGTCGTTTTGGAAAACTGCCGCTTCAACAAGGGCGAAAAGAAGAACGACGAGACTTTGGCCAAGAAGTATGCCGCTTTGTGCGACGTCTTTGTAATGGACGCTTTCGGCACCGCCCACCGCGCCCAAGGCACCACCTACGGCGCAGCTCAGTTTGCTCCCGTTGCCTGCTGCGGCCTGCTCTTGGAAGCCGAGCTGAACGCTTTGGGCAAGGTTATGGACAATCCTGCCCGTCCCATGGTTGCCATCGTCGGCGGATCCAAGGTTTCCACCAAGCTGCCCGTTTTGAACAACCTGCTTAAGGTTTGCGATCAGCTGATCGTAGGCGGCGGCATCGCCAACACCTTCATCGCCTCCCAAGGCCACAAGGTAGGCAAGTCTTTGTGCGAGGAGGACTTGATCCCCACCGCCGTCGAGCTTTCCAAGAAGACCACCATTCCTGCTTTTGTCGACGTAGTCGTCGGCAAGGAATTTGACGAGAAGACCCCTGCTGCCGTCAAGACCCTCGATCAGGTTGAAGATGACGACATGATCTTGGACTTGGGTCCCAAGAGCATGGAGAACATCTGTGAAGTCATCAAGAATGCCAAGACCATTTTGTGGAACGGCCCGGTCGGCGTCTTCGAGTTTGATCAGTTCGCCGAAGGTTCCAAGACCCTGTCCAACGCCATTGCCGATTCTGAGGGCTTCTCGGTTGCAGGCGGCGGCGACACCATCGATGCCATCAAGAAGTTTGGCGTAGGCTCCAAGATCTCCTACATTTCAACAGGCGGCGGCGCCTTCTTGGAGTTTGTCGAAGGCAAGAAGCTTCCTGCCGTTGAGATCCTCGAGAAGAGAGGCGAGGAATAATCCGTTTATGAGGATTGCGCCCCCATTGCGGGGCGTCTTGCACTCTTAAAGTTCAAATATCATCTTAGGTATAGCGGAAAAAAGAAAATGACCAAAATTTTAGATGTAGTAAAGCCAGGTGTTGTAGTCGGCGACGATGTTCAAAAAGTATTTGCCGTAGCCCATGAGAACGGCTTTGCTCTGCCTGCCGTCAACTGCGTCGGCACCGATTCCATCAATGCCGTGCTCGAAGCTGCTGCCAAGGCCCGTTCGGCTGTCATTGTGCAGTTCTCCAACGGCGGCGCCGCTTTCATCGCCGGCAAGGGCCTTAAGATCGATCGTCCTCAGGGCGGTTCCATCTTAGGCGCCATCAGCGGTGCTTTGCACACCCACAATATGGCCAAGGAATACGGCGTACCGGTCATTCTGCACACCGATCACTGCGCCAAGAAGCTGCTGCCCTGGGTAGACGGCATGCTCGATTACGGCGAGGAATATTTCAAGGCTCACGGCAAGCCTTTGTTCTCCTCCCACATGCTCGACCTGTCCGAGGAGAAGCTTGAGGACAACATCGCCACCTGCTGCAAGTACCTCGAGCGCATGTCCAAGATCGGCATGACCTTGGAGCTGGAGCTTGGCTGCACCGGCGGCGAAGAGGACGGCGTTGACAACTCTGACAAGGACGAGTCTGCTTTATATACCCAGCCCAAGGATGTAGCTTATGCTTACGAGCAGCTGATGAAGATCTCCCCCAACTTCACCATCGCCGCATCCTTTGGCAACGTCCATGGAGTTTACAAGCCAGGCAACGTCAAGCTTACTCCCACCATCCTGCGCGATTCGCAAAAGTATGTTCAAGAGAAGTTCGGCACCAAGGATAAGCCCATCAACCTGGTCTTCCACGGCGGCTCGGGCTCGACCCAAGAGGAGATCACCGAGTCCGTATCTTACGGCGTCGTCAAGATGAACGTTGATACAGATACTCAATGGGCCTGCTGGAGCGGCATCAAGAACTACTACGAGAGCAACCGCGATTATCTGCAAGGGCAGCTGGGCAATCCTACCGGCCCCGATGCTCCCAACAAGAAGTATTACGATCCGCGTGTTTGGTTGCGCAAGGGCCAGGAGACCATGGTCGAGCGCATCATCGAATCCTTTAAGGCCTTGGGCTCGGTCGATTCTTTATAATCGGACCTCAAAAAAGGGAGAAGGGCAGTGCTCAAATGCTCCTTCTCCTTCCACGGCGATTGCATGAAGGGCAATAATAAAGCTCCATTCCGGTCTTAATCTGTTGCTTTTTCATGAAAGCCCTGACGGTAGTTGCCCCTTTGAGAGGGCGTATTAATCCGA
>CAZYXT010000013.1:0-31982 GCA_964651505.1 uncultured Enterobacterales bacterium
ATATTTTATGCGAACGTTCGCATAAAATATTGATTGTGCATGGCATAAATAGTTTGTCCCAAATTCACTTATAGTTTGTCATTATTGCTGCTTATAGCCTGTCATAATCCTCTTATGACAGACATTTTATAGCTTTAATGACAAGCCATAAATGTCAAACCTGATGATCGCAAAGGTCAGATCGTTTGGTCCCGGGTGCTTTTGGGCAGAACTGCATTTTGCGGGGCCATTTTGGGCAAAATCACCTTAAATGCGGATCCGGCCCCGGGTGTGCTTCTAAGCTTGATCTTGCCTTGATGGCAGAGCACCACCCGTTTGACGATGGACAGGCCCAGTCCCGTGCCGCCGCTTTGGCGCGAGTGGCTCTTGTCGACCCGGTAGAAGCGCTCGAAGATCCTGCTTTGATGTTCCTTGGCAATGCCGCGGCCGTTGTCTTCGACCGTAAGGATCACATTGCTGCCTTTTTCTTTGAGGGTGACCAAGACTTTGCCCGGGATTTTGTCGGAGTACCCTATGGCATTGTCGGTTAAGTTATAAATAAGCTCGTATATGTAGCGGCTGACCCCGCAAAAAAGCACGTCCGAGCCTTTAAACTCAAGCTGCACCTGCTTTTGCCCGGCCTTGTCCTTTAAAATTTCAAACACATCTTCTATCACGGCCTGCAGCGAAAAAGTCTCCTTGAGAAGATCGGCATTGGCATCGTCAAGCTTGGACAAAAAGATGATGTCCTCAATTAAAGTGATGAGCCTTGAGCTTTGCCTGCGGATTTTGCCTGCAAAGGATGGGATGTCCGAGGCCGCCACCAGGCCGTTTTGCATCAGCTCGGCGGCCCCCATGATGGATTGCAGCGGGGTCTTAAGCTCATGGGAAACATTGGCGGTAAATTCTTGGCGCTGCTCTTCCAAGCGTTTGCGATCGGTGATGTCGATGACCAAAAGAGCAAAGCCTGCAGGCTTGCCGTCGGTCATGATCTTGTTAAAGCGCAATTGATAATCGCGCCCGTCTTTGACTATCTCGCAGCTTTTTTTGCCTTCCTCCCCTTCAATCAAAGTGAAGTTTAGCGAGGAGAGGGTGCCCGTGTCATCTGAGTCTTTGCCGCATCCCGTCCCGTCCTTGCGCTTATCCTTGGCCTTGGAGGCTTTGTTTTCGCAGGCCCCTGCTTTTCGACCCGGGCTTTTGTCTTCTTTTGCAATATCAGGGAAGAAAAAGGCGCGGGCGCGCTCTGAGCGGTCGATGGTCAAAAAGCTTTGGCCTATCGCTTCATCGGTGATGTTGAAGATCTTCTTGGCCGTCTTGTTGATGGTAAGAATGATGCCTTGGGCATTTAACAGCACCAGCCCTTCGCTCATGGACTTGGTGATGGTCAAAAACTCCTCATTCTTTCTGTGCAGCATGGCAGCTTTTTCATCCACGGCCTGCTGCCTTTTGTCGATTTCATGCAAAAAGGGCAGGATCTCGGGGTATGCCCCGCCATCATCCAAAGGCCGGTTAAAATCGATGTCGTACAAAGGCCTGATGATGGCCTGCGTCAGCCTAAGCGACGCAAAAAGACAGATCAGAGCGGTGACGGCAAAGACGATGAGGGTGGTCAGGGCTATGCTTTTGACATAGCTTAAGATGGTGTGGGAGGTGACGGCCAGGCGCAAGATCATGCCGTCATCGGCCCTGACGGCCTTGTAATAGGTACGTTCGTTTAAGGTATCAGAATAGCGGTTGCTGTCGCCGAAGCCTTTGGCCATGGCCTGTTTGACCTCGGCGCGATCCGAGTGGTTTTCGTGAATGTCTTCTTCTGCAGTGTCAAATGTCACCGAGCCCTCGGGACTTATCAAAGTGATGCGGTAACGGCTGATTTGAGGGCTTTTTAAGATTTCCAAAAAAGGCCTGCCGTTTAAGTTATAGGCGTTCAAAAGCACCAGACAGGTTTCTTCGGCTCTTTTTTGTTCATCGTTTGCTATGTAGCTGTAGGCAAAAAAGATGATTGCTCCCAAGGCAAAGAGCAAAGCGCACAAGGTCGAACATAAAATGGCCGAGAAGATCTTTTTGTGCATGTCAGTCAAGTTCGAGTTTGTAGCCTATGCCGCGCACGGTTTTGATAAGAGATCCTGCCTGCCCCAGCTTTTGGCGCAAGGTTTTGATGTGCATGTCCACGGTGCGGCTTTCTCCGTCGTAGTCCATGCCCCAGATCTGATTGAGCAGGTCGTCGCGGGAGAAGACCCTCCCGCAGTGCCTGCACAAAAGATTCAAAATTTCATGCTCCTTGAGGGTAAGCTCGACCCTTTTGCCCTGCACGGTCACGGTATGGGCGGCATTGTCGATGTGGATGGGGCCTGCTTCAACCTTGATGCCCCTGCGCTCCTCTTTGCTGCCCAGGGTGCGCCTGAGCACGGCCTTGACGCGCGCTGCCATCTCGAGCATGGAAAAGGGTTTGGCCAAATAATCGTCCGCCCCCAGATTCAAAGCCCGGATTTTTTCGATTTCCGCATCGCGAGCCGTGGCCATGATCACGGCCAGATGCTTGGTCTTGGGATTGGCCCTGATCATTTTTAACAGCTCGATGCCGTCTATTTCGGGAAGCATGACATCCAAGAGCACCAAATCGGGCATTTTTTTCTCAAGGGATTGCCAAAAACTTTTGCCGTCGGCAAAGCCCACTGCCTCAAAGCCCATGGTTTTGAGCGTATACAGCTCTATTTCGCGAATGCTCTGATCATCTTCCACGCAATAAATCATATTTTCTCCAAGCTTTAAGCTTATCTTAACAAATCAGGAGCAGACCGCCTGAGGCAGGCTGTGCTCGTCGATCTTCAGGCCGTGCTTGAAGCCGTGTTCGGGCGTGACGGCAAAGATGACCCGGCCTGCGATATTGCAGGCATGATCGCCGATGCGCTCTAAGCACTTGGCAATCATCAGAAGATCCAAGGCTGTCTGAGCCACCTCCTGAGAGCCTGTCATCTTGGAGGCAGGCTTGGTTTTGACATTGACAAAATACTCGTCGATTTCATCGTCAAGCTTGCAGATCTCTTCGGCCTGAGTTTTGTCGTGCTTTACATAAGCATCGATGCTTTTTTTGACCATGATGGTCACCGCCGTGCCCATGGCCTCGATGATGAAAAAGTCATCGGCATGCTCGAAGTTTAAGTTCAAGGTGATCTCGGCTTGCTGATCGGCAATTCGTTCCATGTCGGTGATCATCTTGAGGGCCGCCGAAATATTGCGCAGATCATCGGCAAGTGGCTTGTGATGGAGGATCAGGGACAGGCACAAAGATTCGATGCTGCGCTCCTGCCTGTCCACAAGGTTATCTGACTTGTAAACCTCCAAAGCCTGCTCTTTGCTGCGGGCCTTCAAGGCATTGACGGCTTTTAAAATGGCAGTTTCGCACATGGAGCCCATGTTGATGAGCTCGTCATTCAAAGCGTGCAGCCCGGCATCAAAACGCGTTCTCATTTTAGCCAAATCTACCTGTGATGTAGTCCTCGGTGCGCTTGTCAGAGGGGGACGAAAAGATCTTGCCGGTGCTGTCGCATTCGATGAGATCTCCAAGCAAAAAGAAGGCGGTGGTGTCGGAGATGCGCACAGCCTGCTGCATGTTGTGGGTGACGATGACGATGGTGTAATCGTTCTTAAGATCAAGCGTCAGCTCTTCAATCTTTGAGGTGGAGATGGGGTCCAAAGCCGAAGTGGGCTCGTCCATCAGCAAGACATCGGGCTTGACGGCCAAAGCGCGGGCAATGCAAAGTCTTTGCTGCTGCCCGCCTGACAAGGAGAGGGCACTGTCTTTTAAGCGATCCTTGAGCTCATCGAAAATGGCCGCATCGGTCAGCGACTTTTCGACTATCTCGTTTAACACAGAGCGGTTTTTGATGCCGTGGGTGCGCGGACCGTAGGCTATGTTGTCATAGATGCTCATGGGGAAGGGATTGGGCTTTTGAAAGACCATGCCCACTTCCTTTCTTAAGTTGTAAACGTCAATGTCGGAGTTGACTATTTCAACGCCCTTGTACTTGATGGAGCCCTCAAGACGCACCGAGGGGATCAGATCGTTCATGCGGTTTAAAGTCTTGATGAAGGTCGACTTGCCGCAGCCTGAAGGCCCGATCAGGGCGGTGATGGCGTTTTTTTGCACCTGCATGTTGATGTTGTGCAGGGCACGGTTGGAACCGTAATAAAGATTGAAGTCTTTAACGTCGAAGACGGCCTGCGCGGGGGAGGCGGAGCCTGATTGTGGTTGTTTTGTCATTTGAGTATCCGCTTAAAATCAAAAACCTAGAGTTTAGCGGCGGTGCCGCGGGCCTTGCGCATTCTTTTTGCAAGGTATTGGGCCAGGTAGTTGGTGACAAAGCACAAGACCAGCAAGATGGCGGCGATGACGAAGGCCGCCTCAAACCGGCCCTGCTCTTTGGCATACACGTATAAGGCAACGGTTAAGGTGGCGCCCGAGGAGGTGATGCCGTCAAGGTAGCCGTTTAAGGCATGGGCAAAGCCTGCGGTAAAGAGCAAGGCAGCGCTTTCGCCGAGCATGCGGCCTGCGGCCAAAATGCAGCCTGTGACGATGCCGTCGATGCAGCAGGGCAGAACCACGGTTCTTATCATGTAAAACTTGGCCGCGCCCAGGCCGAAGGCGCCTTCGCGATAGCCCTGCGGCACGGTCTTAAGACTCTCCTGCGTGGTGCGGATGATGATGGGGATGTTCATGATCACCAAGGTCAGAGCGCCGGCCAGCAATGAGGTCTGCAGGCCCAAAAACCGGCAAAAAAAGAGCATGCCGACCAGGCCGTAGATGATAGATGGGATGCCCGACAAAGTCTCCACGGCATATTCGATGATCTTGACCGGGCGCGGGTTTTTGGCGTACTCGTTTAAATAAATGGCAGCGCCTGCGCCCAAAGGCAAAACGATGACAATGGCAGTCAGGAGCAGATAAACGGTGTTGAGGATATCGGGAAGCACGCCGATGGTGCCGCGCAAATAAGAGGGCTTGGTGGTCAAAAGCTCCCATGAAAAATGAGGCGCCGCGCGGATCAGGATATAGACAATCAAAAAGCACACAGGCGCCATGGCGATGCCTGCGCACAAGAGCATGAGGCCTTGCAGGGTCTTTTTGTAAATGCTCCTTGATAAGGCATTATTGGCTTTAATACTCATTTTTTATGACCTCTTTTTAACAGCATGTTCAAAACGGCATTGATGAGCATGATGAATACGAACAAAACCAAGGCGATGGAGAAGAGGGCATCGCGCTGCAATCCTGAGGAGTAGGACATTTCGGAGGCCACGGCCGTGGTCAAAAAACGCACCGACTCGAAAATGGAAGGCATGTTGGCCGCGTTGCCTGCCACCATCATGACCGCCATGGCCTCGCCGATGGCCCGTCCCACGCCCAAGACCACGGCCGCCGCGATGCCGCTTTTGGCAGCTTTGACCGTCACGCGAAAGACTGTCTCGATTTCATTGGCGCCCAAGGCCAGCGAGCCCAATTCATATTCAGGGGGCACCGCTTCCAGGGAGGTGACGGAGATCTTGATGATCGAGGGGAGGATCATGATTGACAGCACGATGATGGCCGCAAGCAGCGATGAGCCGTCAGGCAGATTGAAAACGGCCTGAATGCAGGGCACCAACACCAGCATGCCGATGAAGCCGTAGACCACCGAGGGGATGCCGGCAGGCAAATCGATAAGCGGCATCGCCGCCCGGCGCACCTTGGCATTGGCAAATTTGGCAAGATAAACTGCCGTAAAGAAGCCTAAGGGCAGACCCAGCACTATGGCTCCTGCGGTGCCGTAAACGGAAGTAAGGATAAAGGGCAGGATGCCGAATTTGGGCTCTTTGGCGGTGGAAGCCCATTGCGTGCCCGACAGGAAATCGACAATGCCGATCTCATAGATGGCAGGCAGACCTGCGATGATAAGGTAGATGCAAATCAAAAGAACGAAAGCGATGTTGATGATCCCAAGGATCAAGAAGATGAGCGAGGCCGCTCTTTCGGTGCCGTTAAAAGATTTATTGGAAGCAATCATGGCGTTAACCCGGCCGGTGCGTCTTGTGCCAAGCAAGGCGCGATTGACGGCAGTTTCCATATGAACCCCTTATAAGACGGTGCTCTTGCGTCAAGCCCGGGGCTCAGGCCCGGGGCATGACCAAGTTTGAAGTTAAATTACTTGTTGGGGACGACGCCTGCCATCTCGATGATGGGCTTGGCCTCTTCTGAGAGGGCATAGTCAAAGAAAGCTTGGGCATCGGCGCTTAAAGGACGTTCTTTGGAGGTGACCAGCACGAAGGGGCGCTGCAGCTTGTAGGAGCCGTTTTGAATGGTTTGTTTGGAAGCTGCAATGCCGTCGACGGTGACCGCGCGGATCTTGTCGGATACGGCGGCCAGCGAGGCATAGCCCACGGCATTGGCGTTTTGCGAAACGGTGGCGATGACATCGCCCGTGGAGGTCAGTTCCTGGCGATACTTGCATTGCTCTGAAGTGCCGGTGACTGACTCAAAACCGTCGCGGGTGCCCGAGCCTGCCTCGCGGCCGATGAGAACGATGGGGCCGTCGGCACCGCCCAACTCCTTCCAATTGGCAATCTTGCCCGTGAAGATGGCGGCGATCTGCTCTACGCTCAGATCTTGGATGCTGTTTTGGGGATTGACGACCACCACGATGCCGTCAAGGCCTACGGTGGTGCCGGTAAGCTTTTCTTGCTCTTGGGGCTTTAAAGCGCGGCTTGACAGACCGATGTCGCAGCGGCCTTCCAAGACGGCATTGATGCCGGCGCCGGAGCCTGTGGGATTGTAGGTGAAATTGACGCCGTCGTTAAGTTCTGAAAAGGCTTCGCCAAGAGAGCCTATGACCTTTTCCATGGAGGTCGAGCCGTCGGCGGAAATATTCATGGCCGCATGGGAGGGGGCAGCGGCGGCAGTCAGGCAAACGGCGGCTAACAATGATGCAAGTTGTTTTTTCATTTAAAAGCGCTCCTAAAAGCAGGCTGTAAAACATTTTCTTCAACTGCGCCTATGATGAGGCCTGTCTGTAAAGTAAAAAACCGCGGTTTTGTAAAGTTAAGGTAAAGCCCTCGGGCTTTGAAAATTTGACGGGGCAAGATTGCCAAGATTTGATTGCAAAAAGCACAAAAGCACGCCGCATTGCCCCATGAAAGCGCGGCAAATCTAGCCTTTTGCCGTCAAATTTGACGCTTTTGATTAGGTTGCAATCTGTCATTTGGGTATAATGGGCGATACTTCAATAATAAATAACTGAGGTTATTTCTCCTATGCGCTGGAAAAATATCGCTTTGGTCCTTGCTGCCGCAGGGTGCTTGCAGCAGGCGTCTTTTGCCGCCACGGATCTGATGGACATCTATAAAGAAGCTTATCTGAGAGATCCTGCCGTGCTCCAGGCCAAAGCCAACCGCGACTACTATTACGAGGCAATCGATGAGGCTGTAGCAGCCTTGCTGCCTCAGTTGGATTTGACCGCTTCGCTGAGCGCGAGCAGCACTACGTCAAGCGGAAGCACCATCGATTCCACTTCATCATCGGCCGGGATTAACTTGAGCCAGGCTATTTGGCGTCACAGCGCCTGGGTTCAACGCACCATTGCCGAGAAGACCGCCGCCCAACAGGATTTGGTTTATAACGATACTCTGCAAAGCCTGATCATCAGAGTCTCCAATGCCTATTTCGGGGTTTTGAGCGCCGAAGATACCCTGATTTTTGCCAGGGCCAATCAGGAAGCCCTGAAAACCCAGCTTGACGAGGCCACCCGCCGTTTCCAGGTAGGTTTGATTGCCGAGACCGATCAATTGCAGGCAAGGGCGGCTTACGATTTGTCCACGGCCCAGGTTATTTTGGCCGAAAACAGCCTCATCAATTCTTATGAGGAGATCCGCAAACTCATCGGCCGTCCTGTTCAAGATCTGGCCAAGCTCAACGCAGACCGCTTCTCTCCTGAGGCCGTCAGAAGATCCCTTGATGCCATTTTAAAGAGCGCCGAGGTCAATAATCTTTCGCTGCAAGCTTCCCTGATCGGGCGCGACATCGCCAAGGACAACATCACCTTGGCAAGCACCGGCCATGAGCCCACCATCGATTTGACAGGTTCGTTGTCCACAAGCTACACCGATTACTCCCCCGAGGTCCCCAATTACTATGAGGACGGCAACGTCCATCAGGGCACCATCGGCCTTAATCTGAATCTGCCCCTGTTTCACGGCGGCGCCATCTCATCGCAGGTTGCCCAGGCCGAGCAGCTGTACGTGCAGGCTTGCGAGTCTTTGGAAGAAACTCATCGCAACGTGGTCTCTGACGTAAACAACGGCTATAACAACGTCAATGCCTACATCAGCTCGGTGCGCGCTTACGAGCAAAGCGTCAAGTCGGCAGCTTCCTCTTTGGCCTCCATCAAGGCAGGTTACGAGGTGGGAACGCGCACCATGTCCGATGTGCTGGACGCCACGCAAAGCTATTACGACGCCCAGCAAAATCTGTCGCAGGCGCGCTTCAATTACATCATCTCAAGGCTCAACCTTCTTTATACCGAGGGCGTCCTTGAGGTCAAACACATCGAGCAGGTCAACCGCGGCCTTATAAAGTAATCTTCTTTGAGGCAAAGGGCAAGGCCCTTTGCCTGACCACCCTTCAATTAATCCTTTATTTTTTAAAACTTGTCAGGCTGCGTCCCCGGGCCGGGTTCATTGTGCTTTTTGCTGCAAGGCTGCAAAACTCTTGAATTGCTCTTCGTCCATCAGGCCGGTCGATTGTTTGAGAGGGTTGAGGGAGCCGTCCAAAATCACAAGAAAGGGTATGCCGATGATCTTAAAGTGCTCGATGATCTCAAGACTCTGCGGGCTTTGCATGTCGGTAAGATCAAATTTGACGCATTTGTAATCATTTGCGCACAAATCGGCCATCCAATCTTGGCTGAAGACACTCTTTTCCATGATCTTGCAGTTGGTGCACCAGGCGGCCGTAAAATCGATTAAAAGGGGCTTGTGCCCTCTGTGATCTTCAAGATCGGAGATCCTGGCCAATCTTATGAAGGGATCTTGATACTCATAAGGTTTGCTCAAATACGCGGCCCCCGTGGCCAAGGCGAGGCTTATCAGGGCGCACAGGGTGTAACGGACGCTCTTGATTGTGCCGTCTGCTTTTGAAAACTCTGCAATTACGATCGCCCCCAAATAAAAGAGCATCACTGTTGCTGCAACAAAAACTGCGTACACCTCATGCTCCTGTGCAATCAGGGGGCTTAACAGATAGACGGCCGCCCCGAACAGGGGGATGGCCATAAACTTTTTGATGACGATGCTGAGCCTGCCTGCCTTCTTGAAAAGATTGCGCCCGCTGACCCCGATGATAAACAAGGGCGTTGCCATGCCCAGGCCGATGGCGGCAAAGGTGGCCGAGCCCTTTAACATATCGCCTTGCTCTGCCGTATAAATGACAGCTCCTGCCAGGGGAGCGGAGGTGCAGGGGGTGGCAACCAGAGCCGACATGATGCCCAAGAGCACCGCCTGAGCATAAGATTGCGAGGCTTTAAAGGAAAATTTGCTTTGAATAAAGGAGGAGAACTTTGCGCTCAAGCCTCCTTTTAACACATCGGCGCAGCTTAAAGCGCACAAGAACAGCAGCAGCGCCATCGCCATGAGGCTTGCAGGATGCTGCAAAAAAGACTGGGCCTTGGCGCCCAGGGTTGAAAAGATGAGTCCCGTCAAGGTGTAGGTTGCAATCAGCCCGAGGGCATAACAGGCATTTTTTAAGATGATTTGAGGGAGGCTCTTGTCCCTGCCGCCTACAATCATGGCCGAGAAAATGGGCAGCATGGGCAGGACGCAGGGGGTAAGGTTAAGCCCGATGCCAAGCAAAAAGCACACGGCCATGCCCCACAGCAAATTGCGCCTTAAATCTTGGGAAAGTTTTGAGTCTAAATTGGTATAGGCAAAAGCTTCGGATGTCTCTTCGACCCTTGCCTTTGTTAAGGTGCCGTATCCATCAGATGCGGGCAAGTCTGCAAAGGCCGGGCTCTCCCTTATCAAATCCCCGATCAAAGCGCTTTGCACTGTGATTGAGACGGTCTGCGGCGGATAACAGATCCCATCTTCGCTGCAGCCTTGGTAGGCAAAGGTCAGGCTGACAGGCTTGGCCTCGTCTAAAGAGTCAAAAACCTTTAAGAGGTTTTTAAGATCGACGATGTAGGTCAGATCATCAAAATAAACAAGGTGCGACCCCTGCAAATCTTGATGCCCGACGCTGCGCGCTGCGCTGCCTCCCGGGAGAGTTTTTCCGATGCCTTCTTGTTTTGCCTCAACTTTTAAAGATTCTTGGTAAATATAGGCCCCGGGCGCTATTTTAAGGGCAAAGCGAGCGCGCAGATTTTCTTTGTCGATGTCGCCTGCCGCCTCAAAGGGCAGGGCGGGCAGCCCTTGTTGCAATCCTTGGGCGGCAAGTCCTGCCTTAAAGCTTGAGAGCGCTTTTAGCAAATCGTCATCGGCGGCTGCGGCAATGTCATCTTGCTGTGCCCAAGCCTTGGCCGGCATGATCTGAAAAATTGTCAAAGCAAAAGCTAAAAGGAGGAGAAATAGTGTATGGTGATAAGACTTGAGCATGGCACTAACAAGGTTAAACAGTCATTGAGGTCTAATTATGCCACGAGTGATGATGGGAATATTGATATTCTTTGTCTTAGAGCTTGCGCTTATCATCAAGGCCGGCTCCCATTTGGGGGCGTTTGCGACCATCTCCTGGCTGTTTTTGGACATGGTGCTTGGGATCATGCTCATCAAATACAGGTTTGCCGCCCTGATTAAAACCATGCACTTGCAAGATCCCTTTAGGATCATGGAAGACAACCTCGCCTTTTTGACCGTGCCCCTGGCAGGGTTTTTGTTGATCCTCCCGGGATTCATTTCGGATGCATTGGCCTTGATAGTGCTGATCCCGGGCATGGGGAAGCTTTTGACTTGTCTTTTTGCTGCAAAAATCCTCATCAGACACCAGGGATCGCAAGCTTTCTTTTCATCAAAAACAAGGCGGCAGGATATTTTTGACCGGCAAGATGGGGGCGTGACCGTCGATGGCACCTGCACCGAGGCGGTTGAAGATGCTCAGGGACTTGCTCATCGCAAGATTGAGCCAAAAGAGAATGCAGAGCACACAGCTCAAGGGCGCAAGTGACCGCCTAAGATGCCGAGGCCCGGGCCGTCAGGCAGGGGGCGGCTTTCTTCTTTAAGCCTTTTTTCATGCTTCAAATCCCTATCTTTGTCTCCTCTTTGGGCTTTTGAACGCGCAGCCTTGGGGACTTAAAGATAACTTCAAAATATTTTGAAAATCCCCCCTTGAAACTTAAAAAGCCAGTCCCCATTTAGGTTATCGGAAATAATGATGCGGGTTTGTTTGCCCGCAAGGCAAAAGCTAGGCCGTTAAGCTAGCTTGTTGAGAGTTATGAAGGCACATGTGGTTGCCCGGAGTATTCAGATGAAATTAGTTCCTTTATATGATCGCGTCATCGTCAAGCCTTTTGAAGTTGAAACCAAGTCCGAAGGCGGCATCGTTTTAACCGGCAGCGCTGCCGAGAAGTCGACCCGCGGCAAAGTCGTAGCCGTCGGCAAGGGCCGTCTGCTCGATAACGGCACCGTAGCTTCCATGAGCGTCAAGGAAGGCGATACCGTGGTTTACAACGAAGGCTATGGCACCAAGAAAGAGCGCCTCGACGGCGAGGACGTCATCATTCTTTCTGAGAGCGATATTCTGGCAATTGTTAGTGAATAATAAATAAGAATTTTTAGTTAGGAAGAAAAAGCAAAATGGCAGCTAAAGAAGTATTTTTCGGCAATGAAGCCCGTGCCCAGATGTTAGAGGGCGTTAATATTTTAGCCAATGCAGTCAAGGTAACCTTAGGCCCCAAGGGTCGCAATGTTGTCCTGGACAAGAGCTATGGCGCTCCTTTGATCACCAAGGACGGCGTTACCGTTGCCAAGGAAATCGAGCTTGACGGCAAGTTCCAGAACATGGGCGCCCAGATGGTCAAGGAAGTAGCCTCCAAGGCCAATGACGCTGCAGGCGACGGCACCACCACCGCCACCGTGCTGGCTCAGGCCATCGTCACCGAGGGCCTCAAGTCCGTAGCCGCCGGCATGAACCCCATGGATCTCAAGCGCGGCATCGACAAGGCCGTCAGCGCCGCCGTCGAAGAGCTCAAGGCCATTTCCACCGAGTGCCAAGATAAGAAAGCCATCGCCCAGGTCGGCACCATTTCTGCCAACGCCGATGCCACCGTCGGCAATTTGATCGCCGATGCCATGGAGAAGGTAGGCCGCGACGGCGTCATCACCGTCGAGGACGGGCAGGGTCTTGAAGATCAGCTGGACACCGTCGAGGGCATGCAGTTTGACAGAGGCTATCTGTCCCCTTACTTCATCAACAAGCCCGACACTGCCACCGTTGAGCTTGAGAACCCCTACATCCTCTTGTGCGACAAGAAGATCTCCAACATTCGCGACATCCTCACCATCCTCGAGGGCGTTGCCAAGGCCGGCAAGTCTCTGCTCATCATCGCCGAAGACGTCGAGAGCGAAGCTCTGGCCACTTTGGTTGTCAACAATATGCGCGGCATCGTTAAGGTTGCTGCCGTCAAGTCCCCGGGCTTCGGCGATCGCCGCAAGGCCATGTTGCAGGATATCGCCATCCTGACCGCCGGCACCGTCATCTCCTCTGAGATCGGCATGGAGCTTGAGAAGACCACCCTCGACGACTTGGGCGTTGCCAAGCGCGTAGTCATCACCAAGGATGACACCACCATCATCGACGGCGCAGGCGAGAGCTCTGCCATTGCCGACCGCATTGCCCAGATCCGCAAGCAGATCGAAGAGTCCACCTCCGATTACGATCGCGAGAAGCTCCAAGAGCGCGTTGCCAAGTTGAGCGGCGGCGTTGCCGTCATCAAGGTCGGTGCTGCCACCGAAGTGGAGATGAAGGAGAAGAAGGCCCGCGTTGAAGACGCCATGCACGCCACCCGCGCTGCCGTCGAGGAAGGCGTGGTTGCAGGCGGCGGCGTTGCCTTGGTTCGCGTTGCTGCCAAGCTTGCCGGCATGAAGGGCGACAACGAAGATCAAAACGTAGGCATCAAGGTTGCTCTGCGCGCCATGGAAGCCCCTCTGCGCCAGATCGTTGCCAATGCAGGCGAAGAGCCTTCGGTTATCTGCAACAACGTTCGCGATGGTTCGGGCAACTACGGTTACAATGCCGCCACCGAGCGGTACGGCGACATGATTCAGATGGGCATCTTGGATCCTACCAAGGTAACCCGCAGCGCCCTGCAATACGCAGCTTCCATCGCAGGCCTCATGATCACCACCGAGTGCATGGTTGCCGATGCCCCCAAGAAGGAAGCGGATATGCCTGCTCCCGGCATGGGCGGCATGGGAGGCATGGGCGGCGGCATGATGTAATGCCAAGGCTTTTGCCCCCTTTGACAAATTAAAGAAAGTACCCGTCTTATGGCGGGTATTTTCGTTTGCGGTAATGAATAAGCCAATCTTGCCGTTAACCCTAATAGCAAGTAAGATGCTTTGCATAAGATTTATAAAAGGAAGAGAAAATGAACAGAGCGCAGATATTAGAGGACATCATCAAGATTGTCGATCCCATCGATCCCATCGATGAGAACACAGTGATAGCAGACAGCGACGATCTTGATTCTTTGGCCTTGTTCAATATCGTGGTGTACTTAAAAAACCACGGCTATCAAGGATCCTTTGAAGACTTGTCCAAGTGCAAGACCTTGGGACAATTAGCAGATCTGATAGCTTAATTCCCAATCTTACAAAACGGTATCGGCATGTCTTTAACCTCCTTTTCTCACTGCAAGGTGCTGGGCATAAATTGCATAGTGCCCTATAAGCAACACTGCATCGATAATGATTTGGACGCTTTTTTGGGAGATGAGAGGAAACTTCTTCGCTACAAAAAGATGCTGGGCCTGGGCACGCGTCATGTTTTGAGCCCAAACGAGACCCCCTATGACCTCGGATTGGAGGCAGGCAGAAGACTTTTGCAGGATCTTGCCTTGGATCCTTCCTCCTTTGATGCTCTGATCTGCGTCTCTCCGGTGCACGATTACCCGGGAGCTTGCGACGGGTGCCGCCTGCAAGATGAGCTGGGGCTTCCTGAGGATGCTGCCTGCTTTGATACTTGCGGTTTGGGCTGCACCGATTGCGTGTACGGCCTGTGGCTTGCCCACTCCTTAATTGAAAGCGGCGCGGCCAAACGCTGTCTTATCGTGGAGTTTTCGGGCACCTCGCGCTTTTGCGGCGAAAAAAACTTCCACGGCAGGATCATGTTTGGCGATGCGGCCTCGGCCATGGCCCTCGAATACAGCAAAGAGGCCGTGCCCTCGTATTTTCACTTAAAGACCCTGGGCAAAGAGTGGCGCTCTTTGGTGGTGCCTGCAGGAGGGATGAGGCTGCCTGTTGACAAGGATATCTTGGATCTGAGCATTCAAACCTCATCAGGCGACGAGCTCAAGCTTACCGATACTTTCATGCAGGGGCTTAAGGTCTCGCAGTTTTCCATCGATGAAGCGCCTCGCAGCATGGAAGCATTGTTTGATTATGCCTCTTGCGCACAAAGCGATGTGGACTTTATTGCCATGCATCAGGCCAATGTGCAGATAGTAAAGGTCATCGCCAACCGGGCCAAAATCGGCGCAGACAAATTCTCCTGCGCAACCTTCGGTCGCTACGCCAATTGCGGCGGCACCTCGGTCATGGTCAATTTGTGCGACATAAAAGGCGGCACCCCTTTAAAGCGCGTGATGCTGGTAACCTACGGGGTGGGCTTGTCTTTGGGATCGTGCATGCTGGATTTAAGCCTCTCCAAGGTCAAACCCGTAAGCGTGCTTGAGGCGCCCTTGTTAAGGCCCACTCGCGCCGAGCAGATCAAAGAGTGGTCTTTGTTTATCAAAAACTTGTAGCTAAAAAAGAGCGGCTTTGCGCAGAGATTTAATTGATAGTCGAGAATTGACATGAGCAACATTGAAAAATACAACGAAGCTTTCATTAACACCTTTGAGATAGCAGAAGATCAATTGCCGGGCCTTGCCTACATGAGCATCGAGACCTGGGACTCGGTGGGGCACATGGGACTGGTGTCGGCCTTGGAAGAGGCCTTTGACATCATGCTTGAGCCTGACGACATCTTGGATCTTTCCTCTTATGAAAAAGGACAGGAGATCTTGGCAAAGTATGATGTGGTGTTTTAGGGACGCCGTATCATGATGCGTTTGGCCGACTATGTGGTAAAAAGGCTTGGCGATGAGGGGATCGGCAGGTGTTTTTTGGTAAACGGCCGCGCCTTGCTTCAGCTTACCGATGCTCTGGCCCGCTCCAATCTTAAAACCGTGTGCTGTCATCATGAGCAGGCAGCAGGTTTTGCCGCCATGGCCGCGGCCAAATTGCAGCATGAGACCGGGCTGTGCATGGTCTCGGCAGGATGTGCGGCGGCCAATGCCCTGACCCCCTTGTTGTGCGCCTATCAAGATGAAGTGCCTCTTTTGGTAATTTCAGGCCAGCACTCGCGCGCCGAGTGCAATACCTTAAAAAAGCTTCCCCTAAGAACTTTCGGGCAGCAGGAAACCAACATCATCGCCGCAGCAGAGCCTTGGTGCAAGGGGACTTTTTTTGTCGATGATCCCTGTGCCATCGAAGATGTGTTATCCAAAGCCTTTTATCTTTTAAAAGAGGGGCGCCCGGGGCCCGTGTGGATAGACATACCCATCGATGTGCAGGGCATGAGGGTTGATGAAGGGAGCCTTGCTTCAAAAAAATTGAGCTCTGAGTGCACGCCGGGAGCGCAGGCAAAAGCCGAGGCATTGGCAGCGGCATGTCAAATCTTGGAGTATCTTCACAAGGCAAAGCGGCCGTTGCTTTTGGCAGGAGGCGAGCTTAACTGGTCGCATTGTGCTGATAAAATCAGGCAATGGGCCTGCAAACTTAAGATCCCCGTCATTTATGACGGCACATCATGCGATCTGATGGGGCAATTTCAGGGGCTCTTGGGCATGCTCTCTTCTGTGGGAGGCACGCGCTGTGCCAACCTGGCTGCGGCCAATTGCGATCTGCTCTTGTGCCTGGGAAGCAAACTAAACTCCCATACCATAGGCCCCGTGCCGCATAAGTTTGCAAGGGAGGCCAAGATCATTGCAGCCTCGGTTGATGAAAACGAATTTTTAAAGGGCAATCTTAAACTTGAGAAAACCTTCGGGGTCGATCTTAAGGCATTGTCAGAGTGTCTGATTGAAAAAAGCGAGGGCTTTAAACTTGACCATGAGGCAGGGGAGTTTTACGAGTATTGCCTTGCTCTCAAAGAGAAACTGCCTCTTGCCGACCCTTACATCATAAGAACGAAGAGCGCCAAAAAAAGCCCCGATGAAAATGCCTCGGACAACGCGCTTGTCGACCTATATGAATTTGCAGGGGTGCTGTCAGATGAGCTTTGCGAGAATAGCGTATTTATCACCGATGCGGGGCTTGAGGAGCTTATTTTTCCTTCTGTCATCAGGTTTAAGGAGGGGGCAAGCTGCCTTCAGTGCTTCTCTCAAGGCTCCATGGGCTTTGCCCTGCCTGCCGTAACCGCCGCTGCCTCCTGCGGTTTTTTGGATATAGTCTGCGCGGTGGGCGACGGCTCGGTGATGTTTAATTTGCAAGAGCTTCAAACCATTCGCGCTCTGGGCAGCCGCGCCAAGATCTTTATCATCAACAACAACGGCTATGCGGTGATAAGAGAAAGGCAAACCGAGCTTTTCAGGCGCCGCACCTTGGGCAACGACCCCTCAGACGGTCTTACTCTGCCTGATTTTAAAAAGGTGGCCTTTGCATTTGATTTTGCCTATGCAAAGCTTTACGACAGCCCCGCTCTCAAAGAGCAGGTGCATGGCATTTTGCAGCGCAATGAGGCTGTGATCTGCGAGGTGATGGCCCGCCCCTGTCAGCCTTATTTGCACTCAGGTTACGGTCGCACTTCCCAAGGCAGGTTCGTGCAAAGACCCATTGAAGATCTCTCGCCTCTGTTGCCATTGGAAACTCTGCAAGAGCTCATGCTCGTACCGCTGATCGATCGCTAGGAGACTTACCATGACTGCTGATTTTTTCGCCGCCGTCACCGACCGGGGGCACCCTCCGTATATCATTGCCGAGCTTAACTCCAGCCATTTTGGCAATTTGGACAAGGCAAAGGAGATGATCGCCAAGGCCAAAGAGTGCCGATGCGATTGCGTAAAGTTTCAGTCGTGGACCAAGGATACTCTTTACAGCAAGACCTATTACAAAGAGCAGCCCATCATGGAGCGCATGGTCAAAAAGTTTGCCTTGAAGCAATCGGATCTGCAAGAGTTAAGCTTATATGCCCGCTCTTTGGGCATTGATTTTTCATCCACGGCCTACTCTGAGGATGAGGTGCGGTTTTTGGTTGAAAAGTGCCAAGTGCCCTTTTTGAAGATCGCCTCCATGGAGATCAACAATTACGACTTTTTGGCCTTTTATGCGCGCACGGGACTGCCTTTAATCTTGTCTACGGGCATGGCCTCTTTAGATGAGATCCGCAAGGCCTGCAAGATAATTGCTCCCATCAACGATAAGCTTGTGCTTTTGCACTGCGTGTCGCTCTATCCTACCCCGCCTGATCAGGCCGCTTTGCAAAACATCGTGCTTTTAAAAGAAGAATTTTCGCACTTTGCAATCGGCTTTTCAGATCACAGCATCGGCACCGAGCTTGCCTGTGCCGCCACGGCTTTGGGGGCGCGAGTCATTGAAAAGCACTTTACTTTGGACAGCTCAAGAATGGGGCTTGACAACAACATGGCAGCCGAGCCTGAGACGATGGCCAATCTTACCGCCCAATGCCGCAATGTATTTGCCGCCATGGGGACGGGCAGCAAAGAGGTGAGCGATTCAGAGCAGCAGATGCGCCTTAAAATGCGCCGCTCCTTGGTGTTAAACAAAGATCTTAAAGCAGGCAGCATCGTGCAAAAGGGCGATCTGAGCGGCTTGCGCCCTGGCACCGGCATCAGCATCAGCCTCAAAGATGAGTATGCAGGCAGGGTTTTAGCTTGCGATGTCAAAGCTTGGGAGCTTCTTAAAAAGAGCGATTTTGTGCAAGAATAGGGCATAAAGGCTCAGGCAAAGCCCATCGGCTCTGCGTTTAAAATCTTAACCAAGGCCCCTTTAGCACAGCACCTCAACTTCTATGTCGCTTAACTTGCTGTGCGCGGCAGGCCTTGAGCAATATACATAGCGCTCATCTTCCTTTGTGACCTTGGCGCCGTATTTTAAGATGCTGTGGGCCATGCCTTGCAGATTGTCTTTTTTGACATAGGAGTTCAGGGTCTCAAGACCCAAGCTCAAACACAGATTGGAGACGGCCTTTGAGCACATGGTGGAAATATAGCCGCGCTCTATGTAATAAGAGCCCACCTCGACGCTTTTGTGTTCTTTGTCAATCTTTCTTAAGGTCACCACTCCGCAGGGCACCTCATTGCAGGAGACTCTGAACATCATGAGATCTTGGCGCCCTTGCAGGGACTTGCAAAACTTAAGATGATCCTGCGCGCTTATGATCTCAGGGTGATCCATGCTCAATCTTATCTCGTCGCGATTGCGCCAGCTTAGGATGGTCAAAAGTTCATCCTCGCTTAACCTTGTGAAGCTTATGAAGCTTATCTTTTCTATGTGCGCTCTGACCTTGGCCATGATCTCTCCTGTTCTTTAGTTTTAAAGGGTACAGCCGATGATAACTGATATCGGCACAACTTGGGCCCAAGCTTTGCATATTTCACCCCGGGATCAAACAGGGGCAACCCAAATTCTGACAATCAATCGAGGACATCATGGCCAATGTATTAATTGCAGGCGGCACCGGCGGCATAGGCTTATGCCTTGCCAAGCTGATGGCAGGCGACGGGTTTGACATCTATCTTATCGGGCGCAATGATGAGAAACTCTCTTCTTTAAAAGAACAAATGCCCGCCATTAAGGGCACGCTGACGGCCGATTTATCAGACACCTGCTCTTTAGCGGGACTTGCTGCCGATTTTTGTGCCTCGGTGCCCTTTGATGCCTTTGCCTATTGCGCCGGGATCACGCGCAATGAAAGCCTGCGCAGGGCCTCCTATGAGAGCAATGTGCAGATGTTCAACGTCAATTACTTTTCTTTTTTGGAGCTTTTGAGGCTGTGTTTGAGAAAGCGCGACGAATCAAGGCTATTGCGCGTGGCGGCCATCTCTTCGATTGCAACTTTCAGGGCCATGAATTACAGCGCCAATTACTCGGCCACCAAGGGAGCCTTGGACAGCTTTGTGCGCTCTGCGTGCCTGGAGCTTTTAAAACGCAATTGCCTCATCAATGCCGTGCAGCCTGCCTTTACCGACACCCCCATGACCGATCGTTTGCGCACGGCCATGGGCGAGCATTTTGACGGCTGGCTTGAGGCCATGCAGCCTTGGGGGCTCATCGACCCTATGGATCCGGCTTTCGAGATGCGCTATCTTTTGACTGATGCGCCTTTATCGATTACGGGCACCTCGCGCATCGTAAATGGCGCTTTGGGCTAGAGGACATCTTGCAATGTTTGATTGGTCCTCTTTTTTGGAACGCCCCGCGCTGCAAGATGAAAACGGCATCTTAACTTACGCTCAGGTGCAATCTGAGGCCTCAAAAGCAACCATCCCTCAAGGCAGTTTGTGTCTGCTTTTGTGCACCAATACCATTGATTGCGTGCTCTGTTACATATGCTGTCTTCAAAACCGCATCCCCGTGATCTTGTGCGACAGCGAGCTTGATCTTAACAGGCTTAAAGTTTTGATTAAAACTTACAATGTCAATGCGGTTTTGGCCCCGCAAAGCTTTGATCAAGAGCAATTGGACTTTGTGGCGCAAAGCAAGAGGGTCTTTTTTGGCTACAGCCTTATTTTTTTAAACAGTGCGCCCCCTGCGTGCCATAAGGATCTTTGCGTGCTGCTTTCAACCTCAGGCTCCACAGGAAGCGAGAAGCTTGTGAGGCTCTCTTGGCAGAACCTTAAGGCCAATGCCGTCTCGATTGCCTCCTACCTTAAGATAAAAAGCTTTGATAAGACCTTATTGTTTTTGCCTTTAAATTACAGTTTCGGCCTTTCCATCGTCAACAGTTATCTTTTGCAGGGGGCCTTGGTAGTTTTGTGCCCTTACTCAATCATGCAGCGCAACTTTTGGCAGATGTTAAAAGATATGGCGATCACCTCTTTATCGGGCGTCCCTTACAGCTTTGACATGCTGGTGCGCCTTGGGTTTTTAAGGCAGACCTATCCCTCGCTTGCCACCATCACGCAGGCAGGAGGGCATTTAAATGCCAAAAGGCAGGAGGCCGTGGCCCGCTACTGCCAAGAGCACGGCATCAGCTTTTACGTGATGTACGGACAAACCGAAGCCTCGGCGCGCATCTCCTATCTTGATCCTGCGCTTGCGCTTTCCAAATTGGGCTCGGTGGGGCAGGCCATTCCCGGGGGCAGGATGTATGTGATTGACGATCGGGGGCATAAAATCGATGCGCCTCATAAGGAAGGCGAGCTTGTCTACGAGGGGGAGAATGTGTGCTTGGGCTATGCGCAAAGCGCAGCCGATCTAAGCTTGGGCGATGAGAACCTTGGGCATCTTAAAACAGGAGATCTGGCCTATTTTGATGAGGACGGGGATTTTTATATCACGGGGCGCAAAAAGCGCTTTATCAAACTTTTTGGCAACAGGATCAGCCTGGCAGCCGTTGAAGAGCTTTTAGCCGGGGAGTTTTCAGATCTTGTGTGCGCGGCCGCAGGGGAAGATGATCGTTTGAAGATTGTGCTTGAAGATCCCCAAAACCTGCTTGCATCTGAGACTCTGAGTGCCATCAAAGCCTATTTGGTTTCAACTTTAAAGGTGCATGGCAGCGCCATTGAGGTTAAGACAGTCTCACAGCTGCCCAAAAGCGCCTCAGGCAAGATCTTGTTTGATAAGCTTAAGGAGTTGTGATGCTTGATTTTGCCTATTTGACCAATCCTGATCCGTACAGCCTAAAAAGCGCCGAAAAAGAACGGTTTTTGTTTGGTTATTTGACCAAGCTTCTTGAGCATCATGCAGAACATTGCCCTTGCTACAAGAAGATCCTCAAAGCCTGGGGATATGACAGGGGCTCTGCCGCAAAGGTCAGCGATCTGCCCTTTTTGCCTGTAAGCTTATTTAAAAACCATGAGCTTTGCTCGGTGCCTGCATCTGAAATTGTCAAAACCATCACCTCCTCGGGGACCACGGGACAGAAGACTTCCAAAATATTCTTGGATAAAACCACCGCAATCAATCAGCAAAAAGCCCTGGTCAAGATTGTCTCATCCTGCTTTGAAAACCCCAAGGGGCGTTTTCCCATGCTCATCATCGATGCCCCCGATGTCATCGCCAATCGGGCCAGGTTTTCGGCCCGCGGGGCGGGGGTGCTGGGGTTTTCGCTGCTTGGGCGCGAGAAAGTCTTTGCCTTAAACCCCGATTTGAGCCTCAATCTTGGCGCAATCGAAGATTTTTTGTCCCGCCATGGCGGAGAGGAAATTTTGATCTTCGGCTTTACCTACGTTATATGGCAGCACTTTTATGAGGCCCTGCTTAAACTTAGAGTCAAACTTGATTTAAGCTTGGGCGTGCTTTTCCATGGCGGCGGCTGGAAGAGGCTTGTCAATCGCAAGATCACGGCCCGAGAGTATAAAGATGCCCTTTACGAGCAGTTTGCCCTTGAGAAGATCCACGATTATTACGGCATGGCCGAGCAGGCAGGCTCCATTTATGTACAGTGCCGCTTAGGACATCTTCATTGCAGCGATTACTCGGATTTGATAGTGCGCAGGCCGCGCGATTTTGTGCCTTGCCATATCGGTCAAAGCGGCATTGCCCAGGTAGTGTCGGTGCTGCCCGTCTCCTACCCCGGGTTCTCTCTTTTGACCGACGATGAGGCGGTGATTTTGGGCGAGGATGACTGCCCCTGCGGGAGGCTTGGCAAGTATTTTAAGATTAAAGGCAGGCTGCCCGATGCCGAATTGAGAGGATGTTCTGATGTCTACGGACTTTGAGAAAATAAAGTTTAAAGTCGGGGACGCCTCGATTTTTGACAAGCCCGCAGCGCCGCGCCCGATCCTAGATGACAGGGTGCTCAAATTTTTGGGGGCCCTTTCGACAAGGCTTGCCAAGTACGGCCGCAAGCACCCTGATTTGATGAGCTTAAGCTTCTTTTTGCGAGGCAAGGCAATGGAGGCTTTAAAGGAGCGCTATGCCGATATAAAGGATTGCTCCTTTGGCATAGGCACGGTCTTTCACTCAAGTCCCTCCAATGTTCCGGCCAATTTTGCCTACAGCATGGCAGCAGGCCTGCTTTGCGGCAATGTCAATTATGTAAGACTGCCCAAGATCCGTTTTGAGCAAACAGATATCATCTGCTCTTTGATAAATGAGCTTTTTTCATCTGAGTTTTGTGATCTTAAAGACTATGTGTGCGCCTTTGAATGCCCGACAGAGCCTTTCATCATCGATTTTATCAGTGCGCGCAGCAACGGGCGGGTGATCTTCGGGGGAGATGCCAATATTCAAAAACTGCAAAGATCTCCTCTTAAACCGGGAGGCCGCGATCTGGCCTTCAAAGACAGGTTTTCAGCATGCATCATCGATGCGGTGCACTATCTCAAACTTGCCAAAAACGAGCAGGAAAGATTGGCCCTTGCCTTTTACAACGATACTTATTTAAACGATCAAAATGCCTGCTCATCCCCGTCTGCCGTGCTGTTTTTGGCACAAGGCAGGGAAGATTATGAAAAATTGTGCGCTGACTCATCAAAGATCTTTTTTGCGCTTTTGGCCAAGGAGGCTCATAAACGCTACAGCTGCACGGCCCGTCAATGCATTGCCAAGCTTGAGACTGCCTTAGGTGCTGCGCTGGCATCTGATGCAGTCATCGAAGATCTTAAAGACTACAGCTTGGGCCTTGAAAGTCAGGCCGACAATGTCTTGATGCGGGTTAAAGTTTTCGATCCTAAATTTAAGCTTAAAGAGCACAAAGGGCACAGCGGACTTTTTTACGAATATCATCTGTCCTCTTTGAGTCAGGCGCACTCTCTGTTTGATGATGGCGATTGTCAAAGCGTAACGTACATAGGAGAGATTAAACAGACTTTGCAAGAGTACCTTCTAAAAGAGCGCTGCGGCGGGGTGTACAGAATTGTGCCTGCGGGGCAGGCTTTGGCTTTTGATTTTGTGTGGGACGGGATCGATTTGATAAGAGCGCTTAGCAATCAAAGATCGGGGTGGTGAAATTATGGCAGACAGTATGGATCTTAAGGCTCTGGCGGCCAAGGCGCGGCAGAGCATGCTTCTGATGGGACAAGGGCAGGCAACCCATTACGGCTCCTCCTTATCCTGCGTGGAGCTGATGCTGTGCGTGTATTTGGGCAAAAGAGCGCAAGACAAAGTAATTTTAAGCAAGGGGCACGCCTCTTTGGCCCATTTTGCGGTGCTCAATGCCCTGGGGTTGATTGATGATCAATGCCTGACAGACTACAGCCGCAACGGCAGTCCTTTTTGCGTGCACGAGCATCAGGATTTAAAACGGGGCATTGAGATGACCTCGGGCAGCCTGGGGCTGGGAGTGTCCTTTGCTTTGGGCAAGATCATGGGATCCCAAAAAGACGGGCGCGATGATATGTGCTACGTCATCACGGGAAACGGCGAGCTTAACGAGGGCTCGACCTACGAGGCCATGCTCTATGCCGGGGTTCATCATGTCAGCGATTTGATTGTGGTGGTTGATCATAACGGCATGCAGCTTGACGGCGATTCATCTCATGTTTTAAAGGCCGATTATGCCCCCCTGATTGAGGCTTTGGGCTTTGAGGTCAGAAAGTGCGACGGGCATGACGGGGATGCTTTGAACAAGGCGCTCTTTGAACCGCATGACAAGGATAAACCTTTGTGCGTTATCGCCTCCACCGTCAAGGGCAAAGGGATCTCCTTTATGGAGCACAACAATGCTTATCATCATGCCAAGCTGACCGATGAGGAGCATGCCAAGGCACAAGAGGAAATAAGGGGGTCATATGCAGTTTGATGCCAAGATGCTCAATAACCTGATGCGCATGGGCCCGCGCAAGGCCTACGGTTTTGCTATGCTCAAGATGGGAGAAACTCATGATAATTTGTGCGTGGTTTGCGCCGATACCATGGGGGCCTCGTCGCTGACCGAGTTTTTTAAAACGTATCCAAACCGTTCCTTTAACGTCGGCATTGCCGAGCAAAACATGGTGGGATTGGCCTCGGGCCTGGCCTCTGAGGGCAACAATGTCTTTATCAGCACCTATGCCTGTTTTGCCACGCAAAGGGTCTATGAGATCTTAAAGATGCAGGTCTCGTCCATGAACCTTAACGTCAAGGTAGTCGGGGTGCTGCCGGGCCTGGCGGCCGAAAACTCGGGCAACAGCCATTTTTGCCTCGATGACTTCTGCCTGATGAGCAATCTGCCCAATTTTACCGTGCTCTCCCCTTGCGACAGTGCGCAATTGTGCATGATGGTGGAGCTTTTGTCCGACTTTGCAGGACCTGCTTATCTTAGGATCAACGGCGCAGGCGGCGGACCTTTGATAAGCCGCAATCCCCCCGAGGTGGTGATAGGCAAAGCCCAGCGCTTAACCGACGGGGCCGATCTTGCCATCATCGCCACAGGACGCACCGTGCAGGAGGCATTGCGGGCAGGACGGGCTTTAAAGCAAAAGGGCATCGGCTCAAGCGTGTATAACTTTCACACCATAAAACCCCTTGATGAAGAGTGCCTCGATGAGATCTTCAAAAACTTCAAAGCGGTGCTGACCGTGGAGGAGCACTACTTTGACAGCGGCCTGGGATCAAAGGTTGCCTTTTACAAAGCCTTGCACGATTACCGTGGCAGGATGGCGTGTCTGGGGGCTGCCCACAAATGGCTTGAGGCAGGGGACAGCCCTTATATGTTCAAGATTGCAGGCATTGATGCCGAGGCCGTCATCGATTGTGCCGTGCGCCTGTGCCGCTCATAGATTAAAGCTTGCAGCCAGGAGCCTCAAAGGGGCGCTTAAGGCTGCAGCTTGTGCACTGCAAACCTGTTTGTCTTGGCCAAGACTGTTATAAGGAAGTCTTGCTGCAAGGCTGCCTCATAATTTAAATGGCAGTTTGAGACCATATAGATGCAGCCGGCTTTATTTAAGTGCTCTTTGAGGGATTTGAGCCCTTGCAGCGTGGTCTGAACGTCAGCCTTGATGCCCTGATGAAAAGGCGGATTGAGCACAATTGCATCAAACTTGCCAAGCCCGTCTGCAAAATCGGCCGCATACACCTGCCCTGAAGCCTCGTTAAGCTTAAGGTTTTGCCTTGTCAAAGCCACCGCCTGCGCTCCTGCGTCGGCCAAGGTCAAAAGCCCTGCGTAAGGGTGCAGACACAAGCCTATCACCCCGCAGCCGCAACACAGATCCAAGATGCTGCGCCCCTCAAGCTCGCCCAAAGGAATGGAGCTTAAAAGCAGCCTTGTGCCCTCATCGATGACCCCCGGGCTGAAGACGGCAGGGTGCTGTTTGAGGGTAAGTTTGACTGCATCTGACTGTCTTTGTTCTTTAAAGCTCAAAAGTCCCTGCTCGTTTTTGACATAAAGCACAAGATCTTTTGTTGCCGCAGGGGCGGCAAAAGGCTTTTGCCTGTCATAGGTGCCTGCAAAGAGGGTGCACTTGCGCGCCGTATCAAGCTTATGAAGGTTAAGGGTGTTATTAATGAGCTTGCCCCCGCTGCGCCCGCCTGCGTCGTTGGCGCCTGCCACCAAGATCAACGCCCCATCCTTAAGCTTGTCTTGAAATTTATGCAAAAGATCCAAGCTTACCGCCTTGGTCTTGGTCAAAAGCAGACACAATATGTCATAAGGCTCATCATCGGGATCTTGCTTTATGAGCTCCAAGGCATCGGAGGATGCTGCAAAATAAACGCTTAGGTGCTTGCAGGAGATGGTTTGCGGGCAGCCGTGCTCCAAGGTTTTTAAAAACAGTCCTGCCATCTTGGAGGCTGCAACAAAGTGATCGGCAACAATCGAGGCCTTAAGGCTTGGTTTTACCAATTTGAGCAGGTTTTCATCGCTGATGTCGCCTGCCATCAAAACCCTTTTGCCCTCAAAAAGATTGGCATTTCTTGTAAGCAAAGCGGTCAGGGCGTTGTCGTAAGCCATAGTCTTCTCAAATAAAAGCTTAAACTTATTCTGTCAAGGCGCGCCTTGCCTTTAAAGCCTGCGCCAAATTTACATAGTCGCAAACCTTAAGATCCTCGGGGCGCTTGGCAGGGTCAATGCCCAAATCTTGCAGAGCCTGCGCATCAAATGCCGGGCTTAAGGCATTGCGCACGGTCTTGCGCCTGGCACTGAAGGAGAGCTTGGTGACATCTTCGATAAAAGGCACCAAGGCCCGCTCCTCTTCTGATATTGCCTTGGGGATAAGGCGGATCACAGCCGAGGTAACCTTGGGCTGCGGCCTGAAAGCCTCAGGGGGAACCGCGAGCAGGGGAATAACATCGCACAAATACTGCACGATGACGGTGAGCCTGCCGTAGTCCTTGCTGCGAGGCCCTGCGCACAGTCTTTGCACCACCTCTTTTTGCAGCATGAAGTGCATGTCAAAGATCCCGGGGAATTTTAAAAGATGCAGGATCAAAGGGGAGGTGATGTTATAGGGCAGATTGCCGAAAACCCGCAGGGGATCCTTTTCTTGCAGCGATGCAAAATCAAATTTTAAGGCATCAGCTTCAATCAGATTGAGCCCTTTCAAAAAGGGATCGTGGTTTAAAACATCGATGAGATCGCGGTCAAGCTCGATGGCGGTGAGCGCTCCTGCGCGCTCGAGGACAGGCCTGGTCAAGGCCGCGTGTCCCGGGCCTATTTCCACCAAAGCCTCCCCGGGCTTGGGATTGATGGCATCGACGATGGAGCCTATGATGAAGTCATCGACCAAAAAATTCTGCCCGAATCTTTTGCGGGCCTTGAAATTGGGAGGAGGCAGGGCCATATCAGATCTTCCTGTTTTGCAAGCGATTTGAGAGCATGTCGCAGGCTAGCTTTACGGCGCTGTTGAGCGAAGAGCCCGAGGCCTGATCGCTGCCTGCCAAATCCAAGGCAGTGCCGTGATCCACCGAGGTTCTGATGTAAGGCAGTCCCAAGGTGGTATTGTAGCCTGTCTCAAAACCGCAGGATTTTAAAACCGGCAGTCCCTGATCGTGATACATGCACAAGATGGCCGCGGCATCTTTTAAGATCCAAGGGGCAAAGATGGTATCGGCAGGCAGGGGGCCTTCAAGATTACAGCCCTTTTTCTTGAGATCTTCAATGGCAGGGCCGATGATCTCAAGCTCCTCGGTGCCCAGCAATCCGCCTTCGCCTGCGTGGGGATTCAATCCTGCCACATAGATCTTGGGATTGGCCAAATGAAACTTCTCTTTAAGATCGCGATCGAGGATCTCAATTGACCTTGCAACATTGTCATAGGTGATGCAGGCCGGCAGATCTTTGATGGAGACGTGCGTGGTTACCAAGGCTACGCGCAAATTTAGGCAGCCTAACATCATGACCACCTTGTCCAAGCCGCACTTTTGCTGCAAATACTCGGTGTGCCCAAAAAATTCGATGCCCGATTTGGCAATGATGCCTTTGCTGATTGGGCCTGTCACCAATGCAGAATAATAGCCTGACATCAAACCGTCGTGGGCCTTATCCAAAAGCTTTAAGACATAGGGGGCATTTTTGACGTCCAAGATCCCGCATTTTGAGGGGGCGCACAGCGGCACATGCTCCACGTACAAAACATCATCTTGATTGCGTTCTTGGCCAAGATAGGGCTCAACCTTGAGCGATGAAGCATAAATCTTGATGCGCTCTTTGATAAGCTCGATATCGCCTAGCACCGTGATGACCTGATCGGCGGCCTTTTGATAGTTGAAGGCAAGAAAACAAGACAGCTGCGGCCCGATGCCGGCAGGCTCGCCTGAGGTATAGACAATCCTTTTAGTCATGCAAAGCATCCAATTTGCGATTTTAACCTTACCCCCGGGATCTTAGGGGGCAAGGGTTGACTGCCTGAGGGCAGGAAGCGGGGATTAATCGAGGTTGGCTTCAAGAAGCATGGGATCCAAGATCTGAATATAGGCCGTGTCGCGCAATTCCTGCTCCCAAGAGACGGCTTCTTCCTGATAGAGGCGGCGGAAGATCAAGTCGCGGGCCTTTTGCCGATAGGCATCATCAGAGTCCTTGTCGATCCTGATGTCTTTTAAATAGATCAAATGCCACCCAAAGGATGATTTGATGGGATCGCTGATTTGCCCCCGGTGCAGGCGCACCATGGCGCGGGCAAAGGCAGGATCATAGCGGTCGGGGGTGGAGTAGCCCAAGGCGCCGCCGTTGACGGCAGACCCTGGATCTTCGGAGTATTCCCGGGCGGCAGCCTCAAAGCTTATAAGACCTGCTTCAATCCTGCGCTTGAGCGCGGCAAGCTCGGCTTGGGCCTTTTCGTCCGAGAAGATGACCGAGGTGGTCAGCAGAATGTGGCTTGCGTCATACATCCTGATGGGTTCGACTGCCTCGTTTGAGACATCCAAAAGCTTGATGAGGTGGATGCCAAAAGGCGATCTGATGGGGCCCACGATGTCCCCGGGCTTGGCCTTGAGCAGCCCCGGCAGGAAGGGGACGGGCACCTGAGTTTCAGGCAGATAGCCCAAATCGCCTGCCTGGGCGGCCATGGCGCCCTGAGTATAGCGGGCGGCCAAGTCGTTAAAATCTGCTCCTTCGCGCAATTGGGCGCGGATGGAGGCTACCGTGGCATTGGCTCTTTGCACCTGGGCACCCGTTGCCTGGGCCGAGAGGGGCACAATCAGCTGGGCGATGTGATACTTGGGCTCCACCGAGCCTGCCGAGCGCAAATTTTTGGCCAAAAGATCAACTTCGCTTTCGGAGATGGTGATGCGGTTTCTGACGCGCGACTGGCGCACCTCGTTTAAAATGAGCTCGTCGCGAAATCTCTCGCGGGCCTGGTTGATGGTCAGGCCGTTTTCGCGGGCAAGGGCGCCTAAAAATTCTTCTTCGCTGTAGCCGTTGCGGGTGGCAGCCTGGGCAATGGCGGCATCAAGCTGCATGTCATTTAAGGTTATGCCCTGGTTTTGGGCAAGCTGCAAGACCAACGAGCGGGTGATGAGCCCTTCGAGGGCTGCTTTGCGGGCACTTACGTCATCGACCGGAGTGCCGCGAGCTCTTAATTGGGCGGCCACTTGTTCTTGAGCCTCGTCAAGCTCGCTTTGCAAAATAATGGCGTTGTTCACCACCGCGGCGGTGGTATCAAGCGAGATCTCCTCAGCCTGAGCATTTAAAAAGGCAAGCTGAGCAAAGATAAGTGCCGTTACGGAAAGTTTCTTTAAGAACATAGTAATCCTAAATCTTAATAAGACTGAGCCACTTTAGCGAACCTCTAAGATTGTACATTATTTTAGCCCCTGAAATTTACCGCCATTCAAAGATCGCCTCCCAAGTCCCGGCAAACCTTGGATGTTTTGCCCGAGGCTGAGGCCTGGCTGCCGTGCAGCTTTGGGCTTGGATGCTGTCGGATCAGAGCGCCGAGGATTGCTAATGCAGTCCTTATTTGACACCGGGAACATCCACTTCTTCAAGGTACATAATCTCGCGTATTCTGCTTGGGGATCGTCTCTTATCAAATTGAGGCTCATTGATAAAAACCAAGGCCGCAGCCACTATTTGTTTAGGAGTCAGTCTTAGTGCGTATTTGCGATCGATAATCTGTTTTTTTGCCTTTTCTAAGGCTTCATCGGCCTCATTGCGGTCTTTTCTGACCTTTAGTTGAAAAATGTACGCGTATTTGGAGTTTTCGATAAACAAATCGATGCGGCCTTGGCTTGTCGGCACTTCTATTTGCGCATTGCCTTCAAAGTCTTGCAAAGATGCAAATAATGTATCCCTCAGCATGTATTCATCGAAATTTGACAAGCTTTCATAGGAAAGCCTGTTAAGGAAAAGGTTAAACGTTTCATGTAATTTGCAAAGATCTTTTTGATCTAAGGCCTCTGTAACCAAGGGCAGGTAGGTCTTGTGAATATATTTTGATGTTTTTCCGGTCAGTATTCGAATGACGTTATCGGCAAAAGCTTTTTTGACTTGCCCATTAGGAAAACCTATGGCAAAGCCATCGCCTTCATCATCAAGATTTTTAATGGTCAGGTATCCTGTCTGATAGAGGATGGAAAATAAAGGGAAGCTGTCTTCTGCGATATTGTCTATGCTTGGGAAAAGCTCTGCTTCATCGCTATACCAGATCCGGTCTTTGTTAAAGCAGTCTACAAGCTCGCCCAGACCGCGACCTTGTTGGGACATTTTTTTGATGTAGTGTGCCAGTAAGGCGGCTGTGCCTCCGCTTTGGAGCCAGTAGGGCAGAAATTTGTTTTGGGGTTTCTTAAGGAAGTGGAGGACCGACCATGGATTGTAAACCCGGGTCTTGGCTTGGCGGTCAAACGAATAACCGTCATAATTTGCCTTCATCTCCGATAAGATCTTCTCTTCGTCCCACCCGCGGCCCGGGTATTTTTCATTGAAGACTTGTGCGGCATTGCGGATATAGGGCTTGCAACAGGTTTCAAGCTCTTTTTGAGTTATGCCGGTGATGGCGCCGTAATCGGCGTCAAAGGTAATGTCCTCCAAATTGTTAAGCCCTGAGAAAGAGCTGATGCCGGTAAATTTGGTTATTCCTGTTATAAAGATGAAGCGAAACTTGTCGGTAAACATTTTTACGATGGTAAAAAAGAGCGTCAGCACCCGGCGCCGCTCTTCAAACTCATCAGGATCTGTCAGCGTGTGAGTCAATGGCGAATCATGCTCGTCAATGAGCAAGACCAAGGATTGACCTTCGCAAGAATTTAAGGCATTTTCAAGGTTGCGCTTCCAAACGGGGTCATCGCCCCAAGGCACTTGAAGATCTTTAAACTTATTTTTTAAAAGCGATATGAAGTCCTCTTCAAAAGAAAGTACAGGGCTTACATCGCACAAATCCGAAAGATCCAAATGAAGAACCTTATACGCGCCTGCTTTTTCGACCCAGGGCGCCTCCTTTTCAAGATTAAGCCCTTTAAAGCTTTCTTTGCCGTTTGCAAACAGCTCTTTGAAGGTGCTCACCAGCAGGCTTTTGCCAAAACGACGGGGTCTTGCCAAGAAAAAAGCCCCGTATTGCCTGGCCAAACGTGCTACTAACTCAGTTTTGTCAATATAGAGCAAATCGTGCTTGATGATGTACTCAAAACTCATGCCTAAAGTCGG
Organism: uncultured Enterobacterales bacterium; assembly: GCA_964651505.1. GTDB lineage: Bacteria > Pseudomonadota > Gammaproteobacteria > Enterobacterales > Succinivibrionaceae > Avisuccinivibrio_A. The sequence goes on from CAZYXT010000013.1 coordinate 31,382, forward strand.
CAGGCTTTCAGCTAACGATGTCATGGACTGTGCCTCCTGTGAGAAGTAGCGAGTCAGAGAGTTCCTTTGTTTGCGCCTAGTACCTTGTAACATTAATTTCTTCATTTTAGCTCAGGGTATAAGCGAATGAGCTTGACCCTGGCATCCTCTGTTGTAAATTGCCAGTTAATCCTGCTTTGATGATTGTTGCGATCCTCCATCCACTGCTTAACTTCCGACTGCATCTTCTCCATGTTGTCAATTCTGCGGTTAAGGCACTGGCTTTTTAGCACGCTTAACTCAATTTCTGCTACATTAAGCCAGCTGCCGTGCTTGGGGGTGTAATGGATCTCAAAGCGCTCGCTAAGCCTGCGCGCCTCCTCAGGAGGAAAGGCCTTATAAAACGAGCTCGTGCTGTGAGTGTTGAGATTATCCATCACCAAGACAATCTTCTCAGCCTGCGGATACCAGACATCAGCTACTTCTTTCATAAACACCGCCCGGTCTGCACAGGTCCTGGTTGACGTGATCTTTGTGAGCCTTTTACCGCCAAGCGGTTCAACTGCCATAAAGATCTCGGCCACTCCGTTGCGCACATATTCATCATCCTGCTTTTGGATGC
>CAZYXT010000014.1:0-31410 GCA_964651505.1 uncultured Enterobacterales bacterium
CCAAGCCTTACTCTTATGAAGAGCTGTCTCCTGTCATCTCTCATCTTGGAGAAGAGGACTTTCCCATTCAAGCCGTTTTGTTCCAGGCAGGTTATCTGACCATTAAAAAAGCCGATGACGACGTATTTGATATAGGCATCCCCAACAAAGAGGTAAAAAACGCTTTTGCCAATGTGGTTATAGCCAAAATAACCGAAAACGAGCTAAAGAATGTCGGAAGGCAGGAAAAGAAATACCTAAAAGGCATCATCGAGTCTTTTGAAAAGAAAGAACTGCCTGAAATAAAGAAGGTGATGAACGGCATCATCAATATGTTTTCGTACGAATGCCTCAATGTCTTTAACGAGCGCGCGTTTGCAGAGGTGCTGGGGCACTTTATTTCCGGTTTGACCGGGTTTAGGCATGAGGGCATCCAAGAAATCCAATCAGCCTTGGGCAGAGCCGACATGCACATCGTATGCGGCAAATACCGCTATATCTTTGAAATAAAGGTGGCAGACGACCGCGATAAGGCAGACGAGGCCTTTGAAAAGGGCAAAGAGCAATTTTTGGACCGCAAGTACGCCAACCTGCTTGAGCCCCGCATCATTGTGCCCGGGATCATGGTGATCGTCAACGAGAAGCAAAGGGACGAAAAGAGAACGCCTTCATTGATAAGGGAGATCGTGCGCATGGAAGAGCTGTCTTTAACCGATGAGCAAATGGCCAACCTTACATGCAGTTCTCTTAATTAAAAGGCTGGGACGGCCGTGACGGATCGCACTCAAGACAAGCTTCAGCTTAGCTTGGCTATGATGGCTCAAAGGAGCCTTTAGGGTTAGCAGATTTAAACAAAGGAAATGATATGGAAAAGACCTCAAACCGCTTGTCTGACCCGTTGATGAAAGATCAGACTGTGGCGCAAACAAAAGAGTTGCCCATTGTAGATGAGTGCCCTAAAACCCATCCCCGATTAGGGCGCTTTTGCCCCCTGCCGCCTGCTCTCCACAGTGTTTTTAAGACATAAGCCACCTGTCAGGATCAAAACGCCACTCAAAACGAGGCCGATGCCGCAGGATATGATCTCTTCAAAAAATGCGGGCACAATTATAGCTTTTTGCATAATGGCTTACACAGGAGCGCTTTATTTTTGCAAGGGCGGGGGACGGCGGCATTTGCTATAATGGGCAAAATTCATGCAAGGAGCCACGATGTTTGACAATCTTACCCAAAGACTCAACCGCACCTTAAAAAACCTCAGCGGCAAGGGCCGCATCACCGAGGATAATATCAAAGACACCCTGCGCGAGGTGAGAACCGCCCTCCTTGAGGCCGACGTGGCGCTGCCCGTGGTCAAAAGCTTTTGCAACAAAGTAAAAGAAGCTGCCATGGGCAAGGAAGTCTCGCTCTCCTTGACCCCGGGCCAAGAATTTATTCAGATTGTTTACCGCGAGCTTGTGCAAACCATGGGCGGGGAGGTTGCCCCCATCAACCTTTCAACGCAGCCTCCTGCCGTGATCCTGCTTGCAGGCTTGCAGGGTGCAGGCAAAACCACCTCGGCGGCCAAGCTTGCTTTGTACCTCAAAGACAGGCTTAAAAAGAAGGTGCTCCTGGCCTCAACAGACGTATACCGCCCTGCCGCCATCGAGCAGCTGCAAACATTGGGCAATCAGGTGCAGGTTGACGTCTACCCCTCAGATCCCAAGAAAACTGCCCAAGAGCTGGCGGCCGAAGCCTTGACCGAGGCGAAAAAGCGCTATTATGACGTTCTTATCGTCGATACTGCAGGCCGTCTGGCCGTGGACGAGCAGATGATGCAGGAGGTCAAAGAGCTCTCGGCTATAGTCAACCCCATCGAGACCATGTTCGTGGTCGATGCCATGACAGGTCAGGATGCGGCCAATACCGCCAAGGCCTTCGGCGATGCCCTCAATCTTACGGCCGTGATCTTAACCAAAGCCGACGGCGATGCCCGCGGCGGCGCGGCCTTGTCGGTGCGCGAGATCACAGGCTGCCCCGTCAAGTTTATCGGCTTGGGCGAGAAGATCGAGCCTTTGGAGCCCTTCCACCCCGACCGCATTGCAGGGCGCATTTTGGACATGGGCGATCTGCTCTCCTTGATAGAGCAGTTGCAGCGCTCTGTCGACGATCAGAAAAACCAAGAGCTTGTCGATAAAATCAAAAAGGGCAAGGGGTTCACCCTCGAGGATTTTGCCGAGCAAATCAGGCAGATGAAAAACATGGGCGGCATGACCTCGCTTATCGAAAAGCTGCCCGGCATGGGCAATCTTGGAGACAAGATCAAAGATAAGGTCAACGACAAGCAGCTTTTGCACCTTGAGGCCATCATCAACTCGATGACCCCCAAGGAAAGACGCAAGCCTGAGATCATCAAAGGCTCGCGCAAAAGACGCATCGCAGCAGGCGCAGGCGTCTCCATCTACGAGGTCAATCAGCTTTTAAAGCAGCATGATGCCATGCAAAAGATGATGAAAAAGATGGGCAAAGGCGGCATGCGCAAGATGGAAGGCCTCATGCAGGCCATGATGGGAGGCATGGGCGGCATGGCCGGGGCCAATCCTTTCTTGACCCGCCGCAAATAAGCTTTTTAATATTTCCCTCTGCGCCGCGGCCGCGGCGCGGCTTTACAAAATGGCAAGGGCAATTGCCGCGCAGGCCTCGGCATCGGCCATGGCATCGTGGTGATTTAAAAGATCAAAGCCCACCGCATCGGCCACCGTCGGCAATTGGTGATTGGGAAGACGCGACCCAAAGTGATGCTTGGAAGCCCTGAGGGTGCAGTAAAAACGGTACCCCGGGTATGCCATGTCGTAATGCTGCATGACCGCCTTTAAGCACGACTCGTCAAACGCGCTGTTATGGGCCACCAAGGGCAGATCTCCTATCTTGGTCTCAGCCTGCGCCCACACTTGAGGAAAAGAGGGGGCATTTTTGGTGTCATCTGCCGTAATGCCGTGAACTTCGATGTTGAACTTTGAATAATAATCGGGGACAGGCTTGATGAGGCTGTAAAAGCGGTCGACGATCAGGCCCTGCCTGACCACGACCAGCCCGAGGCTGCACACGCTCTGACGGCTGGAGTTGGCAGTTTCAAAATCAAGGGCCGCAAAGTTCTTCACCTTTTGTCTCCTGCACTGATGACAAACGCACCCTCAGGTGCGTTTGCCGCAAATCATCTGAATTGGCGCTTATTGGGCGTTGTTGCGCAAAATGGGGGGCACTTCCCACAAAGCCTGCGGATCTTCGCTCTTGGCGCGCAAGTTGGAGGTGGCGATGTTCACAGGCTCAGGCTGCGACTCATCCTCGCCCATGGGACGGCCTGCGCTCAAAGGAGCATCGCGACTGGCCGTAAAGGGAGGATGCTGATAGGACTGCGGCCTTATCGGCGCGGCTGCGGCCTGATAGCCAGGCTGAGGTTGCGGCTGAGGATGAGGCTGGGGCTGACGATGCTGGGCCATCTGGAACAAACCGCCCTCGTACTGATTTTGGCTCAGCATATTGTTGCGCCTGATGGAGGCCTGGGCCCTGGCCACGGCGGCGGGGCTTTCGGATCCCGGAATATCGGCCCCGGAGATGCCGGTGACCAAAATGGTGATGGAAATCTGATCTTCGGGGATCTTGTCGTCAAAGACCAAGCCGAACTTGCAATCTGCCTCGTCGTCGGCGTAGCTTTGGATCTCGTCGCTGATCTCCTGCCACTTGCCGATCGGGAAGTTGGGGTTGACCCTGGCATTGACCAACAAGCCTGCGGCCGAGGAAATGTCCACCTGCTCGATGAGCGGGCTGTGAATGGCGTGCTGAATGGCATCCTCGACGAAGTTGGCGCCCTGGCCTATGCCGTTGCCGATCATGGCATGGCCGCGGCCGCGCATGACGGTGACGACGTCGGCAAAGTCAAGGTTGATGAACCCGGGCATGGTAATAGAATCGGTGATGCCCTTGACGGCATTGAGCAGCACATCGTTGGCCTCGTTGAAGGCATTGACGATGGAGATGTTGGCCCCGAGGTTCTTGAGCAGCTTGTCGTTGTCGATGACGATGAGCGAGTCGACGTGCTTGGACAGCTCGCTGATGCCTGCCTGGGCATTGACCATGTGGCGCTTGCCTTCAAAGCGAAAAGGCTTGGTGACCACGGCCACGGTCAGAGCTCCGGTCTCCTGAGCCACCTCGGCGATGATGGGAGCCGCTCCCGTGCCGGTGCCGCCGCCCATGCCTGCGGTAATGAAGACCATTTGCGAGCCTTGCAGCAGCTTTTTGATGTCCTCGCGGCTCTCTTCGGCGGCCTTGCGCCCCTTGTTGGGATCGCAGCCTGCTCCGAGGCCGTTAGTGAGCTTGACGCCGATTTGCACTTTCAAAGGCGCCGTAGACTTGCTTAAGGACTGCGCATCGGTATTGACTGCGATGAACTCCACGCCGCTTAAGCTCTGATTGATCATGTGCTGTAGAGAGTTGCCTCCGCCTCCGCCTACGCCGAGAACCCGGATCACGCATTTGTTGGGCTGATGGATGCCTGCATCTGTTGCGGTATTTGCTACCGACTCTACATTAAATTCACTCATAGATCTCTGCTCACTTAAAGTTATGCCATGTAGTAGCTATATTAATATAAAGCTGTCTAAAAATTCCAAATCCGTGCAAAAAATTAGAAAAGTTCCTCTTTGATCCACTCCCACACCGAGGCCGGCAGGCCGCGCGCCCCTTTCTTCTTCTTGTTCTTGGTGTTTTTAAGATCTTCCTGCTCTACCCAGCGCAAGCCGGCATAACGCAGCAAACCTAAGCAGACGGCCTGATCAGGCTTGAAATTGCAACTTCCTGCCTCGTAACCTGAATGCAGATCCGAGTGCGTCTGTTCACGCAAATTTTGTTCCTGCACATCCGCATCTGTCATGCGCACCCCGCGCGGCCTGGCGCAGCGCACTTTGACCGCAATCCCCGAAGGGGACAGATGGCGCGAGGCAACTTCGGCCACCCCTGGGAGCATGGCCATGCCGCCCGTGAGGACAAAACCTGCCCCGAGGTTGAGGGTATAGACGTCGCTTTGGGTTCTGACGTACTCTTCGATGCGATCGGCAATGAACTTAAAAGTATCTTGCAGGATGTCGCCCACGCAGGCGCAAACCTCATCAAGCCTGATCTGCCTCTCCTGCGTAAGTCCCGTGATATTGTCGATGGTCTCAAAGCAAAAGGTCTTTTGGCTAAGCTGCATGTACTCCAAGGTTTCAAGACAAGCTGCCGACTGCACCTTCATGCTTTCTGCAAGCCTCGTGTCCACCCCGAAGGTCACCGCGATGTGCCTGGTGATGAGGGCTCCGCCGCGGTCGATGCCAAAGGAGATCACCAGGCGCTTGCGATCGTAGATGGTGACGCTGATGGCCCCGTGGCCAAAATCGATGACGCACACGCCGATCTCTTTTTCATCCTCCGTCAATACCGCTTCGGCTGCGGCCAGGCCGTCATAGACCACCGAGGTTATTTTGATGGCAGGGTTGACGCGCTTGATGGCCGTCTCCAAATTGCGCTTTTGCACATCCGAGCAGCCGATAAGATGCACGTTGGCATCAAGGCGCATGGCCGAAAGGCCCACCGGGTCGACGATGTCGTCGATGCCTTCGACTATATAATTTTGGGGGATGGCATGCAGCAAAATGCAGCCTGTCTCAAGGCGCACCGAGCAGGCAGATTCGATGGCCTTTAAGACATCGCCCTGCTCGATCTCCCCGAGCACCGTGCTGGTGCCGTGGCTGTTAAGCGACAAAATATGCCTGCCTGCTATGCCGATAAAGCAATTGTGCAAATCTTTGCCGGTGCTTTCGCTGTAGCTTTGCACCAAGGAGGAAATGGCTTCTGCCAAGGCCGCCAGATCGCCCACCGCCCCGCCTACCATGCCTGCCGACGGACACTCGTTGTAGTAGAGAAGATCGATGTTGCCGTCATCTTCGACTATGCCTTCGGCAATTCTTATCATGTAGGTGCCGATGTCTATTGCGACAATGGGCGCGGCGGCTGCATCGCCCTTGCCTTTTTTCAAGCCTTTCACCATTACTCTCCGCGATTACTCTTCTCTTGCGATCTGAACTTGACTGCAAAACCGCTGTCATAGCGCAGATCGGCATATTCTATCTGATTTAAATTGCTTCCCAACTGTTTAAACGAGCGGGCAAAGCGCTCCAATCTGTCGGCAATTGCCTTGCGCGAGCCGGCTTGGGCCGACAACCTGCCCAAGATCAAAACCGTGCCCTCCTTTAGGGTCAGGCTCATGCCATGGGCCTGATCAAGTCTTGCCTCCACCATGGTCAAAGGCGTCCCCTGCAAGATTTTAAGGCACATGGCCGCCGCATCGTACAAGGCTGCCGCCTCGTCGTCTGCAGGGGAGCTCAGGCGCACCAGGGGCAGGCGCGGCAGGGTCTTTGGGTAAAAAACCGAGCGGGTTGCCGCATCAAACAGGCCGTTGTCGTTCCAATAAGCCGCAGGCACATGCTCCACCACCGACAAGATGAGGGTATGGGGCAGCCTTTTGACTGCCTTGACTTTGCTGACCCAAGGCAGGCTCATGAGCTCTTCTAAAAGCGGCGCGACATTCAATGTCACCAAATTGCGCCCGCCGCACATGCGTCCTGTGATATCTGCAAGCTCCCTGACCGTCAAATGCTCCAAGGCCCCGTCCACTTCCACCATGCGCAGGGTGAAGCTGTTTTCATCATACAGCAGGCTGCGCACCTTAAGCGCACCGAGGATGCTCAGCCCCAGGCACGACAGTGCAAACAGGACCGATAAAATAAAGTGCAGCCTGGTGCGCCTGAAGCTTCTCATGACAGTTTAAACCTGCTCCCACTTGCCTCTTAGCAGCTTGCAAATGCCCACGACGTTGCCGGCTCCCTGCGTGAGGACGATGTCCCCATCTAAAGCAAGCTCGTCAAGCAGCGCCGCAGCCTCTTGAATGTTTGCCGCATAATGTGGCTCGATGCGCCCTTGAGCGCGGATGGAGCGGCACAGATGGCGGCTGTCGGCGCCCACGATGGGCTCCTCGCCTGCGCTGTACACCTCAACCAAGACCAGCTCGTCGGCCTCCTGCAAGATCTTGACAAAATCCTCGTACAAGTCGCGGGTGCGGGTGTAACGATGAGGCTGAAACACCATCAAAAGCCTATGCCCGGGGCTGTTCTCGCGCACGGCCTTGATGGTGGCCCCCACTTCTGAGGGGTGATGGCCGTAATCGTCCACCAATGAAATAACCCCGCGCGGGGCCTTAAAGCGCCCGTAGCGCTGAAAACGCCGCCCCACGCCCTCAAAGGAGGAAAGAGCCTCTTTTATGTAGCGATCGTCAATGCCCTCTTCCATGGCCGCCAAAGCCGCGGCGGCCGCATTCTTGGCCATGTGAAGCCCGGGCAGCGTCAAAGAAAGCTTTAAGCTTTCGCGATCTTTTCTTACCAATGTGAAGGAGGAACCGCCGTCTTTGGGGACATAGTCTGTAACCTGCGCATCGCACCCCGCTTTTACGCCATAAGTTTTGACCGTGCGGCCGATTTTTGGGATCAGGCTTTCGACGCCCGGGTCATCTGCACAGACGATGGCCACCCCGTAAAAAGGCAGATTGTGCAAAAACTGCACAAAAGTCTCTTGGAGCTTTTTAAAATCCCCGCCGTAGGTTTCCAAATGATCAGCCTCGATATTGGTCACCACCGTCACCATGGGCTGCAAGTGCAAAAAGGAGGCATCAGACTCGTCGGCCTCGGCGATAAGATAGCGCGAGGTGCCAAGCCTTGCATTGGTGCCTGCGCTGTTTAAAAGTCCGCCGATGACAAAAGTGGGGTCCAAGCCTGCCTTGGCAAAAATGGAGGCGATGAGGCTTGTGGTAGTGGTCTTGCCGTGGGTGCCTGCCACCGCGATGCCGTAGCGATAACGCATAAGCTCGCCGAGCATCTCGGCGCGTCTTACCACGGGAATGCGCAGGCGCAAGGCCTCCTCTACCTCAGGATTGCCCTTATGGATGGCAGATGAGACCACCACGACGCTCGCCCCCTGCACATTGCGCGCCTCATGGCCGATGCAGACGATGACGCCCAAAGACTGCAGGCGCTTTGTGACATTGGAGGGGGCAATGTCCGAGCCTGAGATGCTGTAACCCTCATTGCGCAAAACTTCGGCAATGCCGCACATGCCGGCCCCGCCGATCCCCACAAAGTGAATGCGCTTAACCTTGTGCATAAGAGGCACGCTGCTTAAAACCTTTTGCATATTCTCGCTCATGCCCTGCCTCCTGTGCTTTTATCAGGCCGCGCGGCCGTTTGCGCCCGAACCTGTGTTTCATCAGGCTTTTGCTGAAAGGCAATGCCTGAGAGCTCATCGAGCACCGCCACCGTCCTTTGCGCCGCATCAAGCTTGGCCTTTGTGTACAAAGCTTGGCTCATGGAGGTTAAAGATTGGCGCGAGCAGATGCCAAGCAGCATCGAGGAGAATGTTTTGGCATCAAGATCTTTTTGCGCGCAAATCAATGCGCCCCCTGCCTTGACCAGGGTTTGGGCGTTTTTGGTCTGGTGATCGTCAACGGCAATTGGCAAAGGCACAAACAAACAAGGCACGCCTGCGCAGCACAATTCGGCGCAGGTTAAGGCCCCTGCCCTGCAAATTAATAAGTCTGATTGCAAATAAGCCTTGCGCATGTCATCGACAAAGTCGCTGACCTCAAAAGAAAAAGGAGCGCCTTCGTACAGCGCGGACACTGCCTTGCAATTGCCCTTGCCGCACTGATGAAAAACTTTTAAGGGTACGGGGCACTCTTTGGCAAAGGCTTTGAAAAAGGCGGGCAGATTGTCGTTAAAGTACTTGGCCCCCAATGAGCCGCCCAAGACCATCACATGCAGGCACTCGTCTTTTAAAAACTGATGCTCGCTCCCGTGCAGGGCTGCAATATCGCATCTGACGGGATTGCCCACGGTCTCAACCTTGGGGCCTGAAAAGGCGCCCTCAAAGCCTAACAATATGCGGCTTGCAACCTTGGATAAAAGACGATTGGTAAGGCCTGCCGCGGCATTTTGCTCGTGCAGGCACAATTTGATGCCCTTCAAATAGCAGGCAAGGCCCCCGGGGCCTGAGGCATAACCGCCCATGCCCAAGGCGACATCGGGCTTGAATTTTTTGATGATGCTCAAAGCCTGCCACAGCGAATGGAGGATCATGAAGGGGGCCTTAAGCTTGATCCCAAGCCCGTTGCCTCTGATGCCTTTGACATCGATGTAGGCTATGTCAAAACCGTATTTGGGAACCAGCTGTTCTTCCATGCGCCCGCGGGTGCCCAGCCACAGCACCTCATCGCCGCGCTCTCTTAAAGATTGGGCTATGGCCAGCGCCGGGAAGACGTGTCCGCCGGTGCCGCCTGCCATGATCAGAACTTTCATAAATCATTCCACCCTTAAGATCTTGTTGCGCCACTCAAAGTCGATGCGCAACAACATCCCCACTGCCATCATGCTCACCATCAGAGACGATCCGCCGTAACTGACCAAAGGCAAGGTCAGACCCTTGGTGGGCAGCAGCCCCGAGGCTGCGCCGATGTTGATAACCGTCTGCAAGGCAAACCACATGCCCGCCCCGAAGGCGGCGTAACCCTGAAAACACGGGGCGCGGCGCAGGATTTTAAAGGAGATCATCAAAGCCCGAAAGACCAAAACAAACTCCAAGAGGATGAGCACGGTCATGCCGATAAAACCAAATTCCTCGCCCAAGATGGACGTCACAAAGTCCGTGTGCGCCTCGGGCAGATACCCAAGTTTTTGAATGGAATTGCCAAGCCCCTCTCCTGTAAGACCCCCGCGCCCAAAAGCCATCAAAGACTGCGTAAGCTGATAGCCCGAGCCAAATTCGTCGGCCCAAGGATCCAAAAAAGACACCACGCGCATCAGGCGGTAAGGCTGCACCAGGATCAAGACCCCGCAGGCGATGCCCACGGCCGCCAGCATCAGGATGTACTTTAAAATCTTGGCCCCTGCGACAAACAAGATCCCAAGGGTGATGGCGGTTATCACCACAAAAGAGCCAAAATCAGGCTGAAAGAGCAGCAGCAAGGATATGAGCAGAATAAAGACCAGCGGTTTGACAAAGCCCTTGGTGGTATCGCGGATCTCAGCTCCGTGCTTGAAGGCATAGCTTGACAAATACATGATCCACGCAAGCTTCAAAAACTCGGCAGGCTGCACATTGACGGGGCCCAGGGCAATCCAGCGCTTGGCCTCATTGACCTCTTTGCCTGCAATCAGCACCACGATGAGCAACAAGATTGCAAGCCCCACGGCATGGTTGCTGTACTTGTGCCACACGGTGGAGGGGATGAGGGCGCTCACAAAGCCTGCTGCCAGCGAGAACAGCGCAAAGATTATCTGTTTTTTAAGGTATGCCTGCCCGTCCGCCTCCAGCGAGCGCGAGCTTTCCATCACGGAGGCAGAATAAATGAGCACTATGCCGATCAAAAGCAAGAGCAGGACCGTGCACGATAACACCCGGTCAAATTGCGCGCCGCGCGCCTGCGCCGTCATAAGCTAACCCTTGGCCTCAAGGTGGCTGACCAAATTGCAAAAGACCCGCCCGCGCTCTTCATAGCCTTTGAACTGATCAAAGGATGCACAGGCAGGCGAGAGCAATACGGCCTGCCCCTTTTGGGCATTCATGAAAGCCTCGTTTAAGGCCTGGCGCAAATTGAGCGTGCTGTGACATAAGGTGGGAGAGAGGGCCAAAAGCTCGCGGCTGTCGCGCCCGTAGCAGTACATGGCGCTCACCTCATGGCCCAAATACTTTTTAAGGGGCGTAAAGTCCTGCCCTTTGCCGATCCCCCCTGCCAGCAAAATGATGCCCTTGGGGAATTTTTCGGCCAGCCCCTCGATGGCAGCCTGGGCCGAGGCCACGTTGGTGGCTTTGGAATCGTTAAAAAAGGACACCCCGTTTAAGGTTCTGACAAGCTGACAGCGATGCTCAAGCCCCGAGAACATCTTCAAAGCCTTGATCTGAGCGGCCCTTGGGATCTTGACGCTGTCGCACAAGGCCATGGCCGCCAGGGCATTAAGCTCATTGTGACGGCCCGTGATGCGCATGTCGCTTACATCAAGGATCTTCTTGCCATCGATGGTAAGGTATGTGCTGCCCCCTTCTTTTAAGCGCCCGTAGCTTTGATTGTCCAAGCCGAAGCTTGCGTGATATTTGCCGTTTTTGGGGAAGGTTGCAGGATCGTCGCGATTGACGATGATGGAGGCGCAATGATTGAAAATGCGGTATTTGGCCTTGGCATACAGGGTCATGGAGCCGTCGTAGCGATCAAGATGATCCTCTGAAATATTCAAGATCACCCCTGCTGCAAGCTGCAGCGAACGCGTGGTCTCAAGCTCAAAGGAGGAGAGCTCCAAAACGTACAAATCGACCTTGTCCGAGAGAATATCAAAGACCGGACGCCCAAAATTGGCCCCCACCGCCACGGTCAGGCCTGCCTGCTCTGCCATAAAGCCCACCAAAGCCGTCACCGTGGACTTGCCGTTGGAGCCTGTGATGCCGATCACGGGGGCCTTGGCCTCAAAGGCAAAAAGCTCCACATCCCCCACTATCTGCACCCCGCGCGAGGCCGCTGCGGCCAAGGCAGGCAGATACAAAGGCAATCCCGGGCTTACCACCAAAATGTCGTACGAGCACATCTCCTCAGGATCCAAGGGACCCAGCCTCAAATCGAGGCCCCCCGGCATCTCGTCCACGTACGGAGGGTTGGCCCTGGTGTCAAAAACGGTGAGCTTTTTTAAATCGTGCTTTAACAGGTAATCGACCGCCGCGGCATTGGACATGCCCAATCCCACGACGCCGATGCTTTTATGGTTTAATCTTTCGTTCATAACTTGCCTCAAGAGGGTATGGCCGTCAGCGCAATTTTAGGGTGATAAGACCCAGCAGCACCAGCACCAGGGTGATTATCCAAAAACGCATGAAGACGCGCGGCTCGGGCCATCCGCCTTTTTCAAAGTGGTGGTGAATGGGAGCCATCTTAAAGATGCGCCGGCCCCGCATTTTATACGAGCCTACCTGCAAGATCACGCTGACCGTTTCGATGACGAAGATGCCGCCCATGATAAAGAGCAAAAACTCCGCCCTCAGCATCACCGCCACGATGCCAAGCAAAGCGCCCAAAGACAAGGCGCCCACATCGCCCATGAACACTTCGGCAGGATAGGTGTTAAACCACAAAAACCCAAGACCCGATCCTACAATCACGATGCAGGCGATGACAAGCTCCGAGGCGTTTTCGATATAGGGGATATAAAGATAGGCAGCATAGTTGGCATTGGAGGTGACATAGGCCGCCACGCCCAAACCTGCGGCCACCGTCACCGTGGTGGCAATGGCCAGGCCGTCAAGGCCGTCGGTCAGATTAACCGCATTGGACGAGCCCGTGATCACAAAGTAGGCAAGGGGAATGAGCATGAAGCCGATGTCGGGCATGAAGTTTTTGAAAAAAGGCACCACCAAGGCGGTCTCTGCGGGGCTCTTGGCCAAGGCATACAGGGCGCAGGCCAACAGCAAAGCGGCCGCCGACTGCCAAAAATACTTGTATTTGGCTTTGAGGCCCTGGCTGTTGCGGCGCACCACCTTCAAATAATCGTCGGCAAAACCGATGGCCCCGTAGGCCAAAATGGTGATGATGCACAGCCAGATGTAGGGGTTGGTCAGATTGCACCACAAAAGCATGGTCAAAACCATGGTGCCGTTGATGAGCACGCCGCCCATGGTGGGGGTGCCCTGCTTTTTTAGATGGCTCTCAGGGCCGTCCTTGCGCACCACCTGCCCAAAGTGCAGCTTTTGCAGAGCGGCAATCGAATAAGGGCCCCACCACAAGGACAGAGCCAAAGCGGTCAAAAAGCCCATCACCGCCCTGAAAGTGAGGTACTCAAAAACCCTGAAGGCGGGGACGTAGCTGCTAAGATAATCAAACAAAAAAACTAACATGATTTTGCCTGCTCGCGTTCTAACAATCGTTGGGCAATCGCATCAAGATGCATGGCATGGGAGCCTTTTAACATGATGCAGCAAGGTTTATTTGCCAAAGTCAAAAGATGTTCATGCAAAGCATCGGTGCTTTCAAAATGTCTTGCCCCCTCCCCAAAGGCAAAGGCGGCCCCGCGGCTGCGCGGTCCCAAGGTCAACAGCACGTCAGCCTTGCCCTTGGCATATTCGCCGACTTTATAGTGAAGCTCAAGCTCCCTCTCGCCAAGCTCCCCCATGTCGGCAAAGCACATGATCTTAAGCCCGTTTTGCAAGGCCAGCACATCCAATCCTGAGAGCACCGAGTTGAAGCTTGCGTTATAGGCATCGTTGATGAGGGTGCCAAAGGAGGTTTTGATGATCTCCATGCGCCCCGGGAGCGTGCGCGCCTCGTCAAGCCCTGCCCTGATGGCGCGGATATCGGCCCCAAGGTACAGTGCCAGGGCACAGGCGGCCGCCGCATTATAGGCATTGTGGATCCCCGGGATCTTTAAAGTGCAGCGGATCTCAGGCTCCTCGCCCCAGGATAATCTGTCGCCTTGGGGGTAGCGGATAAAGGGAAATTGGGGGAAGTTTAAGGTAAAGCTCACCGCATCGGGGGCAGCATGGATGTTGCTTGCCATCACCGTGTCGTCTTTGCGATCGCCAAAAAAGTACAAAGAGCCGCCGTTGTCGTTAAGCTGCCCCCTGTAATCTTGCTTAAACTTCTCGTAAAACTTGCCAAAGGAGGGGGCAAGGCCGATGCCCCGGTGTTCAAAGACCGCATCCAAGATCTCGGTTTTGCCCTCGTACACGCCCTCTTCTGTTTTAAAGCCCTCCAAATGCGCCCTGCCGATATTGGTGATCAAGGCAACGTCGGCGGGGACAAACTTGCAGGTGCGCCTGATGTCCCCCGGGTGCGAGGCACCCTGCTCGATGATGACGTAATTGTAATCAGGCGTGATCTCAAGCAAGGTCAGGGGCACTCCCACGTCGTTGTTAAAGTTACCCTTGGTGGCAAAGGCAGGGCCCATGCAGCTTAAAATGGATAAGGTCAGCTCCTTGACCGTGGTCTTGCCGCAAGAGCCGGTGAGAGCCCCCACCCTCATCTTGGGGTTGAGCCTGCGGCACTCGGAAAGATTATAAAGCCCGATAAGCCCCAGAGCCTGTGTGGTGTCGCGGCACAAAAGCATGGGGATATCTTGCAGCTGCTTGGGGCTCAGTCCCAAGGCATCAAGCTTGCCCTCTTCTACAAGCAGGGCCTTAGCCCCGTTTTTGAGGGCATCGGCGCAAAACTTGTGGGCATCGTGCTTTTCTCCCATCAAGGCTGCAAAGAGGGCATCTTGGCATGAGCGCGAGTCCGTTGAGATCTTGCAAATCTCGATGCTCTCCCCTTTGAGCTTAAACTGCCCGGGATAGGCTTTGAGCAGATCAGTAAGCTGCAAGCTTATCATCGTAAACTCCTGCCATCAGATCGGCTGCTATCTTGCGGTCTGAAAATTCTATGGTTTTGTCCTTGAAGATCTGATAATCCTCATGACCCTTGCCTGCAATGAGCACGCAATCTTGAAAGGAGGCGCGCGCATAGGCCTTTAAAATGGCCGTTTCTCTGTCAACCTCAACCTCGTAGCTTGCATCGGTCTCTTTTACCCCCAGCAGCATGTCATCGATGATGCTCATGGGATCTTCTGTGCGCGGATTGTCGGCGGTGAAAATGCTGTGATCGGCATAGACTCCTGCCTTTAAGGCCATGATGCTGCGCTTTCCTGCATCGCGATCGCCTCCGCAGCCCAATACCGCGATGATCTTGCCCTCAGGCACATGCTCGCGCGCGGCCTTTAAGGCGCTCTCCACCCCGTCCGGGGTATGGGCATAATCGACTATCACCAATGGACGGCCTTTTTTGGTAAAGCACTCCATGCGCCCGGGGACGGCCTTAAGATCTTCTGCCGCATCAAGCAGGGGCTTGAGCGGGAAGTTTAAGGATAGCAAAATGGCCAGCGCGCACATGAAGTTTTCGATGTTAAAGCGCCCCAAAAGCGGCAAAAAGCAGGTGCCTTCGGCGCGCGCGGCGGTGACGTTGAATCTGATGCCGTCTTTTTGAAAGTCTGCGCCCCAGGCCCACACGAAGCGCTGATCGGCAAAGGCAGGAGGGCGCTCGGAGACGCCGTACAAGACGCACCCCGGGGTTGCCATCATGAGCTCTTTTGCCTTGGGATCATTGTCGTTGACGGCCACAAAGCGAGGCTGCACGGAGGTTAAAAACTTCTTTTTGGCCTCAAAGTAAGCCTCCATGGTGTTATGGTAGTCCAAATGATCGCGCGTCAAATTGGTAAAGCCTGCGGCGCGAAAATTCAACCCCTCGATGCGATGCTCGCACACTCCGATGGAGCTTACCTCCAAGGCCGCATACGATGCCCCCGCTTCGATGGCCCGGTAGAGGCGCTTGTTAAGCTCGATGACATCCAAGGTGGTGTTGGGGGTTTTGGCAAGATTTCCCAAAAAGCCGCAGCCCAAGGTGCCGAAGATGGCGCATTTGCGATGCTGCGAGGCCAAAAGGGCTGCAAGCATATGGGTGACGGTGGACTTGCCGTTGGTGCCGGTCACGCCGATAAGCTTCATTCTTGAGGTGGGGTCGCGATAAAACCACGAGCACAATTTGGCAAGGCCCTCATGGCCGCCCTTGACGAACAAGGTCTTGGGGTTATGCATGAGTTGAGGGTGATTTACCCAATAGTCGCGATCGGTGACCAGAACGCAGGCTGCGCCGCGCTCAAAAGCCTGCTGCATAAAGTCGTGTCCGTCGACATGGCGGCCCTTGATGGCTGCAAAGACCGAGCCTTGGCCGATTTTGCGGGAGTCTGACTCAATATCTGTTAATTTTATGTTCTCATCTCCCGCTGCGGGTTCGCGTTTGAGCTCCTGCTTAAGCTCTGAGAGTGTGCGCTGTTCCATGTTCAAATCTCTTGTTGCGCGCCTTGAAGTTAAAAAGAGGCCCTATCCGATTTATCAGTTGCGATCGGGGGCTACATTATACAATTGCAGGGCCCTGGTCATCACATCGCGAAAGACCGGTCCTGATACGGCGCCGCCGTAGACGCTGCCTTCTTTGGGATCGCGGATCACCACCACCAGGGCAAAGCGCGGATCGGAGATGGGGGCAAAGCCTGCAAAGGTTGAAATATAGTGATCCCCGTAGCCTCCTGCCTGCGCTATCTTGGCGGTGCCGGTTTTGCCTGCGATGCGGTAACGGCTGATGGCCGCGCGACTGCCCGTGCCTTGGGAGACCACGGTTTCCAAAACCTGATGCATTCTCTTGATTTCAATGGGATTGGCCACTTGCACGGCCTTGGGGATCATGTGGCTTTTTAAAATGGACACCGGAACCTTTTGCCCGTAATTGGCCAAGGCCGCATAGGCCCCTGCCAGCTGCACGGCCGTCACTGCCACGCCGTAGCCAAAGCCCAAGGTGGCCTTGTCAATTTCTGACCAAAAACTGCGATAAGCATTGAGCCTGCCGTTGACCTCGCCGCGCAGGCCCGTGGCGGTGGCCGAGCCGAAGCCGAAATTCATCAGCATCTGCATGATTTGCTCAGGCTTCATGCGCCTTGAGATATGCGCCATGCCGGTGTTGGAGGAGTAGCGCAAAATATCGGCCAAGGTGCCGGTGTCCATGGCATGACTGTCGCGCACCATTTTCCCGTCAACCTTAAAGGGCCTGGTGTCAAACACTTCATTCCAGCGCACCGCCCCGTGTTCCAATCCGCACAAGGCAACAAAGGGCTTTAGAGTAGATCCTGGCTCAAAGATGTCGGTGACCGCCCGGTTGCGCGCTTTGCTGCTGTCAAAGACGCTGCGATCGTTGGGGTTGAACGAGGGCACGCTGACCATAACCAACACCTCGCCCGTGCGCACGTCCATCAGCACCGCCGTGCCCGATTCTGCGTTGCGCTCTTTGACATTGGCAAGGAGGCTTGAGTAGGCATAAGCCTGCAGCCTGTCGTCGATGGAGAGCATCAGATTGCCCCCCGCCTTGCCATCTTGGGTGTTGAGGTTTTCGATGATGTGCCCTGAACTGTCCTTATGGGCCTTGCGCCTCGCTTCGCTCGGAGTCAGATAGGCATTGAAGCTTTGCTCGGCGCCCATGATGCCGACGCCCTCTGAGTTTAACATGCCCACCACCGAGGCATTGACCTCGCCTGTGGGGTAATAGCGCTGATAATTATCTTCGATGATGAGGCCCTTAAGCTTAAGCGAGGAGAGGGCATCGGCTTTATCAAGGGGCAGATACTGCTTTAGGCGCACATGACGGCGGGTGGGGTCTGACAGTCTTTTGTAAAGCTCCTGAGGGTTGACATCAAGCTTTGAGGCCAAGTCTGCCAAAAACCCGGGATCTTGGATCCTTTTGTCTTCATGCATGAGCTTGACGTCTGCATAAATGCTTTTGACGGGCATGGAGATGGCCAAGATCTTGCCATGCCGGTCGGTGATGAGGCCGCGGGCAGGCTCGAAAACGTAATTGCGCACGACGCGATCGTTGCCTTCTTTGACCAAAAATTCAGGGTGAATGACCTGAATGTACAGCAATCGACCCAACAAAGCGCCAAAGAAGAGCAGGAGCACCAGCCAGATGACGGTGATCCTAAAGTAGGAGATCCTAAAAACCTTGGGTTTTTGGTTTGTTTGCGTGCCAATCATATGCCGTAAATAAATGCTTATCCCGTCAGTAAATGGTGATCATAAGTTCGGCGTCGGTCTTGGGCGGCACCATTTGCAGCTGCGAAAAAGCCTCCTGCCTGATCTTCGAGTGCTCGGTGAGCTCCTGTTTGCGCGAAGTCAAAAAGAGCCACTGCCTCTCCAAATTCTCGTTGTAAGTGCGCACCTCGTTATATTGCGAGATGAGCTCGCGCGTTTGTTGCACCAAATAAACCTTATACAAAGCCAAAGCGCACATCGTTGCCATGAGCGCATAGGCCAAAAAGTTTGTGCCAAGATCTCCAAGCAGCACCATGGCAATCTTCTTGTGCTCAGGCTTTTTGTAGCGCCGCGTCTTTGCCGCATAGCGCTCGTCAACGCGCAATCTTACCTTGTCGGCGCCTCTTGGCAGCACGGGCATTGAGGCAGGCAGGGTTTCGCTTTGCGCAGGGATCTCCTCAGAAGGAGTCTTGCTCTCCTGCACCAAGGAAAAATTATCATCCTTCTCCTCAATTGCGGCCCCTGCAGCGAGGCTTTGCAAGGAATCGTCTTTTAGGGTGTTAGTTGCTGCCATGTTCTGTTCTCCATGGCAGCCTGCGCGCGGTTCTTAATGTGGCCGAGCGCGAGCGGGGATTGGCTTTTATTTCATCTTGCGAAGCCTTGACCGCCCCTCCGAGCACATCGTAAACGGCCGTCTGAAGCCTCAATTTTTCAAGATCATCTGCCCTAAGCGGGAGCGAGCGGGGCAATTTGGGGCAAGAAGAGGCTTCTTTTAAGTAGGTTTTGACTATTCTGTCTTCAAGGGAGTGGAAGGTGATGACGCACAATCGTCCGCCCTCTTTTAAGATTGAGGGGCTGTCATGCAAAGCCTGCTTAAGCTCGTCAAGCTCGCCGTTGACCTCGATGCGCACGGCCTGAAAACAGCGGGTGGCTTTGTGTTTGTGCTCGCCTGTGTAGGGGATGACGCTTTCAATGAACTTTGCCAGATCCAAAGTGGAGGAAAATGGAGTCTCGGCGCGGCGCCTTATGATGGCGGCTGCGACCTTTGCTGCGTAGCGCTCCTCCCCGTAGAGCTTGAAGATCCTTGCCAAATCTTCTTTTGAGTATTCGTTGATGACGGTTTGGGCGCTTAATTGCTGCCTTTTGTCCATGCGCATGTCCAAAGGGCCGTCCTTGTCAAAGGAAAAGCCCCGCGAGGCATCGTCCAATTGCGGCGATGATACCCCGATGTCCATCAGGATGCCGTCAACCCTGCCTGATATGCCAAGATCTTTTGCAATCTCAAGCATTGAGCTGAAAGACCCGCGCACAAAGACAAAGCGCGGATCGTCGATGGCTGAGGCTTCAAGCTGCGCGCTTTCATCGCGGTCAATGGCAATCAATCTGCCCACAGGGCCCAATTGCTGCAAGATGCCGCGGCTGTGGCCGCCGCGCCCGAAGGTCGCGTCAAGGTAGATGCCCTCGCTTTTTACGGCTAAAGCCTGCATTGCTTCATTGAACAATACCGGTATGTGGGAGAGGGGCATGCTATAACCTCAGGTTTAACAGCAGCTTGCTGCCATCGGCCGCCAAGGCTTCTTGAGCCAAGGCTCTGTCTTCTGCTTGTTTTGCGATCAGAGCCTCTGAAGACCAGATCTCAAATTTGTTGTGAAAGCCCAGCAGGGAAACCTCGCGCTGTAAAGAGGCAAAATCCCTAAGGTTTTTGGGCAATAAAAAACGTCCCTGATTATCAAGCTTGAAGCTTACGGCATTGCCCAACAGCACCCGCGAGAGCGCCCGCCCGGCAGCTTCATTGCTGATGGGAAGAGAGCTGATGCTCTCCATAAGCTCCTCCCATTGAGGTTGCGGATAGAGCCATAAACAGTTGTCAAACAGGGAAACAGTCAGGGTGCATTGGCCTTGGCATTCATCATCCAAGATGCGCCGAAAGCGCGCAGGCAAAGAGAGTCTGTATTTGTCATCAAGACTCAGCGTGCTGACGCCTGATAAAAATAACGTCGCGGCCACCTTCCACCTTTACCCAAAATCTTCCACTTTGCTCCCCTATTCTAAACCATCTTAGAGAGGATAAAAAGCAAAAATGAGGCCGTGCTCTTCTATCGGGCACGGGGCAATTTTTGTCAAAACGCGACGGGCAGGCCGTTTGTGCAGGCAGGGCCTAAGCTCAAAGGCCAGGCAATGAGGCAAAGATGCAGGGGTTTAAAGATACTGCCCCCAATGGCTTGATGCAAGATAAGGGGGCACCTCTTAAAGCGAGGTTTAATGGGCCATCCCGGATTTTTTCATCCCAAATCCCGAGGCTCCCGCTTACTTTTTTAAAGACTTAAGCCAATCGTCAATCTTCTCATTGGCATCATCAAGCACGTCATTGCGCCGCATCGCAAGGCCCTCGCGCTCCACTCTCGCCCCGGGCTCAAGCTTGGCTATATCATTGATGGTCCTCAAAAAGCGGCTGCCGCCGTGCGAGCAAAATGGATAGATGGTTTTGCCGCTTAAATCATATTTGTCCAAAAAGCCGTAAACGGCCATGGGCAGGTCATACCGCCAGATGGGGTAGCCCAAGCAGATCTCATCGTACAAAGACAGATCCAAAGGCGCGTCCTTTAATCGTAAATTTTTCAAAAACTCGTACAGTCTGGCGCCGATCCGGCCTGCCGGGCAAAGAATATTTTTGAGATCAGATGTCGGCTCAGGTGCTCTTTTTAGACCGCCCGGATCTGCGTTTGGCCGGGGCCGCATCCGAGTGCCCTGCTTCAAAGTTTTTTGAAATCGAAACCTAAAATTGTCGGTTCACATGATTTATGACAAGAGGCATAATTTCAATATAGTTCCTTAGGCGCAGAGAAGAAAAGAAAGCAAAGAAGAGACGAAGGAGGGAAAACTGATCTCCGGGGAAAGCTCGTCTCCCCCGGAGCATTTTTAATCGACGAGCAGGCGAAACATGCGGCGCAGAGGCTCGGCAGCGCCCCACAACAGCTGATCGCCCACGGTAAAGGCCGACAGGTACAAAGGACCCATGTTCATCTTGCGGATGCGGCCGATGGGCACAGTCAGAGAGCCCGAAACGACAGCGGGAGTCAGCTCTTTTAAGGTGACCTCTTTGTGGTTGGGCACAACCTTAACCCACTGATTTTGAGCGGCAATCAGGCTTTCAATCTCCCCTGCAGGAACATCCTTTTTAAGCTTGATGGTCAAAGACTGGCTGTGGCAGCGCAAAGATGAAATGCGCACGCAGTTGCCGTCCACAGGCACGGTCGCGGGGCTTAAGCCCAAGATCTTGTTGGTCTCGGCCATGCCTTTCCACTCTTCGCGGCTTTGGCCGTTCTCAAGCTCCTTGTCAATCCAAGGCAACACCGAGCCTGCCAAAGGAGCGGTGAAATTGTCGATGGGCATGGCAACAGAATTCATGGCCGTGCGCACCTCTTTTTCGATCTCCAAGATGGAGCTGTTGGGATCTGAGAGCTTTTCCTTGACGCAATCGTGCAGCACGCCCATCTGCAACAAAAGCTCGCGCATGTTCTTTGCGCCCGCGCCCGAGGCTGCCTGATAGGTCGAAGAGGAGATCCATTCGATGAGATCGGCTTTGAACAGGCCGGCAGTTGCCATCAGCATCAGGCTGACCGTGCAGTTGCCGCCCACATAGGTTTTGATGCCCTTGTTCAAGGCTGCATCGATGACGTTGCGATTGACGGGATCCAAGATGATCACGGCATCATCCTGCATTCTCAAAGAGGAGGCTGCGTCAATCCAGAAGCCTGACCATCCGCTTTGGCGCAGCAGGGGGTAAATCTTGTTTGTATAGTCGCCGCCCTGGCAGGTGATGATGATGTCCATCTGCTTTAAAGCATCAACATCATAGGCATCAAGCAGGACGCTTTGATCTTTGCCTTCGATCTTCGGCCCGATCTTGCCTGCCTGAGATGAGGAAAAGAAAAAAGGCTCGGCGCAATTAAAATCGCCTTCTTCCTGCATTCTTTGCATCAAAACCGAGCCTACCATGCCGCGGTAGCCGACTAAACCTAATTTTTGCATAGCGTTGTTCTCAAAAACCCAAGTTCTAATTTACTGCTGCCATCAGTGGGACTGATCATTTTCGGTGCCCGGGCACTGCTCTACGGTGAAATTGCGCGTAAAACTGCCGGCACTCCCCTTTAATAATACCGTGATCTTGCGCCCATTTCTAATCATTGACCCCAAAATAGAATTTGAGCACAAACTTTGTGCATTGGCCTCGATCCTATCCAAACTCTCCTCTCGCTGCTCAATGCTCTGACCCTGGTAATAAGCCTCGTCTTTGATGATCTCCATCACTATCCATGGGCCGTCCTCTTCAACCTTATTTAAGGTGGTGTAATCGTCAAGCTGCAAAGGGGTGGCCTGCTTTAGCTCAGAAAAGGACTGAATGACAGGACGGCCGATATAGTTTAGGTAAACGTAGTAGCCTGCAAAGGCGATGATGATGACCAAAAAGATCTTAAAGTTCTTTTTAAAAAGCTTTGTGCTTTGCGACATGCGGCCTTTGGAGCGGGAGAGGGCCGCTTGGGCCATGCCAAAAAAGCGCGAACCCCCGTCATCATGAGGATCGGGCATGATCCCCGCTCCCTCTTTTTCTTGGGCGCTCTCTTGGTCCAATGCCTCAAGCTTTCTTTTAATCGTATAAGGGAGATCTTCGCTGCGCTCGTACAATCTCGCAGGCTCATGACCTGCCCTGTTCAAGGCGCGGGTGACGGCCTTAGTGTTGTCAAGATCTTCTGCTGTCAGGGCAGGTCTGCATCTTTTATCCTGAGTCCCGGCCCCATCTTGCTCTGTGTCGTCTTCATGGCAGGCATCAGGCTCTTGCTCATCGTCATCTTGATCCTCATCCTCATCATCTTTTGGGCCGTCTTCAAGATCTTCATCTTGCTCTTCACCCTCGATGAGATCTTCATCATCCTCCTGCCAATCTTCATCCCCGCACCGGGCTTCATCTTCTTCCTGAGGATCTGAAGGCGAGCGCTCCTTTAAGTCCTGCTCGTCTTCAAATGCAAAATCTTGCTTGTCGTTCTCTGCCACAATTGCACCTTGTTGTCGTGAAGCGCTCATCTGCGGGCAACGCCGTCCCGTAACTTAAACAGTGAAGCGGTCCCCCGCGGCTGTGTTAAGATTAGAGCGCAAGTGTTTTTCATTATAAAGCGAAGTTGCACCATGACCACCATTACAGGAAAAGACGCTCCGCTTGAAGAGAGCCTGTCTAATTTCAAAGCCCTAGCTGCCACGCTCAAGCTTAAGCTGCATGAAACCGAGTGGATGAATCCTCTGCCCAATCTGTACTCTTTGCGCCTTGAAGAGGAAAGCTGCCCCTCATTGTGCACCAACGGCAAGGGGGCAAGCAAGCTTGCCGCGCAAGTGTCAGCCTACGGCGAGTTTTTTGAGCGGCTTTTAAGCTATAACCTTTTTAATCAGTATTTTTTGGGCACAAAAGCGGCAGAGTCGGACTTCGTGTTTTACCCTGACGAAAAGTGGTTTGCCCTCCCCAAGGAGCAGGGGGAGCTTGATCCCTTGCTGCCCTCTGATCTGCTTAACGCTGCCTTGCGCAAGTTTTACGGCCAAGAAGGGCTTAAGCTTGAAGATCTTGTGGATTTGCAAAGCTCCTCTTATCAAAAAGGCGTGTGCGCCATTCCCTTTATGAGCGCGCGCAATCACGAGCGCGTCTATTTTCCCGTCAACCTCCTTGATAATCTGTATGCCTCAAACGGCATGAGCGCGGGCAATTCTCAAAGCGAAGCCCTGGTGCAGGCTTTAAGCGAGATCTTGGAGCGCTATGTCAAAAAAGAGGTGATAAGCAAAGGCCTGTCGCTGCCGCAGATCCCCGACAAGATCTTGGAGCGCTATCCCTCCTCCTATGAAACTTACCGCTCTTTGCAGGGAGACAGCCTCAAGGTGCAGATCTATGATGCCTCTCTTGGCGGACGCTTCCCCGTAGTCTGCGCCGTCTTGTTCAATCAGAGCACGGGCGGTGCCCTCGCCTCCTTTGGGGCTCATCCCATCTTGGAGGTTGCCTTGGAGCGCACCTTAACCGAGCTTATGCAGGGGCGCAGCTTCTCAGATCTTGATAATTTGCAAAGACCCTCGGTCGAGCCCGAGCTTTACGCTGATGTCACCAATCTTATCAGCCACTTTATTGACTCTGACGGCCTGCTGCCCATGAAGATGTTCAGCGACGTCAAGGACTTCAAGTTTGTCCACTGGGACTTCAGCGGCCCCACCGTCAATCAGTATCAGGCTTTGCGCCTTATGATCGACAAGGCAGGCTTTGAAATCTATATACGCTGTTTGCAATTTGACAATGTGCACGTGGTAAGAGCCGTGGTGCCCGGCATGTCCGAGATTTATCCTGTGGACGATCTTGTCTACAACAACAATAACCGCAGCATCGATCTGCAAGAGGCCCTCTTGGGGCTGCCCGAAAGCTGCGAGGATCAAAATACCTATGATGCCTACCGCACCGAGCTTGAAGATGCCTGTCTTGATGACTCGGATCTTGTGTGCCATGCCTTAGGGATCATGCCCGATGAGGGCACAGCCTGGGAGACTTTGCGCTTTGGGGAGCTTAAGGCCCTGTTGAGCCTGGCAGCAGGCGCAACCGAGCCTGCCCTTGAGTACACGGATTGGACTTTAAACTTCAATGAAAGTCAGTTTGCCCTTTCGCGCTTAAGTTTTTATCGCTGCGTCAAAGACATTTTGCTGTGTCAAACCCGCAAAGATCTAAACTTGAACGCAATCAAAAGCGCCCTGTCCCAAGTCTATGGCGATGAGATCTTAAATTTGGCCCTGGCCCATATCGAAGGGGGGCAGAAGTTTTATGACTTAAAGGCAAGCGATCTTGATTTGTCGCTCTTTGATGCACACCGCAAGATGCTTGAGATCTATAAACGCACTCGCGATTTTTTGTGCTCTAAGGAGCAATAACCCGTAAGGATACAACATGCCAAAGCTTAAATTGCTGTTTGCCTCTCTCATTGCGGGGGCCGTGATCCTGACAGGCTGTCAGACATCTTCTGTGCAAACCGCAGCCGCGGGATCGGGGGCCCGATATTGGGAGCTCAACCAACAAAAACTTTCATCTTTAAAGGCCGTCAAAGAAAGCGGCAAAATTGCCTTGAAAAGCGCGCAGGGCAGCGGCAGCTTAAACTTTTTGCTCGATTACACCCCGCAAAAAACCAGGCTCAGCCTCACCGACGTCTTCGGGCGCGAGGTGGCAACCTTCACCGATGATGGCACAGGAGAGGTACGATTAAGAGCAGACGGCATCACCTATACGGACACCTCCGTCAGCGCCCTGTTTGCCAAGCATTTTGGCCTTAATCTTCCTGATGTTGATCTTATCGATTTGATGCTCGGGCGCGCGCAAGAGGAAGCGGTCTTTGATGAAGAAGGCAAACTCCTGGGCATGAGGCTTTTCCCCTATCTTATCGAGTACATAAGCTTTACGAGCGCCAATAACGTGGCCCTGCCCGAGCAGATCGGCATCACCGGGCCAAACTTGCAGATAGTGATAAAGACAGGCGAGGTCTTGCAAGTTGAATAGCATAAAGGTCTTAAGCCCCTGCAAGATCAATTTGTTCTTGTACATCACAGGCCGCAACGAGAGGGGATATCACAATCTGCAAACCCTCTTTGCCCTGCTGGGCTTTGGCGATGACATGAGCTTTAGCATCCGACATGACGGCCAAATTGCCCTTGAGGGGTTTGACTTTGCAAACGAGGATAATCTTATCGTCAAAGCGGCCCGCGCCTTGGAGCCTTACAAGAGAGAGCCTGCCTTGGGAGTCAGAATTGAAGTTGTAAAGCGCATCCCCATGGGCGGCGGCTTGGGCGGAGGCTCCTCCAACGCCGCCACAACCTTGATGGCGCTAAACAAGCTTTGGCAGTGCAATTTAAGCACCGATGAGCTGATGCAGATCGGGGCCAAACTTGGGGCCGATGTTCCCGTGTTTATTTTCGGCCGTCCTGCCTTTGCCGAGGGCATCGGAGAAAAATTAACCCCTGTTGCGCTTGAGCCTCAATGGGCGGTGGTGGTCACCCCGCACGAGCATGTGGACACCAAGGAAGCTTTTTCGGATCCAAACTTAAAACGCGACTCCCCCGTGCGCACCCTGACAGAGCTCATGACCCTGCCCCATCATAATGATTTTCTCCACACGGTGGCAAAAACACACCCTAAAATTGGACTTGCCTTGGACAGGCTGGTAAAATACGGACCGGCGCAGTTATCAGGCAGCGGGTCATCGTGTTTCGTGCTCTTCAATCGTCAAGAACAGGCTTTGCAGGCTCAGCGAGAGTTGAGCTTGGCAGGTTTTGCCGCCTGCTTTGCCGCCCCTTTGCTGACGCACAGTCCTCTGCTTATGATCTAAGCGCTCACTAGGTTTCACGCAATATTGGATGTTTTTATGGCTGATATGAAGTTATTTGCCGGCAATGCTACCCCTGAGCTGGCAAGACGCATTGCCTCGAGGCTCTATACCCGTTTGGGCAATGCCACTGTTGACCGCTTCAGCGACGGAGAGATTAACGTTCAGATCAATGAGAATGTGCGCGGCTGCGACATCTTCATCATTCAATCCACTTGTGCTCCCACCAATGACAATCTGATGGAGCTGATTGTCATGATCGACGCCATGCGCAGAGCGTCAGCAGGCCGCATCACCGCTGTGATCCCCTATTTTGGCTATGCCCGCCAGGATCGCAGATTGCGTTCGGCCCGCGTGCCGATCACGGCCAAAGTGGTGGCAGACTTCTTATCCAGCGTCGGCGTCGACCGCGTGTTGACCGTCGATCTGCATGCCGAGCAGATCCAAGGCTTCTTCGATGTGCCGGTGGACAACTGCTTCAGCTCTCAGATCTTTGTGGACGACATGCTCGAGCAAAACCTCTCCAACCCCGTGGTGGTATCCCCGGATATGGGCGGCGTGGTTCGCGCCCGCGCCATCGCCAAGTTTTTGAACAATGCCGATATTGCCATCATCGACAAGCGCCGTCCGCGCCCGAATGTTTCTGAGGTCATGCATTTGATAGGCGACGTCAAGGACAGAGACTGCATCATCGTCGATGACATCATCGACACAGGCGGCACTCTGTGCAAGTGCGCCGACGCCCTCAAAGAGCGCGGAGCTTTGCACGTAATTGCTTATGCCACCCACCCCGTTTTGTCGGGCGATGCGGCCAAGAATCTGTCCGAGTCCAAGCTTGACTCGCTGGTGGTATCAGATTCCATCCCCGCCTCCGCTGCCATCAAGGCCATCGAAAAGGTGCGTTATCTGACCTTGGCCAACATGCTTGCAGAAGCCATCCGCCGCATCAGCAACGAAGAATCCATCTCGGCCATGTTCCAGGTGGTCTGATTGTATTTAAAGGCAGATTATTGCAAAGAAAACCGCAGCCGAGGCTGCGGTTTTCTTTTGGGCCCGACAAAGAGAGATCCAAAAAGCGTCGTCAAGAGTTTAGGCAGGTTTGCCTTTGAAGATCATATCGCACAAGCTTGCCGATTGCACAACGCTCTTTTCATAGGCTCGCAACATGGTGCCGATGGATTGCTTAAGATCCAAGGATGCCTCCACCGCCCCTTTAAGATCGACCTGCTCAAAACCCTGACAGGCCTCAATCAACAGCTTGCAGGTTTCAATATCGGGGTTTTGATTGTCAAGCATGGACGCGGCCCCCTCGATCTTGATGTTGCCTGCCACGCATACATCATGCAGCAAGGAAAACACCCCCAGCCTGAAACCCAAAAACTGCGTGCGGATGGTGCAGGCCCGCTCGCGCAGCATGTAGTAAAGGAAAAAGCCGCGTATGATGGAGTTTTTAAACGGCTCCATGGCATAGTTTGACTGCTCGCCGCGCCGATTGGTCTGCTCGCACATGGTCACCAGCTGATAAATCAGGGCAAAACAAAAAATCGAGAACACTACCTCAGGCCCGAAGGCGGCTTCGGCCAGCCTCGGGTTGGTGATGGGATCGGCGATCTTGCGCCGTTGTCTCATAAACTCCACGCAGATATTGAAGACCCTGACGAGCTTGGGGTAGGTCGTGCTTATCGACACCACCGTGGCCAGATCAGGCCATGGCTTGGTAAGCTCGATAAGCAGGATTCTAATGGGTTCGTGCCTGTCCAAAACCTCCTTGATGGTGCCGCCAAGCGCAGGGTTGATGGCATTGCTGATGCAAAGATCGGCCTCGCTGTTGCCGATGCGGTCAAAAAACTTCGGCTCCATGTGATAGCAGCGCACTATCAGCTTAAGCCACGGAGAGTTCTTCTTGAGCTGTTTGTAGAGCATCAGCTTTTCTGTGTAGTGTTCGTCTCTGATATCGATGATGACATAGGCAAAACTGTTGATGCAGTAGCGCCACGAAGAGGCAATCAGGTTGTCCAATTCGATGGCAAAGCGCACATGCAAATGATTTAGGGTGCGCAGCAAATGCTGGGAGGAGACGGTCGACTCCTCATCGACATTGAGCCTGATGACCAGGCGCGAGGTGGGGATCTTGTCAAAGAACTTTAAAAGCTCTTGGCTCAAAGGCAGGTTGATCATGACCGAGCTGTCGCTGCCCACAAAGGATGAGATGTCGCGCCTGATCATAAACCCCGTCAGCACATGCAGAATATGCCGTTCGTCAAGCTCGTCGACCACGAACATATTGCCCTTGGTAAAGCGCAGGGCATATAAAGAACAATTTCCCCGGGCGTCAAATACCGGCAGTCTTGAAATCAGGTGACAGCGATCGGCCGATCGCTTGTAATGAGGCTTAAAGGCCTGCTCAGTCATTCATGCTCCTGTTCATGATCCTGATGTTGCTCGTATGTTGTTTTATGCCTCAGCGGCAAGACGGATCTGAGGTCTGTCCCTCGTCTTGCAAAGCTTTGAGAAGTTTTTGGCAGATGCCGTTAAACGATCCGTTGCTCATCGTCAGTATAACCCCGTCGGGGGGTACATTGCTTGCGATATGCATCACCATTTTATCAAAATCATGAAAAACCATGCAGGGAACGGGACAAGAAGCCATGGCTTTTTCCACGTCAAAGTGCACGGCAGGCGAGGCATAGACGTATACTTGGTTTGCACAGGCAAAAGCTTGCGGCAGTTCTTGCTGCAAAGCCCCCTGTTTCATCGAATTTGACCTGGGCTCGAACACCGCTGCCAAATGACGGTTGCCGATATGGGCTCTCATGCCCTCCAACGTCACCTTCACGGCCGTGGGGTGATGGGCAAAATCATCGTAAACCTCAATCCCCCGCACCCGCCCTTTAAGCTCCTGCCGCCTTTTGGGCAGCAAAAAGCTTTGCAGGGCCTTTGCCCCGTCTTCATAAGAGATCCCGGCAGCCTTGGCCGCAGTCAAAGCCATCAGGGCATTGTTTACATTGTATTGGCCCGTGATTGGCAGAGCATATTGCCCGAGGCTCTTATCTTTGTAGAAAAGCTCTATAAAAGAGCCGTCAGGCTTTAAAAGCGCGGCATGCAATTTGTCATCTGCCCCGACTCTTGCCAAATTTGACCACATGCCCATGGCCAAAACTTCATCTATTGCCTTATTTTGATGGGGGACAACGATGGTGCCGTGCGAGGGGATGGTGCGCACCAAATGGTGAAATTGTTTTTGAATGGCCGCCAAATTTTCATAGATGTCGGCATGATCGTATTCAAGGTTGTTTAAGATGGCGATATCGGGATGATAGTGGACAAACTTGGCCCTTTTGTCAAAAAAAGCGCAATCGTACTCATCGCCCTCGATGACAAAATACCTGCTGTCGGCAGAGCGGGCGGAGATCTTAAAGTTTTCGGGCACGCCCCCCACCAAAAATCCGGGATTTAATCTGCATTGGTCCAAAATATGGCAGAGCATCGAGGCAGTGGTGGTCTTGCCGTGGGTGCCGCACACGCACAACACCGTTTTGTCCTTTAAATAATGCTCGTACAGCCATTGGGGCGCCGACATATAGGGCAGTTTTTCATCAAGCATGCGCTCGATGACGCTCATCCCCCGCTTCATGATATTCCCCGCCACGATAAGATCGGGCTTGCAATCAAGCTGTTCTGCGTCAAAGCCCTGCACGATGTCGATGCCTGCCTGACGCAACTGATCGGACATGGGCGGGTAGACGTTTAAATCCGAGCCTGTGACCTTATGGCCTGCCTGTTTGGCGATGAGGGCAACTCCTCCCATGAAGGTGCCGCAAATGCCCAAGATATGAATATGCATGTTGTTCCTCAGCGCGCTTTAACGTCACACTTAAGATAGGGTTCAAAATAGCGGTTGTACCGGCCCTGAGGCTCTCCTTTGTCATTGATCTCGACTGCGTAGACAGCCGTTTCGTTGGCATCGCCCCACTTTAAGGCCGCATCGGCCCCCATCACCATCAGTCCCGTATCGAGGGTATCGGTGGTCAGGGCGGCCCGCTCTATGACGGTCACGCTGACCGTGCTGTGCTGCACGGGCCTGCCGGTGGCAGGATCGATGATGTGGCTGTAGCGCATCCCGGTCTCTTCATCGATATAAAAGTTGCGATAAGATCCCGATGTGGACATGGCCATCGTTCCCGGGCAGACCACAGCCACGGGAGGTGAGGCCGGGTCGACGGGGTTTTCGATCCCCACCCGCCAAGGCTCGCCCTTGGGATTGACGCCTTGGGTGCGGATGGCGCCTGCCACGGCCACCATGTAGTTTTTGACTCCCAGCTTGTCAAGCTCAAAGGCCACGATATCGGCTCCTGCGCCCTCGCCCACCGTGGAAAGATCGAGCCTTACCCTCGGATCGGATTTGATAAGGCGCGGGAACCTGCCTTGGCGCAGCTCGTATCTGTCGGGGCCCACATAGGTTTTGACCTCGTCGATCTCCTCTTGGGTCGGAATGCGGCTAGGCTTGCCGTCAGGCCCGAAGCCCCACAGATTAACGAGGGGACCTACCGAGATGTCGACGGCATAATCGATGCGCAGCGCATGATGGTTGACCTCTTCGATGAGGGCGGCCAGTTTTTGCGAGATCTCAAAAGGCTTTGTGGACTGATGGGCATTAAAGCGGGCCAGTCTTGCCTTTTCGTCAAAGGTTGAAATGTCGTCGACCAGTTCTTTGAAAGAATTCTCGCACAGCTTTTGCAGGGCCTCTTGACCTCCTGCAAAACCGCCCGGCACCGTCACGCTGTAGTAGGTGCCCATGGTGCGTCCCTGCACCCTGGTGACTTCTGAAAATGATTTGTCTTTTGAAGGTTCGCCGCATCCTGTTGCAATCAGGGAAGCGAGCGTCAAAGATATTAAAGTTTTGGCAAACATGGGATAACCCCAAGCCTCAGGCAGCCTTGTGGGGGATGGCCATATCCGTGCCGTTGCATTTTGGCAGCGGATTGTGGTTTTTGCGGCCTGCAAAATTGCACGCAGACTTGCAGGTGGAGCAGCTTAATCCCTCTAAAACCGCATTGGCTTCGCTTTCTGAAGGCAGACTCTTGCCCTTGATGATCAAACTTAAGGCCAGGCAGCCAAAGAAGGCTAAGAAGATCAGGAAAGAGACGAGAAAAATCATGGTTTCCTCCTTTGGCATGTTGCTGCCGCACATTGGTTTTGCTCAAAATTATAGCCCATGTTTTAAATCTGCGTAATCAAAATCGCCCGTTCCTGCAAAAAATAAGTGCCTCCGATTTTGGTTTGATTAAAAAGTTACCAATTCACTGTACTAACTGTTAGCTGAGCAGGCTGCTCTGAG
>CAZYXT010000015.1:0-29517 GCA_964651505.1 uncultured Enterobacterales bacterium
TTACGGCAGCCTCCCTGGCCGATGATTCCGAATCGGGCACTTTGAACTTTGAGGCAGGCTCGGCCACCCTGTACGCGGCAGGCGGTCAGATTGTGGTCCCGGCAGGCATCACCAAAACTCAGCTTGAAAAGTTAATCACTGCAGACGGCTCGGCCGAAAATGTCACCGTCAGCGCGGTAGATGATGGGGACGTCCTGTACTTTACCACCTACAACGGCTTGTTCACGGGCGAGCTTTCAAATGGTCAGACCCTTTCACTGCTGAAGGAGGTGATGTCCTTGTCGGATAACGCCCGCTCCATCTTAAGCGGCTTGTCCAATCCCATGTACAACTATGTGATTGACAGCTTCAATAACGACGCCTTTGAAAATGCCCAAGGCGCAGGCGCTTTCTTCTTGCAAGATGCTGTGGGCATGGGCAATGGCAGCAATGTGGAGACTGCCGCAAGATTGGCCGTCTTCGGCGGTGCCGTGCAGGCAGCTTACTTGGTTGAGCAGGAGACCGTCAATGCCATCAGGGCAAGAGCAGGCTTTACCCCCGCCTCCAACCTCACCGTGGCAGAGAACAACGGCTTTGGTTTGTGGCTTGCTCCCGTCTACCGCTACCTTGATGCCTCCGGCTTCAATGCAGACGGACTTGATGCAGGGGCCAAGATTGACCTCTATGGCGCAAGCCTGGGTGCCGACTATGCCTTTGCCGATACGGCAAGGATTGGTCTCATGTTCTCGGCAGGCTCGGGCGATGCCGACGGCAAGGATGCAGGCAGCAGTGTCAGCAACGACTTTGACTACTACTCGGCAGGATTGTATGCCGTCATCGCCCCTGTTGAGAACTTTGACATCCTTGCAAGGTTTACCTACTCAAAGGTTGACAACGACTTGAATGCCTCCTCGGGGCTGTCCGATTACGGCACCTTAAAGACTTCCGTTGACAGCAGCGCCTTAAGCTTCGGCGTCGAGGCCCGCTACACCTTTAAGACCGACATCGTCGACATTGCCCCTCACTTGGGTCTGACCTACACCAAGCTTAAGCTTGACGACTACGAGGTTGGCAGCGCTCAGGGCAACATCTTGAAGGCTGATAACGACAATCTTGATGTCTTCTCCATCCCGCTTGGCGTCAAGTTCTCAAGCAGCCTGAGTGCAGGAGACTGGATTGTAAGCCCCGCTGCCGACTTGCACGTGGCCTTTAACACGGGCGATGACAAGCTTGACAGCAACATCACCTTTAACGGTCTTGAGAATAAAGTCTCCCTCTCAACCGAGGTTTTGGATGAGTTTACCTACGGCATTGATTTGGGCATCAGCGCTCAATATCAATCCTTCCGCTTAGGATTGCAATTGGGCTACGAAGGCTCGGATAACACCGACTCCTTTGGCGTGATGGCCCGCGCAGGTTACATCTTCTAAAATCTTTTTCACAAAGCGAGCGCGGGTAACCGCGCTCTGTCAAATCCCTAAAAACTTTCTTTTTAAACCCGTCAAGGCTTGCTGCCTCTCCAAATAAACTGCCGTCCCCTGCCCCTGCGCAGGATAAGATCTCTTATAATGGGGCACAGATGAGGTGCCAAGCTTAAGCAGGCAAGGGCTTGAGGCTGCGCGGTTGAAGATCAGCTTAAGCGCCTGAGCACCCGGGCAGTGGTTTACAGATTTTTTAAAGGTAAAGTTATGATTATTGTGACAGGCGGAGCGGGCTTTATCGGCTCCAACATGGTCAAGCTCTTAAACGATCATGGCCGCAAAGACATCTTGGTGGTGGATAACCTCAAAAACGGTCATAAGTTTGTCAACCTGGTCGATCTTGATGTCCAAGATTACATGGACAAAGAAGAGTTCATCAAATTGGTCTGCGACGAGCGCGAGTTTGACCGCAGATTCGGCATTGCCAAGATTGAAGCCATCTTCCATGAGGGTGCCTGCTCTTCCACCACCGAGTGGGACGGCAAGTACGTCATGCAAAACAACTTTGAGTACACGGTCAGGCTGTTTAACTTTGCCACAGCGCACAAGATCCCCTTCTTGTACGCCTCCTCTGCGGCCACCTACGGCGGGGGCAATGTCTTTGTCGAAGGGCGCGAGCATGAAGGTCCTTTGAATGTTTACGGCTACTCCAAGTTCCTCTTTGACGAGTATCTGAGGGCCAGGCTTCCCAAGCTGCAATCGCAGGTGGTGGGCTTGCGCTACTTTAATGTCTACGGTCCCCGCGAGGGCCATAAGGGCACCATGGCCTCGGTGGCTTTCCATTTGAACAATCAGATGTTGCGCGGCGAAAATCCCAAGCTCTTTGAAGGCTGCGACGGTTACCCCGACGGCGGACAGGTGCGCGACTTTGTCTATGTCGAGGATGTCTGCAAGGTCAATTACTGGTTCTTCGAGCACAAGGGGCCTTCAGGGGTCTACAACTGCGGCACGGGCCGCGCCGAGCCTTTTTTGAATGTGGCCAAAGCCGTCATCGCTTATCACGGGCGCGGCGAAATCGAATTTATCCCCTTCCCCGATCATTTGAAGGGGCACTACCAAAGCTTCACGCAGGCTGATCTGACCAAGCTGAGGGCTGCAGGCTGCGATGTGGAATTTAAGAGCGTGGCAGAAGGCGTCAAAGAGTACTTAACGTGGCTGAATTCAAAATAGAGCATGATGCTCAATACCCCTACGAGATAGGCAAGCTGCCAAATCGAGAGATGGCTCTGACCTTTGTCGATTATTTAAATTCCATCGGCATCAAGGCGACGGCCCATTCGACCTTTTCGGCCGCTTGGGCGATATTCATTGCCAACGAGCTGCAGATCTCCCGCGCCAAGCTTGAGCTGTTGCGCTACGGGGAGCAGCCCTTTGCCCGCGAGTATGCCAAATCATCCTGGCAAACCCATAAGGGAGAGCAGGTCAAAAAGGAGAAGGTGTTCAACAACTCATCCTTTTTCGGCCTTTACTACTGGCAGCCTTTGTCGGTGCTCTCCGTCTTGGAGATCGTCTGCATTTTGGTCTACGTCATAGGTTTTTTTGGCGATTGGCTTTATTACGGCTTCATCACCCATTTGAGCCTGTCATCTATTCGCGATGTGACGCAGGGCTTTGAGATCTGGCGCCTGGTGACCCCCATCTTCCTGCACTTTGCCTTTTTGCACATCGCCTTTAACCTGGTGATGGCGGAGGCCGTAGGCAGGCCGATTGAGCGCTATCTTGGGCATGCCAAGATCTTGTTCTTGGTGCTGGTCATGGCGATGGTGTCCAATTTGCTGCAGCTTTATTTGCAGGGGGCCAATTCCATCTTCGGCGGCATGTCGGGGGTGGTCTACGGCTTGATCGGCTATGCAGGAATTCTCTCACATCTGCGCAATGATCTGCCGTCGGGCCTGTATCTGCCGCGGGGGCTGATGACCGTGTGCGTGATTTTCATTGCCTTTGGCTTCTTCTTAAACGGCGTGGCCAATTTTTGTCACGTGGGCGGCATGGTCTGCGGCGCTTTGATCGGATTGTGGGATGCCAAATTCTTGAAGCTGAGCTAAAAGACGGCAAAGGACTCTGCGCACTTTAAGCAGGTTTCCCTGGCCTTTAAACAGGTTTTTTGAAAGAGAGGGCGCAGGATGCGCCCTTTTTGATGCTTGAAATCTTTTACTGATAGACGTAATTGGTAAAGAGCAGATCTTGAATGATCTCACGCTGTTCGCGCTCGAATAAAAGCTCGCTGAGCTTGGCCTTGCACTCTTGTCTTAAGTTCTCCCGTCCTGCCGCGCTTGAAATTGAGGTGTAATCATGAGAGCCGAGGGTGGTGACAATGATGTCGCGGATCATGGGCTCGATGTCGGCGATGACGGAGCTGTCGCGATTGTCAATTAACATCAAGCTCATCTTGACTCTGATGTAATGAAGGCGCGACCCTCCTGTCGAATACAGATTGGTGGTAAAGTCAGGCTTTAACTCGTAATAGCCTATCTCGGGGGCGGCCATCATTTCCCCTAAGGCTCCGGCTCCGCGGGTCACCATCATTGAGTCTGTGCCTTCGGCGCTGCGGGCAGGTTGTGTCATCATCAGGACTGAGCCCAGCACGGCGCAAATCAGGGGTAAGCGGTATTTCATTGATGTCTCTCCACAGCGTTAGCAAATCATTGCGGTTATATGTCGGGATTTGTTGATCCCTGGGGGTCAATTTTTAAACCTGCAATTTAAATTTTGGTTATTTATGCAAATTAACGGCCTAAAGCTTGGGGCCGGGCTCCTCTTCATATCGGCAAAGATGGCAAATTTGCAAGTGCTCCTGCGCTCTGTGCGCATCAAAAAGAGTTTTTAAGCCCTTTTTGCAGCTTGTTGATCCCAGGCCTTTTATCTTGGGGCCGTAAACCTCGGGTCAAAGCGCAGGCTTGAGCTTTAACGCCCCTGTTTTTTCCTTAAGACATCAATCGCGGAAAGGATTGGGGGTCTTGGGGATTTCCTCTTCTTCTTTGGGATCCTCTTGCACAGGAGCATTAAGATCGACCGAGTACAAAGTCTTGACGTCGCGCGCTGCCAGCAGAGGCTCGGCTGCCATCACCAGTTTTTGCACCTTGGGCATGTTCGGCTCAATGGTGCCGTCTTCCAAGATCTTAAAGTAGCTGTGGCGGATCATGGTAGCGCTTAAGATCTTAAACATGACCGGATCGGCAAATTCGGGACTGCTGTAGGTTACTTCCTTGGGCAGGCGGTTGGCCAGAGTCAGGCAGTTTTCGATGAACTTGTCGGGGGTGACGGTGTGAGGCTCGGTTTGCTTTAAGGCCGTGACGCCCACGAGGTAGCGGATCAGGCTCATGCGGATGGAGCGGGCCAGGATCGAAAATTCGGCCAGGCCGTCCCCCGAGATATAGAGCATGTCATCGTATTCTGCTATATAGCCCTCGCGAATGAAGGTGTCGATGTAGGCGGTGATGAGGTTATCCAAATTCTTCTCGGGCACGGGCGAGTACAACTCGTGGCGCAAAAAGTAGAACAAAGATCTGGTGTGCGACCTTACATCGGGGCGCTTGATGTGGCCGTGGCGCAACAAAATGTTGGCGATCAGCGCAGGCAGGGCAAACAGGTGCAGAATATTGTTTTGAAAGTACGACAATTGCAGAGTCTGGCCCTGGCTGGGGCGCACAAACTTCATGTCGGTGCCCACATCGTAGATGTGAAACTTTCTAAGCTCGAAGGCCTGATGAATCAAGGTGTCTATTTCATCGTCGGGGGCGCTCTTGGCCAAATCGGGATCGGTGCGCAGCATGGTCAAAAAGAGTCTCAGGCAGCGGCGCAGCACCCGCAGGCTCAAGGTGCGGTCATCATCGTTCATGATGGCCAGAGCGCACAAATTGATGCCGTTGACGGAGGCTGATTTATTGAGCTTGACGATGATCTCGTGGGCCAGGTTCTCCACGGTATCATGCAGCCACGAGGGCCTGCCCTGTCCCGTCGGATCGATGTAGTCGCGCCAATTGGGGACGGTTTTGGACAAAAAGCGCGGCACGGTCACAGGCTCGCCGAAGGTGACGTAGCCGCGGCCGTAGTAGCGCAATCTTTTGAAGATGCCCAAAAGCTGCCAGGCGCTTTCGCGCACCTTCTTTTGCCCCGACAGCTCTCTCATGTAGGAGCCCACTTCCATGACGTGCTCGTAGCCCAAATAGGTGGGCACAAAGGTGATGGGGCGCTCGATGCCGCGCAATTGAGCCTGCACGGTCATCGACACCATGCCGGTGCGCGGAGGCAGGGTGCGGCCGGTGCGCGATCTGCCGCCTTCGATGAAAAACTCGGTGGCATACCCGCGCTCAAACAGGACGGACAGATATTCCCTGAACAAGGCGGTGTAAAACTTGTCGCCTTTCATCTTGCGGCGGATGAAGTACGAGCCGCAGCGGCGGATGAGCGGTCCTACCGGGAAGAAGTTTAAGTTGTCGCCCGAGGCGATCTGCGGAATGGGCAGACCTTCATGGAAGATCACAAAGGACAGGAGAATATAGTCCATGTGCGAGCGGTGGCAGGGGATATAGATGATCTCATGGCCGCTTTGCACCAGCTCGCGCACCCTTGCTGCCCCGATGATGGTCTGACCGTGATAAAAGCGGTGCCACAGGAGCGAAATGACGGTGTTCAAAAACTTAAGCAGAGGATATCTGGTGTCGGCCACCATCACCTGCAAGATTTCGCGAGCCTTTTGCGTCAGCTCCTCGCGCGTAAGCTTGGGATCGTGTTCAATCTCCTCGTCAATGGCCGCCAAGGTCCCGGGCCTGGTCAGCATCTCTTCAATCAAAAGATTGCGATTGGGAAAAGGATTGCCCACCACCGAGCGGGCTTTTTTCAAAAAGTGCAATGCGGCAAAGCGGTTTAAGAGGGTCGGCTGGGTTTTGAAATCTATCCTCTCGTATAACTTGATGAGCGACATGGGATCGGAGATGATGGTGCAATTGTCGCGCCCTGCAAACAGCAAGGTCCAAAACTTGCGCCACGAGGAGTTGGCCCCGTCTACGCCGCGCAGCGCCGTGCCTTCATAGGAGGGGTTGCGCGACCACAACACGGTGATGGGCACGATCTGCACGTCGGTGCCGGCTATCTTGGCATCGGTATACCACTGCGTCACCAGTCCGTTGAGATCTGCCACCCTGGCGCGCTTGCCAAACATCCTTGGGATCCTCAAATAGGCCACGCGGTGCAAAGGCTTGTCATTGATGGTGACCGTCGAGAAGGGGCTTGGCCAGCCCAAAGAGTCGGTTAAGCGCTCGATGGTCAGCAGATTGCCAACCGAAGATGAGACCGTGATGTAGACGACGGGTTTGTTAAGATCAAGTTTGATGTGCTTGAGGGGCTCAAAGGGGATGGGCTCGCAGGTTGCGGTCAGTTTTAAAGGCCAGTAAAAAATCAGGCGCAAAAGATGGTTGAGCAACATCATGGCATCACCCCGGTCAACTCCACAAAATCACTGCATAATAAATCCATTATAGGTCACAAATTCGGCGGCCATAACTTTAAAATACAAAATTGTCGGACTGATCGGCTCTTTTATTTAAAAGCTGTGTTATAGGGGCAAGGCGCAAAACAGACCCGGCACGGCGGCTGACCCAAAGCGAAGTTTTAAGGGCTCAACAACCCCAAGCTTTAGATGTTTGCTTAAGCTTGGGGCGCATTTGATAAATAAAAGACTTTACAGTCTTTGCAGATGCGGTCTGCCTGCGCGCCGCGTCCTTTTAATTTGCTTTTGAAAGTTTTAAAAGCGTCTCTGCCTGAGCAAAGGATCCGATATCCTCATGCAGGATTGCGATCATGAGAGCTTGCTTTAGAAAGAGCGCTCTTAGAGCATGATGATGGGATCGACATCGATGGCAAAGCGCACCCCCGATGGGATCCCCAGGATCACAACCTCATCTTGCAGCCTGTCCAAAAAGGTCTTCAACCGGGCGCGGTCGGAGGCGGTGGCCAAAAAGTGAAAATGATAGCGGTTATGTCTTTTTTCCATGCGATCGGATACGGCAGGTCCCAGGGTCACCGCAAGCTCCGAGGCGTATGACTCGCACTTGTCTTTGAGCTTGGTCAAAAACTCGTGGGCGTTTTCGCGCACGGCCGCGTTGCTTTCAATCAAAGCCTGATGGGAGTAAGGAGGCAGATTGCCCGCCTGGCGCAGGGCCAAAAGCTCATGAGCAGTTTGCAAATAGCTTTTTTGGCCGTCGCACAGACCTTGGAGCAAAAAGTGCTCAAGATGATGGCTTTGCACCAGCACTTCCCCCGGGTTTTGGGCCCGCCCGGCCCTGCCTGACACCTGCGTCAAAAGCTGCGCGGTAAACTCCAAAGAGCGAAAGTCGTCCGAGTACAATCCCGAGTCGACATCGATGATCCCCACCAAGGTGACCTCAGGAAAATCATGGCCCTTGGCCAGCATCTGCGTGCCCACCATGATCCTGCTTTTCAAAGAGCGCACCTTGTTAAGCTTGGCCTCGAGATCTTCTTTGTTTTTGACCGTGTCCCGGTCGATTCTTTCAATCCCCACATCAGGGTAGCGCAGCTTCAAAAACTCCTCGACCTGCTCGGTGCCAAAGCCCGATTCCAAAAGATCGCTTTGCCCGCAGCCGTAACAGGTGCGGGGGATGGGGATCCTGTATTCGCAGACATGACAGCGCAAAAGCTGCTCTTGGCGATGGACGGTTAAAAGATTGTCGCAATTGGGGCACATGAAAACCTTGCCGCAATGATGGCAGGTAAGGTGTCTTGAGTACCCGCGGCGGTTTAAAAAGAGCAGGGCCTGATGGCGCCTGACCGTCTCCTCTCCCACCGCATTCTCCAAGGTCTGCCCGATGCCGCAGGCAAGCCCCGCGCTGACAGGCTCGTCCCTCAGATCGACAAGCTTAATTTGCGGAGGCTTGGCCCCGCCTGCGCGCTCTTTGAGATCCAGCCTGACATAGCGGCCGCACAGGGCATTGTAGACGGTCTCAAGGGAGGGAGTGGCAGAGCCGAGCACTATGGGGCAGCGGTTATAGCTGGCCCTCATGATGGCAAGAGAGCGGGCGTGATAGCGAAAGCCTTCTGCCTGCTTGAAAGAACTGTCGTGTTCTTCGTCGATCACGATGAGGCCGAGGTT
Source organism: uncultured Enterobacterales bacterium (assembly GCA_964651505.1). GTDB lineage: Bacteria > Pseudomonadota > Gammaproteobacteria > Enterobacterales > Succinivibrionaceae > Avisuccinivibrio_A. The sequence goes on from CAZYXT010000015.1 coordinate 8,569, forward strand.
GGGAATGGGGGCAAACAAGGCCGAGCGGGTGCCTATCAAGATCCCCGCGCGCTCAAATTTCATGTGCAGATAGGCCTCAAACCTTTCTTTGTCGGTAAAGGCCGAGTGAATGGCGGCAATGGGCACGTTAAAGCGCCGGTAAAAGCGCTCCATGGTTTGGGGGGTGAGGGCAATTTCGGGGACAAGGACCAAGACGGCCTGCCCCTCTGTCAAGACCTTTTTTATGATGTTCAAATACACCTCGGTCTTGCCAGAGCCCGTGATGCCAAAGAGCATGAAGATTTTAAAGCTGTGCAGCGCCGCGCCAACCTCGTTGACCGCATGCTCCTGCTCGCCGTTTAAGATTGGCCCCTGTTCTTTGAGGATGCCTTCTTTTGCAATTTCATGCCATGACTTTTGCGAGGCGCTTGAAATCTTGAGCTTGCGGATAAAACCCTTGTCGGTCAGAGCATTCAAAGAGTAGGGGCTGATGCCGCGGGTCTTGAGCTCCTGCGCAGATACAGGGGCATTTTCAAATTTTAGGATCTCAAGGCAGCGCTTTTGATTGTCGGATTTGAGTTTGCTTTGATTAAGGCTGTCAAAATCCAAGGAGAGGTCGTAGTAGGTTAATTTGCCAAATTCGCATTTGCGCCCCTCGCGCAAGGCCAAAGGCAAAGAGGCAAAAAAGCATTGGCCGATGGGGTAGTGATAGTAGGAGGCCCCGAAGCTTACCATGTCAAAGACGTCATCTCCCATCACTGCGTCTGCATCAAGCAAGGCTGAGATCTCTTTGATGGCATAAGGCTCCGTTGAGGGGGCGTCGATGACCTTGGTGATGATGCCCAGGCTTTGCGTGCTGTTGCCAAAGGGGACCAAAACGCGGGCGCCTCTGAGTTTGTTTTGATCAACGGGCGGCACGGCCTCGCTTTTTATCTTATAGTCAAAGGTTGAAAATAAGGGGCGGTTGACCAAAGCCACGCTGACAAAAATAAAACCCATTGCAAGTCCTTACATCGTTTTAATCATTCTAAAGGCAAATAGTCGCATTTAAAAGACGCCGCATGGGCGGTGTTTTGCTCCTGTCTTCCAAAAGTGCAAAAAAACCGGGGAAAATCTGCAAAAAACCTTGAAACAGGGGCTTTTTCTGTTAACATGGTCGCACTTTGTTTTCTATTGACAGGTGTGTGGTATTTTGGCGCTCAGGCGGCCGGAATGGCGATACACAAAAGAGGTTTCCATGAAAGAGAATATTCATCCGCAGTATGGCGAAGTTAATGTTCGCTGCTCTTGCGGCAACAGGTTCACCGTGCGTTCTACCGCAGGTCACGACATCGATATTGAAGTTTGCTCCTTGTGCCATCCTTTCTTCACCGGCAAGCAGAAGATTGTTGATACCGGCGGGCGCGTAGAAGCCTTCAAGAAGCGCTTTGGCATGCTCGAAAAGGCCCGTGCCGCCCAAAAGGCCAAGGCCTGATAAAAGCAGCTTTAAGCCAAAGCCCGGGAATTTCTCCCGGGCTTTGTCGTCTTTGGCAGGTTAAATCTGCCTGCAAGGTCTTGCCAAGGCAAAGATCTTCTCGACCTGAGCCTTTTGTGCCCTGCATCTTAATAATTGACGGCCAAGGCGTCGGTGCCCCACAGATCGCGCACGCTGTCGATGAGATCGTCGCTGGGGTCAATCTTAACCTGCCTGTTTTTAAAGCTGATTAAGGCCGTCCCTTTCATAAGCTGCAAAGAGCACCCGCGGGGTGCGGGTTTGCCTGAAATGAGTTCATCTTGGCTTAACTTGGGATCATTGGCGTCAATCAGATTGCGCAGGATGATGCGGTTTAAATCCTTGCCTTGTTTTTGATACTGCTCGTTTGTGCATTTGATCAAAACCGATGAGGCGTGGGCTTGACGCGCCTCTTCCAAGGATAAGATCTCCTTGGTTCTGAACTTGGGCACCCCGTCAATGCCCAGCAAATACTCGCCGCGGATGATCAAAACCAGCGGGGAGGGCACCGCCTCCTGAGGATCTTGGGCATCGCCTTTGAGCTCGGCGTGCTTTCTTTTTTCCAAGATTTGCCCGTAGGCCTCGGCATTTTCCGAAAAGAGCATCAGCTCAAGCTGCGAGGTCGAATCGTCAATTTCGATGATGTAGTAATGCTTGTCGTCGTGTTTGCTGTTTTTGACCATGCTGCTGATGACCACGCCGCAGATGCTGACGCTTTGGGGTTTTTGCGTCACGTTGTTCTTCATGGCCGCAAGGGAGGTGCCTGCAAAGCGCACCAGCTCCTTTTGATAGGGAGTGATGGGGTGCCCTGACAAATAAAGTCCCAGCACCGACTTTTCGATGTAAAGGCGGTACTTGTCTGACCATTGCGGGGCCTCGACAAGCAGCGGCTTGCCGATGTCTTCAATGGCTGCAAAGAGATCCATTTGCCCCGAGCTCTGATCGGCCTCTTTTTGCTGGGCGTATTTGATGGCATTGGGCACCGAGGCCATCATCTTGGCGCGGCTGTCGCACAGCCTGTCCAAAGCCCCGCTCATGATGAGGCTCTCCAAGGTGCGCTTGTTGATGTAGGCCGAGCCCACCTTTTGGGCAAAATCGTAAAAGTCCTCAAAGCCGCCTTGTTCCCTCACCTCCACCACGCGGTTGACAAAGGCCTCGCCTATGCCTTTGACCGCGCCGATGCCGTAGACGATTTCGCCTTGGGGGTTGACGGTAAAGTCAAACTTGCCCACCAAAACATCAGGCGGGTTGACCTTAAGATTGAGGCGGCGGCAGTCTGCAATGTAGGTGACCAGCTTTTCGGTGTGCTGGCGGTCGGCCGTCATCATGGCTGCCAAAAATTCGGCCGGGTAATGGGTCTTAAGATACAAAGTCCACCAGGCCACCAGGGCATAGGCTGCCGAGTGGGATTTGTTGAAGCCGTATTCGGCGAACATCTCCACCTGATCGAAGATCTTCATGGCAATGTCGGGATCTTTGCCCTTTTTGATGGCTCCTTCCTTGAAGACCGAGCGCTGGCCTGCCATTTCGGCAGGATTCTTCTTGCCCATGGCGCGGCGCAAAATGTCGGCCCCGCCCAATGAGTAGCCTGCGAGCACTTGGGCAATCTGCATGACCTGCTCTTGGTAGACTATTACCCCGTAAGTTGAGTCCAAGATGGGCTTCAAATCGAGATCTTGGAAATCGGGCGAGGGGTAGGCCACAGGCTCCTGTCCGTGCTTTCTTTTGACAAAGTGGTCGACCATGCCCGATTTGATGGGGCCCGGGCGATAGAGCGCCACCAAGGCGATGAGATCATCAAAGCGGTCGGGCTTCATCTGCGAGATGAGCTTGCGCATGCCCGTCGATTCAAGCTGGAAGACGGCCGTGGTCTGGCCTTGCTGCAAGACTTTAAAGGAGGCGTCATCCTCATAGGGCACGGCATGTATGTCCAAAGGCGGCTGTTTGAGCCTGTGCTTTTTCTCGTTAATCATCTGCAGGGCATCTGAGATGATGGTCAGGGTGGTCAGGCCCAAAAAGTCAAACTTGACCAAACCTGCGTGCTCCACGTCTTTTTTGTCAAATTGCGTGATGGAGTTGCCGTCCGAGTCGAGCATCAGGGGGGTAAATTCGGCGGTGCGGGTGGGACTGATGACCACGCCTGCGGCGTGTTTGCCGATATTGCGGATCACCCCCTCAAGGCGCATGGCAATATGAATAAGCTCCACCCTCGCCCTGTCGTCATCGGCCACGGCCTTGTTATAAAGGGCCACAAAATCGGGGGCGGCAGGATCCGCAGGCTCTCCTTTTTTGCCGATGCCCATGGCCGCATCAAAGGTAAGGCCCGGGGTGCCCGGGAGCATTTTGGCCACATAATCGACGCTGCCGTAGCCCATGCCCAGGGCACGTCCTGCGTCCTTGATGGCGGCCTTGGGGGCCATGGTGCCGAAGGTTGCAATCTGCGAGACCGCGTCAAAGCCGTATCTTTGGCGCACGTGATCCAAGGTTTTCTCGCGGTTTCTTTGGCAAAAGTCCACGTCAAAGTCAGGCATGGAGACGCGCTCGGGGTTTAAAAAGCGCTCAAAGAGCAAATCAAAGCGCAAAGGATCAAAGTCTGTGATCTTAAGGGAGTAGGCCACCAAGGAGCCGCCGCCCGAGCCGCGGCCCGGGCCCACCGAGACGCCGTGATCTTTGGACCACTGGATAAATTCCATAACGATTAAGAAGTATCCCGGGAAATCCATTGAGATGATGACGTCAAGCTCGATCTCCAAGCGCTCTTCGTAGACGGGCCGCTGCTTTTCCCGCTCGATGGGATCGGGGAACAGGAAGTTTAAGCGCTCTTCCAAGCCCTCGCGAGCTTTTTGGCGCAGGTAATCGGCCGCGGACAGATCGCCTGTGGCAAAGTGAGGGAGCCTGGGGTGATCAAGCTCGATGTCCACATTGCATCTTTGAGCCACGGCCAGGGTATTCTCTAAAGCCTCGGGGATGTCCGCAAAGAGCCCTGCCATCTCCTCGGGCGTCTTTAAGTATTGTTCTTTGGAGTAGATGCGGGCAATTTCTTTGTCCCCGCGGCGCAGGCCTTTTTGAATGGCCACTCTGACGTCGTGGATCTGATAGTCGGAAAAACCGTCCTTGGGGATGTCCTGCTCCCCGTGCAAAAAGACTGTGTCATTGGTTGCAACCGGGGCAATGTCGTGCTTTAAGCACAAATTTAATGCCAAATTTTCAAATTCTTGCTCGCCTGCCCTCCCGGTTCTGGTGATTTCCAAGGCAAACCTGTCGCCAAAGACTTCCTTGTACCATTTGACCCTGGAGAGAATGCCTGCCTTGTCGCGGTTTTGCATGAGCGCGCTCAAGTCGCCGCGAAAGCCGTTGAGGACAATGAGGCCTGCGTTGTATTTTTCAAGCTCCTCGTAACCGGTGGCGGCATTAAACTCGCCTGCATCCGAGCGCAGCCAGGCGTTTGAGAGTATGTCGTACAGGTTTTGCCTGCCTATCCTGTCCATGGCCAGCAAAGTAAGCCTGAAGGGCTTTGCTTCATCGTAGCCTTGCGATGCGGGTTTGACCATGATATCCGCGCCCATGATGGGTTTTATGCCCAAGCTTTTGCAGGCCGAGTAAAACTTGATGAAGCCGCAGATGTTGGTCATGTCGGTTAAGGCCAAAGCCGGGATCTTAAGCTGCGCGGCCCGATTGACGATGGCTTCGACGCTCTGCAAACCGTCTGAGATGGAGTAGTCTGAGTGGATGTGTAAGGGAATAAAGGAGGCCATGGCAAGAACTCTCAATTGTTTTTGGCATTGTAGCAAAAAGAGAGGCTTAAGAAAGGAAGGCGCAAAGCCAAGTTTGGCAGCAAGCCCGGCTTGCCCCTGATTTGGGACAGGAAGGCTTAATTTAATCGGCGCTGCCTTGCCTGATGCAAAAGCCCGGGGGCAGGGAAGATGATCAGAAATAGCTGCTGCTGCAGGTTCCCGGGATGCCGTAGCTGCAAGCTCTGATCTCCTCTTGTGCCCGGGCCTCGTCTTCAATCTGCTCAAGATTCGCGCCGTGCACAAAGACTCCTAATTTGATGTACTGTCTGAAGTAATAGTTTTTGCCCCCTTCCATAAAGACGGTCAGGGCATTGGGGGAGAATTCAGACTCTGTGGCATCCTTCAAGGATGTCTTGTTTTTAGCAATTTTTGATCACGATTGAGGTATTGATGCCTCCGAAGGCAAAATTGTTGGTCATGATAAATTCGGTGTCGATGTCCCTTTTTTCGTCTGTGATGTAATCAAGCTGCGCGCATTGCGGATCTAAGTTTTTTAGATTTAAGGTAGGGTTAAACCACTTCTTTTTCATCATCAAGATCGCAAGCAGAGCCTCCACCGAGCCGCAGGCTCCCAAGGTATGGCCAAAATAGCTTTTAAGCGAGGAGATCGGAGCGCTGGCGCCGAAAATATTATGCGTGGCATGGCTTTCTGCTATATCGCCGCGGGTGGTGGCGGTGCCGTGGGCGCTGATATAGCCTATGTCCGAGGCAGCAAGTCCAGATTCATCCAAAGAGCGCTGCATGCACTCTTGCATGGTGCTGCTTTGGGGCTGAGTGATATGGGAGGCATCGCAATTGGTGGCAAAGCTTAAGATCTCAGCGTAGATCTTCGCGCCCCTGGCCTTGGCATGCTCATATTCTTCCAAGATCAGGGTGCCTGCCCCTTCTCCTATCACAATGCCGTCGCGATCGCGGTCAAAGGGGGCGGGGGTGAGCTTGGGCACATCGTTCTTTTGAGTGGTGGCAAACAAGGTATCGAAGACCGCCGCCTCGGAGGGGCACAGCTCCTCGGCCCCGCCTGCGATCATGACATCCTGCTTGCCGTATTTGATGGCTTCATAAGAGTAGCCTAGCGCCTGCGAGCCTGAGGTGCAGGCGCTTGAGGTGGGGATGAGGCGGCCTTTGATTCCAAAAAAGAGGCCCGTGTTGACCGCCGTGGTGTGGGGCATCATCTGCAAATAAGTGGTGCTGGTGATATCTTCGGTGGTGTGATTCAAGAACATGGTCCCAAAGTCCATGATGGGCCTGGTCGAGCCTGTGCACGAGCCGTAGGCTATGCCTGTGCTGCCGTCGGTAAGCGAAGGATCGTCAAGCATGCCCGCATCAATTAAGGCAAGCTCGGTGGCGCGGGTGGAAAAAAGCGCCACCCTGCCCATGGAGCGGGTCTTTTTGCGCGTGTAGTGCCCGGGGATCTTAAAATCGGGCACGGGGGCTCCAAGCTTGGTGCCCAAGCCTTTGTACATGTCCCACGCGTCCATCCTCGTCACCGCATTTTCATAGCGCAATATGCGCGCCAGGATCTCTTCAAGATCTTCGCCAAAGGCGGTCACCGCTCCCAGCCCTGTTACCACCACGCGTCTCATGCTAAACCTCCGTTGATTGCAATAACCTGTCTTGTGATATAGGCAGCCTCATCTGACATCAGAAAAGAAGCAAGAGAGGCCACCTCTTCGGCCCGGCCCTGCCTGCGCAAGGGGATCATCTTTAAGATCTCATCCAAAATCAGCGGATCAAGATCGGTCATCTTGGTCTCGATGAGCCCCGGGCTGATGGCATTGACCGTGATTTTCCGTTTGCCAAGTTCCAAGGCCAAGGATTTGACTGCGCCGATGAGCCCTGCCTTGGAGGCCGAGTAATTGGTCTGTCCGCGGTTGCCGATTTGCCCTGACACCGAGCTTACCGCTATGATCCTGCCGCCCTGCTTGGCCCTTATCATGGGCATGATGAGAGGATGCACCACGTGATAAAAGCTGTTTAAATTGGTGTTGATGACCTGCTGCCAGCTCTCAAGGCTCATGCCGGGAAAGGGCTCGTCGCGCGTGATCCCCGCGTTGCACACTACGCCGTAATAAGGCCCGCGAGCCTCTATATCGGATGTTAACTTTTCCTCGCACTCGCAGGCATCGGCCACATCAAATGAAAGAAGATAACCCTCTGCTCCCTGTGCTTTGACGGCATCAAGGGTCTCTTGTGCTCCTGCCTGATTGTGCCCGTAGTGCACGACAATCTCAAAACCGTCTTTGGCCAGTCCGGTTGCAATGGCTTGTCCTATGCCCCCCGAGGCTCCTGTTACCAATACCCGTCGTCCCATGGCTGCTCCTTAATGCTGTTTAAATTCCGACAAGGCAAGCTCGTTTTCTTTAGGCTCGTACAAACTGAGCCTGCCTGAGGCCTGCACCTTGTCATTTTGCACGGCCTTGCAATCAAATGAAGCAAAGCCATCGCTTTGCATCAAAAGAGAAGCTTGCAATAAGATGATCCCTTCTTTGTCAAAGACCGGGGCGGCCGTTTTAAGTCTCCGGCAGGAAATGATAAAGCCTGCTTTGATCGGATCTAAGTTTCTCATCTCCCGCATGTATCCTGCAAAGATGCCCACGCATTGAGCCATAAGCTCCAAGGCATACCACGAAGGCAGCAAACCTTGCTTATCCAAAAAGGGCTTGATAAGAGGCGACTGCGCGTCGGTTTGTGCCCTGACTTCATCCAAGCTTACATGAATGGCCTTGTCTATCAAAAGCATGGGAGAGCGGTGCGGCAGGTAACGGCAGGGCTCCTTTAAATTCTCATCAGTCATGTTCGGCCCCTCCTATGATCAAGCTTGCGTTATTGCCGCCAAAGGCCAGGGCATTGCTCATGATTAAAGGCCTTTTAAGTTTCATTGCTCTTTCTTTTAAAAGCCCGAATTCCCCGAGGCTCTCATCGTAAGGGCGCAAGGAAAAATCCTGCGGCACAGGAGCCAAATTATGCTTTAAGGTTAAAGCGCAGATCCCAAGCTCCACTATGCCGCTGGCCCCGAGGCAGTGGCCGGTCAGATATTTGGTGGAGCTGCACGGAACCTTGTCAAATACCTCATGCATGGCGCAGGCTTCGGCTTTATCGTTAAGCTCCGAGGCCGTGCCGTGCAAATTGACATAGGCTATGTCCCGCGCCTTCAGGCCGGCATCCTCCAAGGCCCCGCGCATGGCCGATGCCGCTCCTTTGCCCTCAGGATGGGGGGCCGAGACATGATAGGCATCGGAGGACTCCGAGCAGCCTAAGATCTTAAGATCAGATGGGTCTTTGGCAATGAGCATCAGTCCTGCGCCCTCGCCTATCACAATGCCGTCGCGGCCTTTGGCAAAGGGGGTGCACATTGTGGATGAGACCAGCCCCAGGCTTGAGAAACCTGAGATGGTGACGCGGCTTAAAGAGTCGGCCCCGCCTGCAATGGCCGCTTTACACAGACCGCAGCGAATCAGGCGCACCGCGCTTATCACCGCGCGCAGGCTCGAGGAGCAGGCGGTGCTTACGGTGTAGGCAGGCCCTTTTAAGCCCAAATATTTGGCCAAAAACAAAGCTTCATCACCCATCTCTTGGGACTGATAGCTCCAGTTTGGATAGAGATCTTGGCCCGCCATCACCGAGCTTGCCTTAAGATCGGCCTCGTGCAGGCCTGATGTCGAAGTGCCCAGCACCACGGCTATGTTTTCCTTGCCGTACAGATCGGCAGCATCGGCAACCTCGGTTTGAATCTGATGCAGGCACGATAGCAAAAGACGATTGGTGCGGCTGTCATGCTCGGAAAACTCCTGTGGGATCTGTGGCAGCTCCCCTGCAACGCATCCTGTGAGCAGGGGACGGCCTAAAGATAAAAAATCCTCTCTTTTTATCAGCCCCCGGGACTTTCCTTGGGACAGACAGACTAAGGCCTCTTCTAAACTGCGGCCTAGGGCGCTGACAAAGCTGCAGGCTTTAATGTACATGAGACCTCCTAAAGATTGGTAAATTCAATCTGATAACCGAATGCGGGCCGCTCAAGCTTAAGAGGCACCCTGATCCCGTTAATTGTTTCAAAGTCGATGACGGCCAGCAGCGTGCCATTCTCATCAGCAAGCTCCCGATGATTGCCCTCTTCTTTTAACACGGCATTGTGCGGCAGGCTCAAGTTTAAGTTATCAGGCATGGTCAGCATGATATCAAACAGCACCTGCGCAGGAGGCGGCAACTCTTCAAGATTGATAAGCGAGTCTTGTTTTAAGCTGCCGTTATCATACCAAGCGTCGTATAAACGAATGCCCGAGGGGGTCAGCACGGACAGATGAAGAGAGCTTTCTTCCCCTTCCAAGAGCACCAGGATTTGATGCACCTTATCTTTGTGGGTGATTTTCAAAAGCTGCCGCAAAGAAAAAGGCTTTACAGCCTCAAGCGCGGGCAGCTGCGCTTTAATCTGCGGGCTGATATAGACCGTATTTTCAAGTCTCTCCTGTACAGTATGGGTGCAGCCTGTCAGGACCAAACCCAAGACCGCAGCGGCCAAGGGTAAAAATTTAGTTATTTTTTGCAAGGATATCTCCTCTGTAGGCCAGCGGGGCCGTCAGCAGGGCTGCAGACAATCCGCAACACAAACTAAAGCCAAAGGCGCTGACTGCCTGCGTATGCGAGAACACCAAGATCCCCAAGGTTAAAAGCGAGGTGAGCATGGCCAGGGTGGTTGCCAGCGCCACCTGCGGTTCCAATCTTTGCGATGAGGCATAGAAAAAGGTGTAATTAACCCCCATGCCCAGCACGGGAAGCAAGGCGAGCATGTTAAAAAAGTTTAAGGCGCCAAAAAGACCCGGCACCGCGAGGGCACATAAAGTCGAGCACAGGGAAGGACCCATCAGCCATACGGCGCGTTTGAGGCCAAAGCGCAGGATAAAGAGGGAGAGGATGGCAAGCAAGGCTGCGGCAAACATCAAAGAGAGGTTTTCGCGCAATGTTTCAAACAGAGCATCAAAATCGGCTTTGCGGTCTATCACGGCAGCATCGCTCCCCTCTTTGTTTAAAAACTCGCGCAAGGAGTGCGTATCCTTAAGGGCAAAAAGAGGCATTAAAAAGCAATGCTCATTCCCTGAGTGCAAATATAAAAGCCGGTAACCCTCTGAGAGAGGGCTTTCCAAAAACTCTTTAAGAGTGAAAAGCTCTTGAGGGTAGGGATTATCCTCAAGCTCAAGCCCGATGGCAGAGAGGGTGTCTTTAATCTTGGGCAGAGCATTATCAATAAGCTTAAGATCGGCCTTTTGCACCTGCAGGGGATTTAAATAAATGCTTTCATAGCCTGCAATCAGCTTTTGCTTTGCAGCCTGATTTAAGATCTCGCGATTATGGCTTATTTTGGTTAAAAGCTCATCCTCGCTTCGTGCCCTCACCGCCAGCCACTTTTGATCGGTGCTTTGGGAGGTTAAGGCTGCTATCTTATCGTCCATCGCTTTGAGATCGGCAGGCATTTCTTGGAAACTTTGAATGTCATCAAGGTACGAGGCGCGTGCCGTCAGCACTCCCAAAACTGCAATCAGCGCAATCAGAATCAATGCCCGCGGGCTTTTTTGCACCAGGTCAAGCCATTTTGACAAAGCCCTGGCACAAGGCAGGGGTTTGGGTTTCAAGCCTCGGCATAAGAGGGGCTGCAGGCACAGCACGCTTAAAAAGGCGCCGATGAGTCCTGACATGGCAAAAACCGCCATCTGCCGAATGGCCCCGAAGGGGGCGGCGCATAAAGCTGCGTAAGCACATACGGTTGAAAGCAGGGCCCACCACAAAGGGGCTTTGATCTTGGACAAGGTCTCATCGGGGCGCTCATCATTGCCATGGGAGAGGCGCATGGTCAGATAGTAAAGCGAGTAATCGACGCTGATCCCCACTATGCTCACGCTTAGCACCAGAGTCATCACGTGCACTTCATCAAACACGGCTGCCACCGCGCTTAAAGCAAAGACGGCCCCGCACAGGCAGGAGAGCAAGACCAATAACACGGGCAGGATGGAGCCAAAGACGGCGTAAATGAGGGCAAAGACCAAGATCACGGTGCACGAGCCCAGAATTTGCACGTCCGAGGATGCCAGCGAGGCGGCCCTTTGCGAGTAAAAAACGGTGCCGCGATACAAGATCTCGACTCCGCGTGCCCGGTAGGGCTCGATAAGGCCGATGATTGCCGCCACAGTCTTGTCATTGTCTTTTAAGGAGAAAGGAGAGTGTTTAAGCTCGGCACGAATAAAAAAGCAGTCCTGCCCGTCTTTTGAGGCGGCCAAATAGCCGTTTTTTAAGCTTAAGCTGCTTTGTCGTTCTGTAAGTTGTTTTTTTTGAAAGTTCCTGATGAGAAGGAGCGGATCGGCTGCAAGTTCCATGCTGCCCACTCCCATGAATCCCGAGTACAGCTCGGCCAAAACCTCTTGTGCTCTTTTTGAGCCGCCATCTGTCAGGCTGTATCGCAAGGCATCATCTAAAAAGGCGGTGCGATGGTCAAAGAGATCTTGCCCGTAGCCTTTTGTGAACTTTTCGTCAAACCGCCCTTTAACCTCGGCAAAAAGTCCCGAGTTTTGCAGATCAAGACTGAATGCATCGGCATCTTCAGTCTCCCCCGTCACCAAGAACACGGTCTGTTTATCAAGGCGCTGCAAAAATTGATCTTGCGCCTGCGCGCTTAAAACGCTCTGTCCCTGCGGCAGCAAGGAGAGCACCGAGGCATTAAGTCTTTGCTGCGGCCACAAGATGGCGCACCACAGACCAAGGAGGACCAGGCAGAGGGCAAATAAGGCTGCTCTGCGTTTAACTCTCAAAGAGGGCAAGTTCTTCCTCGCTTAACACGGCATGCTTAAGATCGTGATCGCTAAATTCAATGGCAGTCTCATCGCCGTTTTTGTCATAAAGCTTAAGGCTGTGCACGACCTCGTCCCCTTTAAGCTCAATTTTCTCAAAGAGCCTGCTGACAGGCTCGGCAAAAGGAGAGAGGGTTAAAATCCAGCCAAAGCTTTCTTTATCGTCTTTAAGATCGGCTGCAAAAAAAGCGCTTAAGGTTTTTTGATCAGCCTCCAATAATCCCTTTAACACCAGCCCCACGCTTTGCATTACGGGGTTATCTTCAGATTGCATTTGCATCTTGCTGCCGTCGGGCATGATTTGAGTCAAACCCCTGGAGGTGATGACAAGCGTCATCTTAAAGGGGAGATCTTGCTGCCAGATCACTCCGTGCCCGCGGTCGATTAAAGCCGTGCCCGAGGAGAGCAGGCATTGCGAGAATCCTGTCAGACAGCGCTCCTGACTGAAGGCGGTGCGCACGGTCGGGTATGCTTTGAGGGTTTGCTCGACCTTATTGAGATCCCAGCTGTGTGCCATGACCAAAGCGCTTGCGCAGGCCGGCAGCAGGGCGCTTAAAAGCTTAATGATCTTAACCACGCGCTTTCTCCTCATCCTCTTTGAGCAGCTTTTCAAAAGACTCTGCCAGCACTTTGGGGATCTCAAACATCACTTCGAAGGTTTGATAGTCTATGGCCGCATGCAGGGTATAGCCGCGGGCGAGGGGGCGGTTTGATACGGTTTCATCCCAGATCTCATAGACGAATTTGACGCGGTTTTCCCATTCGCCCAAATAGGCATCCACCCTGAAAGTTTGCAGATAGCGCAAAGCATGGCGGTATTTGCAGGAGGATTCGACCACGGGCAGGGCAAAGCCGCTTTGCCCCATCATGGGAATGGTAAAGCCTGCCCTTTGCAACAAGGCATCGCGGGCCTGTTCAAAGTATTTGTAGTAATTGCCGTGCCAGACCACGCCCATGGGATCGTTGTCATGAAAAGGGACGGTCAGGAATATGGAGGTTAACCCCGGTTTCTTTTTAGTCATGATCTTCTGTTCGTTTGCCAGAGCGGGCGGGAGGAGCCCAAAAATCATAAAAATTAAACCACTCAAGAGGGTGCTCGATGGCCAGACTTTCCAAGATCTCTGCATAAGCTCTGATGGCTGCCTCAAGTCCCTGCTTGCGATTTTTGCGATCAAGTTTTAATTCATCGCACAGTTTATAGGCATAAATGATGGTGCGCCCCTGCTCTTTGAGGGCAAACATGGCGCTGACGGGGCAGTGCAGGAGCGAGGCCAAGATCCACGGGCCCTGGGCAAAGGGAGCCTCTTGTCCCATAAAGGGCACGAAGCTTACCCGGTCAACGGCCGAGGCTTTGCGGGTGACGGCCAGGCGATCGGCGGCAATGGCTGCGATCTGCCCCTCTTTGATGAGCTCGTCGACCCTGACGGCCAAATCAGGCCCCACCTCTTGCAATGCCATAAGATTGACGGGCGACTGCGGGGCAAACTCTTTCATGATTGCCTCAAAGCGGCGGGCATTGCCGGTAAATACCAAGGCTGTGATCTTGCGGATCTTGCCGCGGGTGACGAGCGCCCGGCACAGTTCGATGTCTCCTAGGTGCGAGATCATCATGACATGCCCTGTGCCAAGCTCGTTTAAAACCTTCTCGGCCCCCGGGGCAAACACCGCCTCTTTGCCCAAATTGATGCCGCCCTGCCACGAATCGATTTTATCGAGAAGACACTGCCCGAAGCGGTAAAAATGACGATAAACGGTAAGTTTCTCTTTTAAAGGAGGGAGGCCTTGAGCCTTGCGATGCTCTGCAACCCTGGCCAAAAAATCGCGCGAGGCGCGGCGGGCCTGAGGGGAGGTGCAGCAAAAAACCAAGATCACGGGGCATAAGAGGAGGTTAAAGGCCCTGCGCCCCAACAGCTTAAAGCACCACAGCATGATTTTCATGCCCCAAAGCCCCCTTTTTTCAGGGGATGATGACCAATCAGAGCAAGTCATCGCAGCCTCCGAATTTGCGTTTTAACAAGGAGGGCAGATGAAAGGGAAGCTCGCAGACCAGTCTTGCGTGCATCAGGCTGATTTTCAGGTTGTCCTTTACCATCATGAAATTTGAAAGCCCGTCTGATGGATAATTTACCCTGACCGGGACAAAACGGCAGGGCACTGCGGCCCAATACAGGCGCACCATGATCTCGGTGTCAAAGTCCATGCGGTTGCCGCAGCGGCAGGCCGCTTTCAGGGTGGAGGCGACAGGGTAGATCCTAAAGCCGCACATGGTGTCTTTGAGATTAAAGCTCAAAGTCTCAAGCCATACCCAGACATGGGTAAGATAGCGCCCGTACATGCGGCCCTTTGGTATTGAGGCGTCATACTGCGGCACTCCCGAGATCAGGGCCCCGGGGTGCTCATTGCTCTGTCTTATCAAAGAGGGGATCGATGAAAGATCATGCTGCCCGTCCGCATCGATTTGCAAGAGATGCTCAAAGGAGTGCTCTGAGGCATAACGCAGGGCGCTTTTAATAGCCGCCCCTTTGCCTTGGTTGTGCTCATGGGTCAAAAGCGTGCAGCCGTATTTTAAGGCCGTCTCCTCAAGGGCCTGTTTATCTTCCCCCTCGCACCCGTCATCGACGATGATGACCTTAAGATCATAATCGGCAAGGCCTTTTGCCACGCTTTCAAGCTTGCGGCCGTGGCGGTAGCAGGGAATGACGGCGGCTAGGCTTGGCATAAAATGATCTTCCCCGTGCTGCACAGGCTGTCCTCTCCATCTTGTGATTGCACCGTAAAATCAAACTGCAGGTTCAAAGCATTGCGGTCAAGCTTCAAATCAAGTTTGAGCTTTTCTTGGGGCTTGACCGGGCGCATGAATTTGACCTGCCTTATCTCCTTAAACTTAAGATCGCACTTAAGATAAAGCTTCAGCGCCTCCATCACAAACTCGATTTGCCCCACGGCAGGCAGCAAGGCAAAGGCAGGAAAGTGGCCTTGGAAAAATTTAAGATCGGGCCTTAAATTTAAAACCAATATTGCGCGATCGTCTTGCACCGTGCTTGTTGTAACCTCAGGCAGCATGCTCTCCTCCTGCACCTTGTAAGATCTGCTTTAAAGCAGGCGTATCAATTTTGCCCATGGCATTGCAAGGCAGGGCGGGCACCACCCTGATAAGGCGCGGGGTTGCGCTTTGATCGCAGTTTTTGGAAAGCAACAGGCGCAAAGCGCGCACAAACTCCTTTTGCAAGAGCGGATCTTCTGCAACCTTTGGATCAGAGGGCGCCACGACGAGGCCAAGCAGCATTCGCTCCCCCTTTAGCACTGGCAGGGCCCGGCATTGCGTGCACGCGCAACACTCTTTGACCTTTTGCTCCACCGCATCAAGGCTCACTCTTTTCTCTTCAATCTTGACGATGCGATCAACCCGCCCTTTAAGCCTGAAATGCCGCTCATCTTGGATCTCAATTTTATCATCAAGTTTTAAAACCCCGCCTGCTGCCAAGGGCGAATGCAGGGTATAGCCATCTTGGTCGTTGCCCTCGATGCTTACTTTGTCTAGGGCCGTAAGGGGCGCGCTGTTATTAAGGCCTTCACCGCAGCGCACTCCGACCACCCCGCTTTCGGTGCTGCCGTAAATGTCAAACAAGGTAAGAGCGCACCACTGTCTGAACTTAATCCTGAACTCAAGCTTTAAAGGTCCTCCTGCGGAGCTTGCAAAGCACAAGGCAGGGGGCTTTAAGGCAAAGTCGAGGCGGGTGATGAAGGCCGGGGATGTGATAAAGGCAATCTTGTCAAAACAAAGGGCGCACAGTTCTTCTGAATAGTGAATGAGTCTTGGGTAAAGCGCGATCTTAAGACACATGGGCAGGCAGATGCTGAAGGTAAAGCCGTACATGTGATAGGGGTAGACTGAGGAGGTCAGAATGCTGCCCTCAAGATCTTTTCTTATAAAAGAACTTAAAAGTTCTGCCTCAAGGTTCATATAGCGCATTTTCTTTTCAATGCGCTTTGGCTCCCCCGTGCTGCCCGAGGTATAAAGATATACCCCAAAATCATCGTCAAGCTTGAGCGTATCCTCGGCCATCTCATCGGATATGCAAATGAGATTGGAGAGCCTGTCCTCGTTTGCGTTCTCATATAATGCCGCAAAGCTCAGTTTTTCCCCTTCCTCTCTTGCCTTGAGATCATCGGTGATGATGAGGGCGCAGGCCGGGTCGCCCGAGGAGAGCAGGCCGGGGTGCCTGTGCCCCGGGAATACGGTATTAACCTTGCACAGGCAGCAGGCACACAAAACGGCGATGTGGAGGGCCTGGTTTTGCACCATCACATAGACCGTCTCTTTTTGAGAGTTTTCAATCCTGCCTTTGAGGTCCATGACCCAGGCTCTTAATTGAGCGCGGGTTACACCGGCATTTTGGCAGGCAAAAACAAGATCATCTCCGGGGCCCGTTAACCAGCAGGAAAAGGGGAGGATTGGCGCGGCAACAGGCGCAGGGTGCAAAAGATCGGCGGTGACGATGGAGCCTTGCTGCTCTTGGGCTCCTGCAAGCTTGCTTTGAGCCGCAGTCGAGGCTTCGGCGCGGGAGATCGCCTTTTTGCGGATCACAAACTCTCCGCCAAACATCAGCCCCATCAGGATATAGGAGATAAGCCCGTTGTAGAGTGTCCAAAGCTCCAAGGATCCTTTTTGTATGGTGTAAAAGCTGATTGCCCCGTTGAGCACGAAAAACAGGCACCAAGCCTGCGTCACTTTGCGGGTGTAGGAGATCTCAGCGGGTGTCAGGGGCTCTTTTTTGGTCAGGGCGGCAAGGCGCGCCACTGCCGTCTGATTGCCAAACAAAGAGGAGAAGAACAGCCCAAAAAAGCTTAAGGTTACGATCAAAGGGTAGTAAAAAAGCAGGACGACGCTATCTAAGGCCAAGCTTAAGGCGCACAATGCCATGGCAAAGAGACTTCCGATTATGGGGGATTTATCGGCAAATCCGTTGTTTTTTATGCAGATGAGGGCGCGCATCAGCATCAGGAGCGCCACAGCAGGCAAAATCAGATCCTGCCTGCCTGTTTTTAAGGCCGCAAAGATGATAAAAGGCCACAGCAGTCCTGCCATGGCGCCGCCTGCTTTCAAGAGGCCTTGCATGCGCCTAGCTTGGGGCATTGGTTAAGGCGTAGACAGCTTCCACCACATCGCCAATGGTTTTGACGTTTTTAAACTGATCCTGACTAAACTTCTTGCCGGTGCGCTTTTGCAGATAAACCACCATGTCAATGGCATCGATGCTGTCCAAATCAAGATCGGTAAAAAGATTGGCCTCGGCTGTGATCTTATCCTCGTCAACCTCAAAGAGTTTGACGATCATGGCTTTTACCTCTTCAAAAATTTGTTCTTTTTCCATCCCTTAGTCCTCTTGAGATTGCCTGATAAAATCGCAAAGGGTTTGTACCGAGTAGAAGTGCTTGCGCATCTGTTCGTTATCCGCGCTCAGCTTAAGCCCGAAAGTGTTCTTGACGGCCATGCCAAGTTCCAGGGCATCGATGGAATCCAACCCCAACCCCTCTCCGAACAAGGGGGCCCCGGTTTCGATTTCATCAGGGGTCATGCCCTCCAAATTGAGGGTGGAGATAATCAATTCTTTAACTTGTTGTTGAAGATCCATAGCCCATCCTATGCATAAACTTGATTAAACACTGAAGTTAAATGACGGTTGATCCTGCGGCACATGAGCCCCAAAAGCTCTTTATCCTCAGGGTCTTTCATAAAATCGGCCCAGTTTAACACGTCCAAGGCGGTTACGGTGAAAACGGGGATCTTAGGAGGCACGTCATACCAGCGCTTTTGCTTGGATAAAAACTCCTCGGAGCAGCCGATGGTGACGATGCGCAAAGGCCGGTCTAAAGCGACGGCCATGGCTGCCGCGCCTTTGTGCAGCTTTAAAGGCAGACTGCGGTTGGTGCGGGTGCCCTCGGGGAAGATCAAGATGTTTTGTCCCTCCTCAAGGCACTGCCTGCTCTCTTGCATAAGCTCCTGCGGGTCTGAGTTGGCCAGATAGCCTGCAGCCTTGATCACGCCTCTAAAAAAGAAGTGATGCTTAAGCTCGGCTTTGAACACGCAATTGACGTCTTTGAGGAGGGCGGCCATGATGACGTAATCAATCAAAGAGGGGTGGTTGGCCACGATGATGCAGCCCCGATCTGCTCTGAGCTCTTCGATATTGCAGCTTTGGACTTTGGCAAGCCCAAAGGCACCAAGCAGCCATAAAAAGAAACGAAAACTTAAGCTTAAGCTTGAGCGCACTGCCTTTTGCCGCTTTTTCTCGTCAAAGCACCAAAGGCGCAAGAGGTTAAACCACACAGCGGCCAGCAAAAAGCCGCCAATGTAAAAGCCTGTAAAACAAAGGCCCGTGGCCGCAATCTTATGTACTTTCACCCTGGGCCTCGCAGCAAAACTCAAGCTCCTCGCGGCCGCCTTGGATCTTAAAGCAAAGCGAGTGCAGGCTTAAGGCCCGGTACAGGCTCAGGCCCGGGGCAAGGCTCGGCTCGGCCTTTGAGGGAGCATAACTAACCTTAACTTTAAAGCTTTGGCCTTTATCGAGCATCATGGCAAATGCATAAGGGCAGGCAGGCATCCCCTCTTTGAGGTAAGGGAGGTAAAAATCGGGCACCGCTCCTTCAAAATCGACGGCGAGCACCGGGCCCTTGCCCTCTTGCACCATCAAAAAGGCCTCGGTTAAAAGCGAGCCTAAGCTGTCGGCCCCGGCCGAGGTTGCAGAGGTTGCAACCTGCAGCTTGCTTAAAATGGAGAGCACTCCTGCGGCGCTGTTGTGCACGGACATGGTAAAGTCTGTGGGCGATGTATCAACCCCCTCTGCCAAAGCCTTTAAAAGCTTAAAGTTATGCTCAAGCTCGCTGTGGCGGCTTGAAAAAAGCATGGCTTGAGGCTTGTGCTTTTCAATCAGGGTTAAAGCGCACTCGATGGCGCAACGGTTGCCTGCGGTCAGCCTGCGGGCAGTCAACATGGGGATTTTGCAGGTCTTGGGCACGGGCGCTTTGGGATCGATGATCCCCGTTTTCAAAAACTTGTCATCATAGGCGCCTGCCCCCGGGTAAAGCGCGCACAATCCCATGAGCTTGAAGCTTAGTTCCATCAGGACTTCCTTAAGATCAGCAAGGTGTGCCCGTATCCAAGATCCGAGTGCTCGGATACAAGCTTGAAGCCTGCCTGCATGGCAAGCTTCAAGAAAGCGTCGCGGCTGTAAAAGCGGCTGCACCCGTTGGCAATTGCCGTAAAGTACAAAGAGGTGGCATTTAAGGCCAGGGCAGCGCCTTCAAAGCGCTGATTGTCCCAAAAAAGCTCCATGATGCAGACTAGGGCATCCTCTGTTGCCGCCGCATGCACCTTTTTTAAGATCCTGACTATGTCCTGCTCTGAAAAGCAGTCAAGAAACTGGCTCATCCACCACAGATCGCCGCCTTGCGGCAGAGCCTGACACTCAAGCAAATTGACGGGAACAAAGCTTATGCGCTCTTGCATATCGGCTTTGGCGACATTCTCTTTGGCCTCTTCAATCTGCTCTTTGAGATCCAAGATTTGAACTTTGCATGAGGGCCACTTTTGCACGCAGCGCAGGGCAAACTTGCCCGTGTTGCCCCCTATGTCGGTGATAAAGGATGGTTTGTGCTCATCCAAAACGGCCAAAGCTTCATTGAAAGCTGCGTCCGAGTAAAAATGGTCATAGGCAAACCAGCTCTTCTTGGCCCTGCCAGGCAGGAATCGCAACCCGGGGTAAATGGTTTCCCACGGGCCCAATGCCTTAAGGCCCTCAGGCTTGCCCTTTATTAAGGACTGATCAAGCCTGCCCATGGCCTCGTAGCAGACGTCCTCCACAAAGTCAAAGTTGACGCCGGTCATGGCATCGTTTTGCAAGAAGATGCCTGCTTTGGAGAGGACATAGCGATTGTCTTTGACCAAGATCAGACGCGCCGACAGTCCGGCATCGAGCAAGACTGAGACTGCGTAAGGGCTCAAGTTGCAGCTTTTGGCGATCCCGGCAACGGCAAGCCCCTCTTTATTTTCGGAGAGGAGCTTTAAGATCCCAAATCGTTTGAGGCACACGGCCGCTTTAAACAAGATGGGGGCAAAGCTGATGAATTGAGCCCAGGTGACTGCCTCGAGGGCAGTCATGGTCTCTTGATCGTAGCGGTGAGCGCTCATAGAAAGTCAAAGTTTCCCTTTAACGTCGAGCGTCAGCCTGCAACAGTGCTATTTCGATGTCGTGGCGCAGATTGTTGGCCCAGCGGTTGTAGTTGCGGTGAATGCTTCCGTCTTTGGCCTCCATGTTGACCGAGGAGACGTATTCGATCTTGTAGCTGACGCTGTCAAAGACGACATTGCACACAACTCTATGGCTGCGGGCCATATAGGTGGCGCTGATGGTGTTGTCATCGATGCGCTTCATGACCCAATCGCGGCCGTTGCCGGCGTTTATGATGACTTCGGCAACCTGCTCGTGGGTTAAGGAAGCAGGAATGGCGCCCGAATAGGAGGCGATGGGTTTGCTGGTGCTGCAAGCTGCGACGGCTAACAAAGCAGTGCCCAATACGACGGATAAAAGTACCTTCTTTAACATAACAATCTCCTGCAACGATAAAATCAGAAAGCGTCATTTTATCACTCTATCCACTGTACAACTTAACAAAATCTGTATTTGATTGATTTTAGTATCGGAAACTGCGGTCTAAAGCCTGATTATTGAAGCTGCCCGCATTTATCAAAGTTGACCCGGGCAAACTTTTGGCAAGATTTTGCAAAGAGAAGCGCGCAGCCTGTCGAAGATGGCAGGCAGAAGGCTGCCTACACCGGCCTTCTGCTTCT
>CAZYXT010000016.1:0-28253 GCA_964651505.1 uncultured Enterobacterales bacterium
AGGTAATGGATGGCACGGCTTTGATTGGCCGAAACAGCGTCTTGGCTGTGGGCATCTCCGATGCAGACGAGGTTCGCGCTCTGCTTGAGGAGCTTGGTTACATCGATGCGGCTACAGGGTCGGGCAAAACCCTGTTGTCCTGCGCCGCCTGCGTGGCGGCCGCCCGCAGGGGCATGACGGTCAAGTTTTGCCGCATGTCGGACTTGCCGGTGAGCCCGGAAGTCAAAGACTCGGCGGGCAGGAAGCGCTTGCGCGCCTAAGATCAGGGTAAGATGGGTTTTGGGGTACTCATTTTAAGAAAATAAGGCTGTAAACAAGGCTCTTTGGCAAAAGTCTTAAAGCTTTTTTAAGGCCAAAAACAATTGTCGTCCCGTCAATTGACCTTATATCCTTAATGCTCTATAAATAGCGCATGTCAAAGATCTCAAGGCGGCAGGCTTTATCCACCGGGATCTTTTAAGACAGGTTTTATTGCAAAGAGGATCATCATGGAACATGTGACACAGGGACTGAGAGTGATCGACTACGTCATCTTCGGCCTCTATGTTCTCATTATCATCGGCGTGGGGCTGGCTGTCTCGCGCCGCAACAAAGCCAGTGCCGAGGGCTACTTTTTGGCAGGCAGATCGCTGCCTTGGTGGGCAGTCGGCGCTTCATTGATTGCAGCCAATATCTCCGCCGAGCAGTTTATCGGCATGTCAGGCTCGGGGTACTCCATAGGCTTGGGCATTGCCTCCTACGAGTGGATGGCGGCCATTACCCTGATCTTGGTGGGCAAATTCTTTTTGCCCATCTTTATCCGCCAGGACATCTATACCATCCCCGAGTTTGTGGAAAAGCGCTTTAACCGCACCCTCAAAACCATCCTGGCCGTCTTTTGGATCTGTTTGTACATCTTTGTCAACCTGACCTCGGTTTTGTACTTGGGAGGCCTGGCCCTTGAAACAATCTTGGGCATTCCCATGCTGCACTCGATCCTGGGTTTGGCCCTTTTTGCCCTGATTTACTCGGTTTACGGCGGCTTGTCGGCGGTGGCCTGGACCGACGTCATTCAGGTGGCCGTGCTGGTCTTCGGCGGCTTTGCCACCTCTTATTTGGCTGTCACCTTTGTGGGACAAGGCGAGGGCTTTTTGGCAGGCTTGAGCAGCCTGGCCACGCGGGCCCCCGATCACTTCGTGATGATCTTGGACAAAGACAATCCCCAATTCATGAATCTGCCCGGCATCGCGGTCATCATCGGCGGTTTGTGGGTGGCCAACCTTTATTACTGGGGCTTTAACCAATACATCATTCAGCGCACCTTTGCCTCCAAATCCATCGATGAGGCTCAAAAAGGGTTGGTCTTTGCAGGCTACTTAAAGCTCATCATTTCTTTTTTGGTGGTGATCCCGGGCATTGCAGCCTATGTCATCACAAGCGATCCTGCCTTAATGGAGCAGCTTGGCGAGGGGGCCGCCTCCTTTATCCCCTCTGCTGAAAACGCCGATCGCGCCTATCCGTGGCTGACGCAGTTTTTGCCCTCGGGCATCAAAGGCATCGTCTTTGCGGCCCTGACGGCGGCCATCGTTTCATCCTTGGCCTCCATGCTAAACTCCACGGCTACAATCTTTACTTTGGATATTTACAAAGAGTACATAGGCCCCGAGGCCTCGGATCGCAAGCTTGTCAACATCGGCAGGCTTACTGCAATCGTTGCCCTAGTCATCGCCATTTTCATGGCCCCGATGCTTGGAGCCATCGATCAGGCCTTCCAATTTATCCAAGAGTACACCGGCCTCGTGTCCCCGGGCATCCTAGCCGTATTCTTATGCGGACTGTTTTGGAAGAAGGCCACCACTTTGGGCGCCACCGTGGGCGTGCTCACTTCCATTCCTTTGGCGTTGCTCTTAAAGTTTCTGCCTTTGCAGCTGCCTTTTTTGGATCAGATGCTTTATACCTTCATCTTGTCGGTGGCGGTCATCGTCTTCACTTCGCTTTCAACCTCCGAAAACGATGATGATCCCAAGGCCATCGTGCTGACCAAAGAAGTGTTCAAGACCTCGGCGGCCTTTAAAATAGGATCGTATGCAGCCTTGCTCATCACGGCAGCTTTGTACGCCAAATTCTGGTAAAGATTTTTTGCAACAAATGCCTCCCATCCTGCCTGCGGCCGGACTTTTTTTGCCAAAAGGCAGGATCTTTTAGCCTTGCGACCATCAAAAAAGTCCCCGCAGGGACTTTTTTGATTATGAGTTTGGGTTACTTGCGCATCAACTTTGAGAACGCTCCCTTGTAAATGGGTGAGAGCAAACAGATGATCGACAGCACCAAGAAGATGGCGCTGATGGGATTGGTCATGAAGATGGCAAAGCTGCCATCGCTCATCATCAAAGAGCCCGTAAAGTTCTGCTCGGCCAAAGATCCGAGGATAATGCCGATGATGACGCCCGGCACCCCCATGTTTATCTTGTGCATGAAGTAGCCGATGATGCCCGCTGCCATCATGATCAAAACGTCATTCATGGAATTGTTGTAAGAATACGTTCCGATCAAGGCCATGCTGACAATAATGGGAAGCATGATCACGCGGGGAATGTTGACCACCTTGACAAACATGCGGATCAGCGAAAAGCCCATGATGCCCATGGCGATGTTGGCCGCCATCATGCCAAGGAAGATGGCATACACATCAGGAGCATGATCGACAAACAACAGGGGCCCGGGCTGCATGCCGTGCACCATCAATGCTCCGAGGATGATGGCCGTGGCGCCGTCGCCCGGGATCCCCAAGGTCAAAACCGGAATGAAAGCGCCGCCGACGATGGAGTTGTTGCCCGATTCTGAGGCTGCGATGCCGCGCGGATCGCCCTTGCCGAACTTTGACTTGTCAGACGCCCAGCGCTTGGCCTGATCATAGGAGATCCAAGAGGAAATGTCGCCTCCGGTGCCCGGCACGCAGCCCACAAAGGTGCCGATGCAAGAGGATCTTATCAAAGTGGGCAGGGTAAGCTTGAAGTCCGCCGCCGCAGGCAGGGCTTTATCTATCTTAACCTGCTGCTTTTGCTGGGCATGCTTGAAAGCATCCTCGACATTGACAAAGACCTGCGTCAAGGCAAAAAGTCCTATCAAAATGGGCATGAAGGACACGCCGCCTGACAAATACAGCGTCCCCAAGGTAAATCTTTCCATGCCCGACATGGCATCAAGGCCGATGGTGGCAATGAAAAGACCAACCAGACATCCAACCAGGCCTTTTAATATCGAGCCTGCGGAGACCGAGGTTATCATGCTGATGCCAAAAACTGCCAAAGCAAAATACTCGGGCTTGGAAAATTGCAAGGCCACCTTGGCCAACATCGGGGCAAACAAGATCAGGCAGACGGTCGAGAACACGCCGCCGAAGGTTGAGGCCATGGTGGAGATGGACAAGGCGCGCCCGGGCTGGCCGTTGATGATGGCCATGGGGTAGCCGTCCAAGGTGGTGGCAGCCGAGGCTGGGGTGCCGGGCGTGCGCAGCAAAATGGCCGTGATCGAGCCGCCGTAAATGGCGCCGCAATAGATGCCAAGCAGCATCACGATGCCGCTTAAGCCTCCCACCGTAAAGGTCAGAGGAAAGAGCAGCGCAAGCCCCATGTTGACGCTCAAGCCCGGCAGCACGCCTACCAAAATGCCCGCGGCGGTGCCAATCAAAAGCAAAAAGATGTTCTGTGCCGTGGTCAGCATCGCCACGGCTTCCAAGAAAGCTTCCACTTTTTACCTCTCTTATTCCATGAACACAGGCGGCGGCATGGTCACATGCAGCAACAAGGTAAAGACAACATAGACCATGATGCAAAACAAGACGGAGATGCTCAAGGCAAAGCCCAGGCGCTTTTCGCCAAGCATCCGCATGGCCAGGGTCATGTAGCAGGCGGTGGCAATGTAAAAGCCCAGAGCGAAGATCAGGGCCACGTACAATATCACCGCTGCCATCATGCGGTAGACACTCATGTTCTCAGGCAGGGTCAGAGCCACGGTTTCGTTGGCATAAGCTTCTTTGTGCAGCAGCGTATCGACGATGATCAGGATGCCCACGACTATCAGCCCTGCTGCCAGACAAAACGGCCAAAACCCGGCCCCGGGACCAAATACGGTAAGGCCTATGCCATAACCGTATGAAGTATAAGCAATCAGCACGCCCGCAACCAAAGTGATGATTGCCGCGACGCAATTGCACAATTTCATGGTTGTCATAGTGTCTGCCTCATCAGTCAAAAAGCCTTAATTACTCGGCATCGAAGATCTCTTTCATGAACTCCCCGTACATGACATAGTCCTCTGCCATCATCTTGTCGGCATCAACGCCCACGATGGAGGTGGGATCAATGCCCTGCTTTAAGAAGTAATCGGCATACTCCGGAGTCTGAGAGACGCGGGCGGCCGAAGCTCTCAAGATATCGAGCACATCTTGAGGAGTGCCCTTGGGAGCAACCAGGGTTGCCCAGGCGCGAATGGCCATGTCGTGGCCCAATTCCTTAAAGGTGGGAACGTCAGGGAACATCTTGGTGCGCTCGTCGGCCATCACGGCCAAAATCTTCAGATTGCCCGCCTCAATCTGGCTCTTGAAGGATGAAGGATCGGCCAAGGTGCCCGAAATGTGCTTGCCGGCAATGGCAGCTGCGATATCGGCCGTGCCCTTAGGGTAAGGAATGTGCTTGACCTTTACCCCAAACTCCTTTTCAAAGGCCAAGGTGGCAATGTGCCAAATGGCGCCGACGCCCGAGTTGCCCATCATAATCTCCCCGGGGCGCTCCTTTAAGAAAGCCACAAACTCGTCAAGGCTGTTGTAAGGGGCATCGGCGGGCACGATCAAAGCGGCGGGAGCGGCAATGGGGGCGATAATAGACTCAAACTCGTCATACTTAAGCTTGGTCTTGCCCTGATGGGGGAAGATGTCAAGCTCAACCGTCACCATGCCCAGGGTATAGCCGTCAGGCTTGGCATTGGCCACATCGACCATGCCGACGATGCCGTTGCCGTCAGGCTTGTTCTGAGGCACAAACTTGATGTTGCCCATGTCAGCCTGCATCATGCTGATAAGACCGCGGGCGGTAATGTCGGTGCCGCCGCCCGGGTTCTTGGGAATGACGACGGTGACATCTTTATCCTCAGGATAAGCGGCCAGAGCCGAAGTTGCGCCAAACATGCTGCAAACGGCCAAGGCAGCGGCAGCCAAAACTAAACGCTTATGCATAATGATTACTCCTTGATGTTGAAAATTCAGCAATGGCGATATTGCGCCGATTATAGGTATAGCTTGTCAGAAGATGATCTTGATAAGCCCTGATGCAAGGGTAGGAATACTCCCCCGCACCGCTTTCCAAGACGTATTCTTCTTTAAAATTAAGCCCGTCTTCAGACGAGAAAATGGTCAAAGGCGTGCGCGCGCCCCAATTGCCGGGCACCGGGTTGCAGACTGCGTACAGCACCCCGTTTAGATACACGGCATCAAGACCGCTGTTGTTGTTGGGAAGATTTACCTTGTAAGGCCTGCCGAAAGTTGCGCCCGCATCGGTGCTGTCGGCTCTTGCGACAAAGCCGAAAGTCGAGCGCATCAAAGCATGCACGCCTGTTTCATCTTCCCACAAAGCAGGCTGAATGATGCCTTTGCCGGAAAATGACTGCTCGCTTACGGCAATGCCGGTATCGACAGGAGCGTGCTCCCCGTCATCCATATAGAAAAGCTCATTGCTCTTGTGCAGAGTTTTAAGCTCATCATCGCTGCGGTCGATGAAGGAGCGCCAGATCCCATCTTCCAAGGATGCTGGGCACAAGATCCTGCCGCTTTTAAGCCTGATGGGCTTGTTGCGCACAGGTCCTCGCCCTCCGATGTCTCCTTGCACCAGCTCAGATGGCGCCGACCAAGTCAGACCCTCGTCATGCGAATGCATGACATAGCTTTGCCAGCTTGCTATCACATTGCCCTTTTTGTAGATAAGGACAATGCTCCCGTCTTTAAGCTCAAAGAGCACGGGATTCCAATGGGCCTGATCTCCTTTGGCAAGGCAAACCGGGACGGAGGGCATGAGAGCCTCATCCTTTTTGGCCCTGCAAAGATAGATGGCCGTATCTTCCGTGCCTTCATGCGTTCCGCCAAAAAAGACGGTCAGCACAAAGCCGCTTTTGGTTTGCAGGATATTTGAGGCATGGCACATCTTAAAAGGAAGATTGTCATCCTCGATGAAGGCCACGCCTGAGTACAGTTTTTTTAGCATCAAGACGCTCCTCCTATCTCCAAGATCTTGCTTTTTAACAGCACGGCATACTCTTCAATCTTCTCTTGGGGAAAGCGCAAAGAAGGTCCTGTCAGGCTGATGGCGCCGCTTAACTGCCTGAGCTCGTCAAACACAGGCACGGCCACGCACTTGACGCCAAGCTCATGCTCCATGTTATCCACGCTGTAGCCTTGAGCTTTGATGCGCCTTAACTCCTCTTTGAGCAGCACCGCATCGGTGATGGTGTTGTCCGTGTACCTTTTAAGAGGCTTGCGCAAGATCTCAGATTGCCTGTCATAAGAGAAATTGGCCAGCATGGCCTTGCCTATCCCGGTGCACGACAGGGGTGCGGTCATGCCGGTCACGGGTTTGTGGAACAAGGATCCCTCGCCGTAGGCTGCTGCCATATACATCACCTTGTCGCGGTAAGGAATGCCGTAATAGCACACCTCGCCTGTGAGCTTGGCAATCTGTCCTATCACCGAGATGATCTGCTCTTGCACGGTATGAAAGGCCACGTTGCGCGCGATCTCCAAAAAGCGCACGCCCAGCCGATAGCGCTTGGTGTCCTCATCTTGCTGCACAAAGCCCATGCCCTCCATGGTGGACAGGATGTTATAGATGGTCGATTTGCTGGTCCCGGCCGCGGCGGCAAGCTCCGTGACCCCGTAGTCTTTTTTAAGCCCTGCCGACATCAAATCTATGATGTTCAAAGCTTTAACCAGCGACTTTTGTACCATGACAGCCTGTCCTTTTAACTTTTACAAATGTGCAAGGGCACCTTAGCGTTTTTAGCGCACTATGCGATACAAAGGCCCCAAGGCTTGGCAGGCGCGATAATCCTGTGCTTCCTTGTCCATGCCAAAGGAATTCCAAACCGCAGGACGGAAGATCTGATCTTCAGGCACATTGTGCATGCACACCGGGATCCTCAAAATCGAGCACAAAGTGATGATGTCCGCGCCGATATGCCCGTAGCTGATGGCACCGTGATTGGCTCCCCAATTGTTCATCACATCATAGGCGCTCTTGAAGGGGCCCTCGCCCGTGCGCGGGGCAAACCAGGTGCAAGGCCAGGTGTAATCGGTTCTCTTCCATAAGACATCGGTGACCTCATCGGGCAGATGCACGGTCCAGCCTTCGACCAGCTGCATGACAGGTCCCAAGCCTTTGACGATGTTGAGGCGGGCCATGGTCACGGGCATCTGTGCCTCAGTTACAAAGCGCGAGGAGAAGCCGCCGCCTCTGAAGTAGCCGTTGTCGGCGGCATTCCAGGTGGTGGCCTTAAGGCAGTTGTCGATATCATCCTGCGTCATCTCGTAAAAAGGCTTGATGCAGGGGTTGCCGTCTGCATCGACCGCCTTGCCGCAGGCATCGAGGCAGGCTGCCCCCGAGTTTATGAGGTGGATGATGCCGTCGGCCTCTTTGGCGTGTCCTTGCAGTTCGTAGCCTGTCACTCTCTTGACCGAATCGCCGTTCCAGCAGGTTCTGACGTCGGCGAAGATCTGGGCGCGGTTGGTCAGAAGCTTGTTTAACAGCATGGTGGCGCCGTTTAAGGTATCGTTCTCGGTGGCGGTGACAAAAGGCTCGCGGGCCCCTTCCCAGTCAAAGGAGGAATTTAACAAAGCCTCGGCAAAATCGGTGTTGGGGTAGTGATCGGTCCATTGTCTTTGGCCCTGAAAGCCTCCTGCAATGGCGTTAAAGCCTGCCGCTTCTTCTTCACAACCCTTTGGCAGATTGGGATTGCCCCTGTAGAGATCTTTGATGATGACCATGGACTTGACCACAAACTCAAAGGCCTTTTGTGTTTCCTCGGGGCTCTTGCGCACAAATTCGGGGTTCTTGTCAAAACCTATCGGGCACTTTTCTTTGGCCCACTTGAGGGCTTTTTGGTATTCCTCTTCATCGTAGATGTGCTCGTTCATGCGGCGCAAGAGCTCGACCTCATCGACCGACTCGACCTTCATGCCCAAATACTCTTCAAAAAAGTCCATGTTGACCATGGAGCCTGCGATGCCCATGCATACGGAGCCTATTTGCAAATAGGACTTGCCGCGCAAGGTGGCGGCGGCGACGGCGGCGCGGGCAAAGCGCAAGATCTTCTCTTTTACGTCCTCGGGGATATTTGGATCGTCGGCCTCCTGCACATCCTTGCCGTAAATGCCGAAGGCAGGCAGGCCCTTTTGGGCATGGGCGGCCAAAACGCAGGCCAAATACACCGCACCGGGGCGCTCGGTGGCATTTAAGCCCCACACGCCCTTGATGGTCATAGGATCCATGTCCATGGTCTCGGCGCCATAGCACCAGCAGGGAGTGACGGTGAGGGTGATGTCAACGCCCTGACGCTTGAACTCGTCTTGGCACTTGGCAGCCTCGGCTCCGCGGCCGATGGTGGTGCTGCTGATGACCACCTTGACGCTCTGCCCGTTGGTGTACTTTAAGTTTGATGAAATAAGCTTGGCGGCGGCCTTGGCCATGCCCATGGTCTGCTCTTCGAGGGACTGGCGAACCTGCAGGGGGCCGCGGCGGGCATCGATAACAGGACGAATGCCGATGACGGGATATGCTCCGACGTAACGATTCTGACTCATGAAAGCTCCTAAAAACACCAAATAAACGTTCTGCTCTGATTGTGGCAAAGAAAAAAGGTGCCTTTTTGGCCAAAAAGACCAATTAATTGGTCAATATTCACCTTTTATCATTCAAATTTGCTATTTCGTGAGAGAGGTCAAAATTAATAAACAAAAGGTGCGATGATTTTCAAAACAACTTAGGCACTATCAAACAAAGAGGGAATTTTGCAAGAACACTGCTCAGGCAAAAAGGTACTCTTTAAAGTCAACTTATTGAATTTAGGCAGGATTTTTTCTTGTTTTGTGCCTGCAAACACAAATATCGGCGCAACCGTTTGTAGAGAATGCAAAAGTTTTTTCCAATTTTATCAAGCAATCTCAATTGCGTGAGCAGACGCGCGCTTTTTAAAGTTCTTAAGCCCTCTCTCTTTTTTCTTGGTGTAATATTCACTTAAAATTTTGACAAGGGATGCAAAAATCCCCCGGGCAAAAGCCCCTTGGGATCAGATCCCATAGAGCTGCGCTTTTTATTTGAGATTGAACAGCCTCACAGCCCTATCCTTAAAGGAGGATCCATGGTCAAAGGCGCTTATGATGAAAATTTTGAGCGGGGCACCTTGGTGTTTCCTTTTGACTACCATTACATCAATCTGTCCCACCCGCGCTTTGTGATGCCCTTTCACTACCATATCGACCATGAGCTTATCCGCATCTTAAAAGGCAGCCTCTCCATCGCAGTCAATGAAAAGCGCTACCTGCTTGAGGAGGGGGACTATCTGTTCATAGCCGACGGGGCGGTGCACGGCGGACGCACCGGCAGCCTTGATGATGTCTACGAGTGCGTGGTCTTCAACCTTGGGCGCATCTTTGACAACGACAAGCCTTGCAACATTGATCTTAAAAAGCTCTCGGGCCATCAGGTGCGCCCGCGCGAGCTTTATCGCAAAAAAGAAGATCCTCTGAAGACTCATTTGCTCGATCTCTTTTTTGATACGGTCAAAAAACGCAATCCGCACGATACCCTCTTAGCGCAGGGCCTGCTGCTCTCCTTTATCGGCAGGCTTTTTTCGGACCGCGATTTTGTCTCCTATGATCCTGCCCTCTCCTCCAATCTGATGCGCCATTTGAATAAATCGAGCGTCATCTTCCGCTACATCTTTGATAACTTCGGATCCGACATCACCCTTGACGATCTGTCCGATGCGGTAGGCTTGAGCCCCAAATATTTTTGCCGCTTTTTCAAAGAGCTCACCGGCACCCGCCCCATCGACTATGTCAACCGCTTCAGAATAGAAAGCGCCTGCGTCAGATTGAGCCTGCCGCGCGAATCGATAAATCAGATAGCCTATGCCTGCGGCTTTAAGGATCCTGCCTACTTTACCAAGCTCTTCAAACGCTACAAAGGCGTCACCCCCAAAGAATATCGCGACGGCAACCTCATTACGCAAGAGGAGATCCCCATCAACAAGCGCTCGTAAGTTTAAAATGACAAAACCGCTTTTAAAAAGATGAGATTGCCCCACAAATTGCAGGCGACAAGCCCCCGCGCCGTCCTCTTGCCGCCTCGTTTAAAAGACGTTCTTTGCCGCTCTTTGCCTCTTGATGCCCATCTTTCAAGGATATTGAGCTTTGTCACAGCTTGAGCCTCAAAACTCCCGGTTGGTGAATTTTGACCAACAGTCGGGGATTTTTGTCCAATTTCAAAGACTGATTTTTGATTAGAGTAAAAAGAGCTGAGTTTGTATTCATCAATGATTAATCTTGTTTCATATTATGGAACATAATGGGAGATTGCCATGGGCACTAACACATTTGCAGGCGGCGCCTGGCCTGTCATGCTGACCCCTTTTACTCTTGCCAACGAAGTGGACTATGATGGTTTAAAGAAGCTTACTGCCTGGTACATCAAAGAAGGCTGCTCAGGCTTGTTCTCTGACTGCCAATCAAGCGAAATGTTCTTTTTGACCCTCGATGAGCGGGTCAAGATTGCCAAGACCGTGCTTGAAGAGGCGCAAGGCAAAGTGCCGGTCATTGTCTCAGGCCACATCTCGGATGCCATCGAAGATCAGATTGCAGAATTGCAGGAGATCTCAAAGCTCAAGCCGCAGGCTTTGATCTTCATCACCAACCGCTTTGCCAAAGAAGACGAATCTGACGAAGTCTGGCGCAAAAATTGCGGGATCGTGATGGATGCCTTAGATGAAGATCTGCCCTTGGGCTTGTACGAGTGCCCCTATCCTTACAAGCGCCTGGTCTCAGATGAAAACTTAAAGTGGGCCGCCGACACGGGGCGTTTTTACTTTTTAAAGGACACCTGCTGCGATCTTGAGCTTTTAATCAAGCGTACAGGGTTGGTCAAGGGCACCAACCTTAAGATCTACAACGCCAACACCTCCACGCTGCTGCCCTCTTTGAGAGCAGGCTGCAGCGGCTTTTGCGGCGTGATGGCCTCATTTCAAATGAAGCTTTATGCTTATTTGTGCTCGCACCTTGAGGATGAAAAGAGCGAAAAGCTCCAAGATCTTTTGACCATCACCTCATTGATTGAAAGGCAGTACTACCCGGTCAACGCCAAGTATTATCTTCAAACTTATGAAGATCTGCCCATCACCACCGTCACCCGCAGCAAAAGCGATAGCGGCCTGACTCAAACCTTTAAAGACGAAGTGCGGGCTTTGCGCGATCTGACCCAAAGTTATGCAGAAATGCTCAATTTAAATCTCTAAAAAAGAAGCCATAAATTCTCCGCAAAGCCGCTTTAAAAGCGGCTTTTGTTGAGGGAACTTCAAGCGCGCATTAAACCTTGCGCCATTCATTCTGTTAACCGGGCCTGTTTAGATATTCCCTGTTTACCCTGCCTTGCACGAAGGCCTCAAGATGAGGCTTAAGCTCTTGGCACAACTGTTTTTTCCACCCCTCAAGCAAGCCCTGCTCCTGCCCTTCGATGAGGCCTGACAAGGTGTAATTCAAAAGCTTTTTGTTGACCAGGATCTCAGGGCAGATCTTGTGCTTTAAGCTTATCGCCTCAAGAGTGTTCTTTATGTACTCGGCAAAGGGGCGGTAATAAGGCATGGTGCATACCGCATCATAGGCAGGCTTTAAAGACGGATCTTCAGGCAGATTTTTGGCCTCTTTGATCCACCCTGCCAACAAATCCCCGCTTTGGCGGATCTGCCTGGGTTTAAGCCCTGCTGCACTTAAGGCCTGACGGGAGGCAGGCAATCTTATGGCAAGCTCCGCGGCACTTGCCGTCGAGAAAATCCTGGCAGGAGGAATGTCTTCTGCCATGGCGTAGGAGAGGCGTCTTTTGAGCAAAAAGGCAAAGATGGTCAGCTGCTTTTGATTAAGCTTGCGGGAGGTTGAAAACTTGCGATGAAACTGGGGGTTTGAGGGGCTGTCTGCAACCTCGGCTGTCTTAATGGCGCACTCCTCAACAAAGCCGTCCCATAAATTGCTCTCAAGCTTGGGCTTTAAGGCATCAAGGAGTTCTTCAAGATAACGCACATCGGCTGCGGCATATTCTATTTGCTCGTCGGCAAGCGGCCGCTGCTGCCAGTTAGACAAAGTCTGCTCCTTGCTGATCTCAAGGTTTAACACCTCTTTTAAGCAATGCTGCAAACTGCGCCCGTGAAAGAGTCCGCAAAAAGAGCACAAAAGCTGCATATCCAAGATCACAGGTTGAGAAATCTTCAGTCCTGCTTTTTGCGCCTCGTACAACAGGCACTCGTAATCTTCATAGCCGCAAAAGGCGAGGATGGAGGCCTTGGTATCAAACAGGGCTTTGACAACAGGCACAATGTCGGCTGCAAAAGGGTCGACGATGTAGATAAAATCGCGCACTTTAAGCTGCATCAGGCAGATTCTGGGGTAATAGGTCACCTGACGCCAAAACTCGGTATCAAGGCTGATGCATTCTCTTTGACCCAAAGATGCAATCAGCTTGGCAAGATTGGCAACTTTAAGATCGGTGTCAGCAATAATGATGTCATCTTTAATCATGGGTTCTGCTCGATTTGGCAAGCAAGATCTGCCAAAGCCTGATAAGGCTATGCGGACTTATCCTGTTGTGCTTTGTTTGATTCTTGCGGTTCTTTTTTCTCGTCAGGATCGACTTTGAGCATGGCCTCCTTGTGGCGGGCCACAAGCTCCGTCGACCCTTCGATGGGCAGAGGCGTCATGTCTCTTAAATTGCGGCGCAACACCTTGCCGATGGCCGACTTGGGCAGATCTTCGATAAATTCGATGATCTTGGGGACCTTGTAGGCGGTCAGATACTTGCGGCAGTAGTCTTTGAGCTCTTTTTCGGTAAGACCGGGATCGCGCCTGACCGCATAGACCTTGATGGCCTCGCCCGTCGTCTCCGAGGGCACGCCGATCACGGCGCACTCGATGATCTTGTCAAAGCGGCTGATGACATCTTCAATCTCGGAGGGAAAGACGTTGAAGCCTGACACCAGGATCATGTCCTTTAACCTGTCGATGATCTTGATGTAGCCTCCCTCCTGCCACACGGCGATGTCGCCCGTGCGCACATACCCGTCATGCATGATGGCCGCGGTGGCCTCGGGGCGGTTGTAGTAGCCTTTCATGACCTGAGGCCCCTTGAACTCAAGCTCACCCGGGCGGTTGAGATCCCAAATCTCCTGCCCTTTTTCATCGATGATGCGCGCAAGGGTCGAAGGCACCGGCACGCCGATGCTGCCCGTGTAGCGGGTGATGTTGATGGGATTGACGCAACACAAAGGCGAGCACTCGGTAAGGCCGTAACCTTCCAAGATCTGAATGCCGGTTTTGGCATAAAACCTTTTGGCCACGCCCGACTGCACGGCCGCCCCGCCCCCTACCACCAGTTTGATGTTTTTAAGCTCAAGCTTGTCAAACTCGGGATTGTTGAGCATGGCATTAAATAAAGTGTTGACGCCCGTGAAGATGGACAGCTGCGGATAGCGGGCCATGTCGCGGATCATCTGCGTCATGTGCCGCGGATCTGTGATGAGCAGATTGGTCCCGCCCACGGCCAAAAACAGCACGCAATTTACGGTCAGGGCAAAGATGTGGTACAGAGGAATGGCCGTCATCATGAATTCGGCCCCGTACTCTATCTTGCTTGAGTACATGGCCAAGGCCTGCGCGATGTTGGAGACGATGTTGCCGTGAGAGAGCATGGCGCCCTTAGGCTCCCCCGTGGTGCCGCCCGTATATTGCAACAGGGCAATGTCGTCGTACCCTGCCTTAACTTCGGTAAAAGGAAAGCTTTCCCCTATCTTCAAGGCCTTAACGAAGGTTACCGATCCTTCCATCAAAAAAGATGGCACCATCTTGCGCAAAAAGCGCACCGCAAAGTTGACCACCGTGCCTTTGAAAAACCCGAAAGCATCCCCCACTCCCGT
The DNA here is from genome assembly GCA_964651505.1 of uncultured Enterobacterales bacterium. Classification (GTDB taxonomy): domain Bacteria; phylum Pseudomonadota; class Gammaproteobacteria; order Enterobacterales; family Succinivibrionaceae; genus Avisuccinivibrio_A. The sequence continues at coordinate 14,197 of CAZYXT010000016.1, forward strand.
GACCACCACGTGTTTGATCTTGGTTTTGGGCAGGATCTTTTGCAGATTAAAGGCATAATTGGCAATCACCACGATGGCGGTGGCCCCGCTGTCTGCCAATTGTCCCGCAAGCTCGCGCGGGGTATAGAGGGGATTGACGTTGACCACCGTCAGCCCGGCTTTCCAGGCTCCGAACAAGGCGATGGGATACTGCATCAGATTGGGCATCATGATGGCCAATTTGTCCCCCGGCTTTAACTGCCAGTGGTTTTGCAAAAAGGCTGCAAAGTTGCGCACATCGCGCTCCAGCTCCCGATAGGTCATCGTGCTTTTCATGTTGATGTAGGCCGTACGGTCACGGAAGGCGAAGACCGCATAATCAAACAGATCGTTTAAGTTTTCAAAACAATGCGCATCGATTTGATCGGGGACTATATCAGGATAACTATCAAGCCAGGGGCGCCTAGGGTCGTGCATGCGGTACCTCAAGTTTAATATTTTCAACCTTGAAATTATAGATCACCGTCATTTGAGCAAAAACGCGCTCAAATCACACTACGAATCTGACAAGCTAAGAAAAATTAATAATTTCTGCTCTATATCACAGAGAAGATCATGCTTTGCCCAAGTTAAGGCATGAAAGAAAAGATTGATGCAAGAAGATCCTTTGACGGGCAACACGACAGCCCGGGCAAAAGCCAAGGGCCTGTCCTGACTTGCAAAAGTCAGCTGTGCTCTTTTTCAAAGCGCTTTAAAAAGTCCACCAAGGCTGCGGCGCCCTCATAAGGCATGGCGTTATAGAGGCTTGCCCTCATGCCGCCTAGGACCTTATGGCCTTTGAGGCCTATCATGTGCTCTTCCTTGGCCTTGGCCAAAAACTTGGCATTGAGGCTTTCGTCTTTTAAGGTAAAGACGCAGTTGACGCGCGATCTGTCCTCGCGCCTGATGGGGCAACGATAAAAATCGGTGCTGTCCAAATAGTCGTACAAAAGCCCCGATTTTTTGATGTTTTGCTCTTCCATGCCGGCAGTGCCGCCCTGCTTTAACAGCCATTTGAAGACCAATCCTGCAAGATACCACGAGAAGGTATTGGGGGTGTTGTACATGCTCTCATAAGAGGCAAGCACGCTCCAATCCAAGATGGAAGGACAGCACTTGCGCGCACGTCCGATCAGATCTTCGCGCACGATGGTGACGGTGAGGCCTGAGGCCGACACGTTCTTTTGGGCACCAAAGAAGATGGCGCCAAACTTGCTCACATCCACGGGGCGGGTCAGGATATTTGAGGACATATCCGCAATCAAAGGCACATTCCCGGTATCGGGCAGCTTGAACATCTCGATGCCGTTAACCGTCTCGTTAAGGCACACATAGGCGTAAGCTGCTCCCTTTGTTGCCTGCATCTTGGAGTAATCAATCTCGTAAATGCCCTCGTCGTTTTGAGTGACGCACTCGTGAAGCACGGCCTTGCCGTAACGCTCGGAGCACTCCTTGTAGGCACAACGCGACCAATGGCCTGTCACAAAGTAATCGGCGCACCCATCCTCAGGCAAAAGGTTGAGCGCAACAGCGGCAAACTGCCCGCGCCCGCCGCCTTGCTCAAAGAGCACCTTGTAATTGCCGGGGATATTCATGAGCTTGCGCAGCAAAGCCTCGGCCTCCTTGGCCGCCGCGTCAAACTCGGGGCTGCGATGAGACATCTCGATGATGCTCAGGCCGAGCCCTCGGTAGCTTAAAAATTCCTGTCGGGCCTCTTCCAACACCTCAAGGGGCATGGCGCTGGGGCCTGCTCCGTAATTTAAAGCTCTAAACATCGCTACTCCTCGCTGTTGTTCTCATCAGGCTCAGGCATGCTCTCAGAGGGCTTTATCTCCTGCAAATCCTCTTGTGCCTCTTCTTGGCCTGAGGCCTCTTCATCGCCGCTTTGTCCCTGCAGCTTCTTTAACATTTCCTCGCGCGCCTTTTTGTCTTCCTTGCGGCCCTCCTGGGTCTGCCTGGAAGCCTCGGCCACGCTCTTTGGGATCTTCTCCAAAGCAATGATGTTCTCCCCCTCATAGGTGCGCATGACGATGACGCCCATGGCCACGCGCGACATCAGGCGGAAGTTTTCATCCACAGGAGATCTAATCAAAGTGCCCTGATCGGTGATGATGATGTATTCATCCCCGTCGGCCACCTCGATGGCGCCTACCAGGGAGCCGACCTTTTCGGCCGCATCGCTTCTCATCACGGTCATGCCCTGTCGGCCTCGATTGCGCAAGGTGAGCTCTTCTAACATGAAGCGCTTGCCGCGGCCGTTTTGCCCCAGGATCATGGCGTGGTGCTCGGCCTTGTCATCAGGCGTTACCACGATCATGGCACACAATTTGTCATCGCCCAAAAGCTTCATGCCGCGAATGGTGCCGGAGCCGCGCCCTGAAGGACGCACGCCTGAGCCGAAGTGGCGATCCTTAACCTCGGCAGCCTTGATGTCCTCGCTCTCATTGTCGCTTGCAATCTCAACCTGCGCTGCGGCATTATCCTCAAGAACATCGTCTTGAGAGTTGTCATCCTCTGAGGCCGAGCCTGAGTAGTAATCGCAAAAACGCAAAGCCTTAAAGCCTTCGGTGAACAGATAGACGTCATCATCGCCGCTGCCCACGGCTGCGCTGACGAGGCTGTCGCCTTCGCGCAGGGCCAGGCAGGACAAAGGCCTGGAGTTGCTGCGCTCGATGAACTTTTTGAGCGATGAGAGGCGGATCTTCTTGATAAAGCCGCCTGCGGTGGCCATCAGGAGGAAGTGGTTTTCGTCAAACTCGGCAATGGAGAGCAAGGAGGTGATCTTCTCGTTCTGCTCTATCTCAAAGTAGTTTTGAATAGGCCTCCCCCTCCAGGTGCGGTTGTCGGAGGTGGGCAGATTGTAGACCACGCTTGAGAACACGCGCCCCTCGGAAGTAAAGCACAAGAGAGTGTGGTGGGTGTTGGAGAGCACTATCTTCTTTAAGTAGTCGTCATCCTTGACCTTCGCTGCGCTCTTGCCCTTGCCGCCGCGCTTTTGGCTCTCAAAGGCGCTGATGTCCTGATACTTGATGTAGCCCTGGTCCGAGAGGGTGATAATGACATCGCGCGGAGTGATGAAGTCGGCCTTGGACAGTTTGCCGTAGTCGACCAAAAAGTCGGTGCGCCGCTTGTCGTTGTACTCCTCTTTAACCGCCAAAAGCTCGTCGCGGATGACCTCTTTTAATCTTTGCGGATTATTGAGGATCTCAAGGTAGCCCAGGATATTCTCGATGAGTTTCTTGTACTCATCCAAGATCTGCTCTGAGGCAATATGTGTCAGTCTGCTCAACTGCATTTGCAGGATGTATTTGACCTGCATTTCATCAAGGTAGTACTTGCCATCATGCAGTCCTGCCTTGGGATTGATGCCCTGGGGCAGGCACACATTCACCCCGTTCTCGTCCAAATGCATGATGGACACGGCCATGGCCCCGTCCCAGGGCTCGGCAAGCAGCCTGTCCTTGGCCTCTTCGGCATTTTCAGAATTGGTGATGATCTCAACGATGCGCCGGATGTTTTGCTTGGCAATCACCAAGCCTTCGTTCAAGAAGGCCTTGCGTCTGTCTTGTCTTAACAAATAGACGGTGCGGCGGGTGACCACCTCGCGCCTAAAATCGATGAACTCGCGCAAGATGTCCTTGAGGCTCAACAGCATGGGCTTGTTGTGCACCAAGGCAATCATGTTGATGGCAAAGGAGCTTTGCAGATTGGTCTTCTCAAAGAGGTTGTTGAGCACGGCCTCTTCGTAAGCATCGCGCTTAAGATCGATGGCGATGCGCACCAGATTGTCCTTATCGGACAGATCATTGACCTCGGATATGCCCTCGATCTTCTTGTCGCGCACAAGCTCGGCAATCTGTTTTACGATCACGGACTTGTTTTCCACATAGGGGATTTCGTCGACGATGATGGTCTTGCGCCCGGCTTTATCCGTCTCCACGTGGGTGCGGGCGCGGATGATGCAACGGCCCTTGCCCGTGCGGTAAGCATCGACGATGCCTGCCCTGCCCACGATATAGCCTCCGGTGGGGAAATCAGGCCCCGGGATATGGCGCATCAGCTCTTCAAGATCGATCTCAGGGTTCTCGAGCATCGCCAAAGTGCCGTCAATGACCTCGCCCAAATTATGGGTGGGAATGTTGGTGGCCATGCCCACGGCAATGCCCGAGGAGCCGTTGACCAGCAAATTGGGAAAACGCGTCGGCAAAACTTCGGGGATCTGCTCGTTGCCGTCATAGTTGGGGTAGGTATCGACGGTTTCTTTGTCGATATCCTCAAGCATTCTTTCGGCGATCTTGGTCATCTTGACTTCGGTGTAACGCATGGCCGCAGCGCCGTCGCCGTCGATATTGCCGAAGTTGCCCTGCCCGAAGATCAGGGGGGCGCGCATGGAAAACCATTGGGTCATGCGCACGATAGTCTCATAGACAGCCGCATCGCCATGCGGATGGAAGCGACCGATGACATCGCCCACCACGCGGGCCGATTTCTTGGTCTGACCGCTGTGCCAGATCTTAAGATCATACATGTCATACAGCACGCGGCGGTGCACAGGCTTCAGGCCGTCGCGCACATCGGGCAGGGCCCGGTCAACGAGCACGCTCATGGCATAGTCGATAAAGGACTTTTTAAGCTCGTCTTCAAGCTTAACCACTGCCACATTGCTCACATCGGCGCTCGGGGCGCTGGTGCCGTCAAAGCCATCCTCGGAAACTGCCGCTTGATTCAATACGTCGTCGGTCTTGTCAACCATTCTTCACCTTAGACAAAAATTAAGGCCGCGAAGGCCTGCATAGTTACTCATAAGCCTTGCCATTCTAGCATTTTGCGACGCAGGCCGCAATTTTGCGGATCGTTGCGGGCACTCTTGCTGCCCCTCTTCACCCCTTGTGCATCAGGCATTTGAGATTGAGATTGCGATTTTGATGCACCCCTCTTGATGCTTTAAAACTACTTGCGAGGGGCGCAGTTTATCGCAGAAACGCGCACTCAACTGCGCTTTTGGCGCAAACCCTTGATTGCAAGCGGCACGATAACGAGTACGTAGAGGTACATTGCAAGGTTGCAGATAAATAAGGCCCATGATCTGCCGATGACATCTTGCACCTCAGGGGCAAAGTCCGTGAACCAAAAATAAAGAGGCACCAAGGCAAAGGCGGCGATGACGCACTCTTTGCCGTTTCTTTGCACCTCATGGCCGATAAAACGCTTATTGGCCAAAAACCCCGGCAAAAATCCAAGCATCGAGCCTATGGACTGATAGGTGTCGGGCATCATCTTCACAGGGTCAGCCGGCAATTTGCCGTCTTTATAATCCAAAGGATAGGGTTTTAGGTTGATGTAAACGACAATTGCCAAGAGGATGACAAGACCAATCAGAACAAACTTGATATCGCGGTTTTTGACATCGGCATCAGCCCACGACAAGATCTTAAAGTTGAGGAACACCAAAAGCAAAGTGACAGCAAAGCCGACCGGCACCTCCTGCGGGGTGTGCACGCCCAAATAATTGCGCGAGAACATGGTCAGCAAAATAGCGCCAAACAGCACCAAAGGGATCAGGCGCCATTTGAAAGCCCGATGCACGCACACGGCACTGCCCCCGTAGATGGCGGCAGCAATGGTGGAGTGGCCGCTTGGAAAGGAGCAGCCTGTGGCAGTTCTGATGGCATCGCCTGCAGGAATGATGGCCGCATCGCGGATCCAAGGACGATAGACGCAGGCGGTCAGTTTTAACACGCCGTTGAGCAGAGTGGCGCCTGCAAAAGTGAAGAGCAAAAACGATCCTGCCCGATGACAGATCGCCCAATATACATAGCACATGAGCGCCACGGGCCAAAAACCGATGGCAAAATCCGAAACCTACTCCATAAAAGGAGTCAGGAGGTCGTCTGTGGCATTGCGCCACTGCTGAAGCCTTAAAAGATAGCGCAAATCCAATCTAAGATCCTCAATCAAAACCCATGCTAAAAGCTTGTAAAGAAGCTCTATTCAAATTCTTGATGCAACCACCGCTTTGTGCCGCACCGCTTTCAAAAAGGCAAGGCCCAATATATCACTCCTCAATGACGCCCGTGCCAAGGATACGGCTTTGACGGCCTGAATTTTGCGCATTCAGCGTTTTTCGGTGCAGGTTTTAAAAAGAAAGGATGAGGCGGACAGATGATTTGACAAGAGAAGACGACAGATCGCTCTGTCGTCTTTTTTTTGGTGCCCTGCTACAAATTAAAGGGACTTCAAGTAATTTGCAATCTCGTCGTCTTGGCAGTTGGGATAGAACAGCTCGGCAAACTTGGGATCGTCAATGGTGGTCTTGACAAACTGCTGATCCAGACCCTTTAAGACCTCGATGAGCGGACGGTGGGTGACGAGCTTAACCTGGTCCAAGATCTTCTTGTTGGCCTGCTCGGGCTCGCGTCTTTCGGGAGGATAGCCGCCGCCGAAGGGAGCTACAAACAGCTTCTCAAAGATGTAGCGCAAATTGATCTCGCCGCCCCAGCCGTAGTTTTGGGCATAAGGCAGGGAGACGGCATTGCCGGCATTGACCTGGGTGAACAAGTAGGCATCCACAGGGGTGGCGATGTGGCCGCACTCTACGCCCGGGAATGCATTGCAGGCCAGGCAGGCGCCCTCGCCGGTGCCGCAGCCGGTGACTACAAAATCGACAGCCTTGGTGCACAGCAAGATGGAGGCCAGCAGACCGTTCATGACATAGGTCAGGCTGCGCTTGTCCTCGGCAGAATACATGCCGTAGTTGAAAACTTCATGACCGTACTTGTCGGCGACGGCCTTTAATTCCTGGTAAACGATAGCATTCTTGGGAGCCTGAGAGTTCTCCAAAATCAATGCAATTTTCATAGTCACAGAACCTCTGATGATGTGTATCTAAAACGTGACCATGGTAGCACAAAAAGAACTTAAAACAAACGTTTGAGCGGTTTTTCTTGAAAAATGCCCCGGATATCACATAAATTTATATTGTATTTTGTTTCCTTTGCGCATAGGGTTGCGCCTGCAAGTGCCCTCTTGCATGCCCGTTCAACTGCATGGTGTCATCAAATATCATGATCAGCATCAAAGACATAGCCAAAGAACTAGACGTCACGCCTTCGACCGTCTCGCGTGCCCTCAACGGCAAAAAAGGCGTATCCAAGAAAATGGCCGACACCATCTTAAAGAAGTGTCAGGAGCTTGGTTACCGCAAAAATGCCGTGGCCCAAAGCCTGATCACCAGGCGCACCAATACCATAGGGGTCGTGATCCCCGACATCACCTCGCGCTACTATTCGTTTGTGATCAAAGGGGTCAATGCCTATCTTGAAGAGCAAGGCTACAGCGTCATGCTGTGCCTGGCCAACCGCTCGGCTCAAACCGAAAAGAATTACCTTGAATTGCTGCAATCAAAGCGCGTGGACGGCATCTTAATCATCACCCTGACGGCCGATCCTCTGTATCTTGAGTCCATCGCAGCCTCGGGCATGCCGATTGTGCAGATAGACAATGCGGCCACCCCCAATTTGTCGGCCGTGGTCAATGACAATTACCGCGGGGCCGTCATGCTCTTTGAGCACATGGTGGCCCAAGGCTGCCGCCGCATAGCCTGCCTGCTTGGGCGCAAGAGCAACCAAACCACCATCGATCGCGAGCGCGGCTTTAAAGATGTGATGAACAAATACCATATCCCCATCGATGAAGATCTGATCCTCTACATCGACTCGACCCCTGAGGAGGCCTACGCGCAGGTGCCCAAACTGCTTGAGAATCACCCCGACTCCATCTTTGCCATCAACGACATGGTCGCGATGGGGGTGCTCAGGTATTGCATGGAACACAACATCAAGATCCCCGAGGACATCAGGCTGGCAGGCTACGATGACATAGACATAGCCTCATTGATCCACGTGCCTTTGACCACGGTGCATCAGCTTAAGGTGACCCTCGGGCGCGCCGCGGCCAAGCTTTTGCTCCAAGAGATTGAAAGCCCGGACGAGCCCCATCAAATAGTGACCCTGGTGCCGCACCTTGAGGCGCGCGTCTCCTGCGGCGAGGCGCTTAAAACCAAGCCTGAACCCTATGCAGGGTCCGTTTAGCTTGCTCTTGTGCTCTGGCTGTGTTCGCAACCGTTTGATGTAAAGCACCTCAGATGCAAGAGCAGATCTTTGTTTTGACAAAGGGGGAAAAGCAAATTGAGCGCAAAGCCTTTGCAATTGCAGAATGGTCAAAAATATTGAAAGGGGGAAAAAACGGGAGTAAGGATAAATCGGTGGTCGGTGATGCAGGATTCGAACCTGCGACCCTCTGCTCCCAAAGCAGATGCGCTACCGGACTGCGCTAATCACCGACGCAAAACGGCGTCATTATATAGACCGCATCCCTGCCTTGTCAAATAAGCTCCTGCCTCATGATGCAAAGCGGGCTTGAAACTGCAATGTCTTAACCAAAACCATCTTAAAAGCAAAATCTTATCTGTGCTTGTCAAGCCGCAAACAAAAGGCTTGATGACTGCTGCCTCAAACCTCCCTGCAATCCCGGGCTTTCTGCCAAATACCCCCTGCCTATCTCATATTGGCAAGAGAGATCCCTGCGCAAACTGCGCAAACGTTTGTTAGAACATTTGCAGCATATGCTTTAAGAAGCTGTTACAGCCTGCAGCCCCTCTTTAGATGAAACCGGGCTTTGCCATCAAAAGCTGTGCCTCAAAATCAAAGGGCCTGCACATGCCTTTTAAAAGAACCGGCGGGTGAAACATCATAAATTGATCGCGATCAATTTTTTTGTAAAATGCCTCGGTTATGATGCCGCTTGTCGGACAAGTTGAGCCTCAGATCAAGGCAATAACAGCATTTGTCCTCAAAGACAGGTGAAAAATTGCTAAAGCCCCTGCCCTGTTCTGCGTGCATTGTAAGTTACAAGGAATTTTTCGGTGCGAGGGGAGCAGCATGCGGACGAGGGGTTGAGGCGGATTTTCCGTTATTTTTTTGTCAAAACGTGTTTAGCTATTTGACGTAACTCACAATTATTACGCACACGTTTGATTAAACACTGATATACATATATCATTTCTTAAACCATCCATCGCTATGGATTATTCATTTTAATTTGTTGACATGTTAGGTGTGATTATGAAATTTGCTAAAATTACCAAGTGCGCTTTAGCCGCTGCCGTTGCCGTTGCCATCGGTGCCGCTTCTGCTTCTGCCGATACCCTTAAGCTGAGAATGGGCTTTGTTGATCCTGCCACCTCAAGCTATGCCATGGGCGGCCAGAAGTTTGCCGATGAGGTCAAGCGCTTAACCGACGGCCAAATCGAAGTTCAGGTCCTCGCAGGCGGCACCCTCGGCGGCGAGCGTGAGATGTACGAAGGCGCTCAAATGGGCACCATGGACATCATCACCGTGGTCAATACCGTATTGTCCCAATTCATCCCTGAGCTGAGCATCCTCGACGAGCTGTTTTTGTTTGACAATCTCGAGCAGGCCCATGCCGTAGCAGACGGCAAGTTCGCCGACCTGGTTGCCCAAAAGGCCGCCGCTCAGGGCGTGCATATTATCGGCTGGCTTGAGTCGGGCTTCCGCGATACCTTCTCCAAGGATCCCATTCAAAAACCTGAGGACTTCAGCGGCGTGAAGCTGCGCACCATGGAAAACAAGATGCAGATCGCAGCTTTCAATGCCTTGGGCGCCATCGCCACTCCCATGCCTGCCACCGAGCAGTACACAGCCTTGCAGCAAGGCACCATCGACGGCTGCGAGAATGCCGTGGGCAACATGCAGATCAACCGCTACTATGAGGTCATCAAGAACGTCACCAACACCCACCATCAGTTCACCTATATCCTGGTAGGCGTATCCGATCGCACCTGGAAGAAGATCCCCGATGAGCTCAAGCCCAAGCTCTACGAGGCCATGAAGATCGCCGTCGACTGGCAGCGCCAAAACCTCCAAGAGATCAATGCCAAGGCAGTTGAGCAGCTCAAGACCGAAAACGTCAACTTTTATGACATCGACCGCGAGGCTTTGAAGGCCAAGGTTGTGCCTGTCATGGAGGGCATGCGCTCCAACGTCCCTCAAGAGTGGGTTGACGCGGTCAATGAGGCAAAAGCTTCGGTTTCGGCCCAATAATCATCTTTAGTGCTTAAGTCTGCCCCGCATCTTTAAGCGGGGTACCGTTCAGACCCCCTCAGACCTGAGGTCCGAGGGGTTCGTCGGGCTTTTTGTTTGGATTTTACTATGCAAAGACTTAGTCAAAATTTGCAGCGCTTTGAGAATGCACTCATAGCAATCTGCTTTGTGGTGATGACTCTGGCTGCCTTTGCCCAAGTAGTCAACCGCAATCTTGTGGGAGCAAGCATTTCCTGGTTTGATGAGCTGGCCCGCTACTGCATGGTTTATTTGACCTTGCTGGCCACCGAAGCAGGTTTGCGCGACGGCTCTCAGATCTCCATCACCGCCGTGATCGACCGCTGCCCTCCCGGGGTGCGCAGACTTTTGCAGGTCATCGTCAAGCTTGTGATCATCTGCTTCTCCATCGCCATCTTCAGCACTGCCCTGGACTTGGTGCAGATGCAAATTAGATCAGGTCAGGTCTCCGCAGCCATGAGTCTGCCCATGTGGGTTCCCTACGCAAGCCTCCCCATTACCTTTGGCATCATTTCCATCGTGCAAATACTCGCTTTGATCGTGCTGATCCGCTCGCCTTTGAATCAGCCTCAGCCGCCTAAGGCCGAAGAATAGGAGACACTGACATGACAGGTATTTTGCTTTTCGGCGTTTTTATCTTAATGCTGATCATCGGCGTGCCCATTGCCCTGGCTCTGGGAGCCTCCACCATGATCACCCTGCTGTACATCGACATGCCCATCACGGTGGTCGGTCAGCGCATTTTCACGGCCTTGGACTCATCTTCCATCATGGCCATCCCCTTCTTCGTCTTGGCCGGCAATCTGATGACGCAAGGCGGCATCTCCCGCAGGATCGTGGACTTTGCCCAATCCTTGGTCGGCGGCGTCAAGGGCGGCCTCTTTTACGTGATGATCATAGCCTGCGCCTTCTTTGCCGCTTTGTCAGGCTCGGCTCCTGCCACCGTCATCGCCATCGGTGCCATGCTGTATCCTGATATGATCAAGCGCGGCTACCCCAAGGAGCGCGCGGCAGGTTTGCTCGCCGTGGCCGGCGGCATGGGCCCCATCATCCCTCCTTCGATCATCATGGTCGTTTACGGCACCATTACCGCAAGCTCCATCGGCGATCTGTTCAAGGGCGGCTTGGTGGCAGGCCTGATGATTGCCGTGGTCTTGGCCGTTGTCTGCTTCTTCCTCTCAAGGAAAGAAAACTGGCCCAAGTCTGATGAAAAGGTCACCTTGTCGGGCATCATCAAAGGTCTGCGCAAGGCTCTGTTGGCCGTATTCCTGCCGGTCGTTGTGCTGGGCGGCATTTACTCGGGCCTCATGACTCCCACCGAGTCGGCGGCCGCGGCCGTAATGTACTCCTTTGTGGTGGGCTTCTTCATCTACCGCGAGCTGACCCCTCAGCTTTTGTATCAGGTCATCGTAGATTCGGGCAAAGGCTCGGCCATGGTTATGTTCATCATCGCCACCTCCACTGCCTTCTCGTGGCTGTTCACCTACGCAGGCATCAGCACCTCTTTGATCGAGCTCATCACCTCGATGGAGCTTTCGGCCATGTCCTACTGCATGATTGTCGCGGTGGTGCTGCTCATCTTCGGCACCTTCTTGGAGGGCATCGCAACCTGCGTGCTGCTCGTTCCGCTGTTGTGGCCGGTGGCTCAAGCCTTGGACATCAACGTCATTCACTTTGGTCTGATCGTTTCGATCTCCAATGTAATCGGCACCATGACTCCCCCTGTTGCAGTCAACCTCTTTGCCGCATCATCGGTCACTCACCTGAAGATGGGGCAGATAGCCTGGGGCGAGATCCCGTTCTTTATCGGTTACTGCATGGTATTCCTGCTCATTGTGCTGGTGCCTTGGTTCAGTACGGCTTTACTGTAAAAAACCTTTGTGTGAAAAGACGCCTTAAGGCGTCTTTTTTGTCTTAAAGCATATGCTTTGACCGCCCAAGGCTCTGCGCAGGCAATGCAGGCCGTCGATTGTGCTTTGCTGCGGTATTTGCCCTCAGGGCTTTATCTTTAAAGAAAGTTTAAGGGCCATGAATCGGACATGAAACTTGTTTTGCCAATAAGCCCTCATTGTTGATAAAAACCTGCAAAAAAACCTGCCCTTCAAAGGTTTTCTTTTTGACATTGACCTCTTTCAGATGCATGATAGACCGATAACGACAATTACACATGCATTGCAAATAAAAATTAGGAGCAAGAAAAATGCCCAGCATTAAAGGTACCCAAACCGAGAAGAACCTGTTGACCGCCTTTGCAGGCGAGTCGCAGGCTCGCAATCGCTACACTTATTTTGCATCGGTCGCCAAGAAAGAAGGCTATGAGCTCATCAGCGCCATGTTCTTGGAAACTGCCAATCAGGAAAAAGAGCACGCCAAGCGCCTCTTCAAATTCCTCGAAGGCGGCAGCGCCGAAATCACTGCTGCCTTCCCTGCAGGCATCATCGGCGACACAGCCGCCAATTTGGAGGCTTCCGCAGCAGGCGAGAACGAAGAGTGGACCGATATGTATCCCAAGTTTGCCGCCATTGCCCGCGAAGAGGGCTTCCCTCAGATCGCAGCGGTCATGGAGAATATCGCAGTTGCCGAAAAGCAGCACGAGAAGCAATATCGCAGCTTATGGCAGCACTTGACCGACGGCACCATGTTCAAGCGCGGCGAGGTCGTGATCTGGCGCTGCCGCAACTGCGGCTTCATTTGTGAAGGCACCGAGGCTCCCAAGGCCTGCCCTGCCTGCAATCACCCTCAAGCCCACTTTGAAGTCTTGCGCGACGCCTATTAATCTCTTGTTGGCAGCCCCTGAGGGGCTGCCCTGTCTTGCCCTATGAAATCTTTGAAAACTTTAAACTCCATCTCATCAGCCTTATTGGCATTGTCTTTATCATCAGTCTGTCTTGCCGCACAGCTGCAAGATCCAAATGCTGCCCAAACCGAGGCGCACAGCTGTGCAGGAACAAAAGCGGTGCTTGAGACCCTGTCCAATCTTGCACTAGAAGAGACTTCTTTTGCCGTCCCCGACAGCAAGGTTAGGATCAGCTATTTGAGACCTGCCGATCTTCACGAAAGCCTGATCTTGGGGCATGACGTGCTGACGGTGAGCTACTCGGACGAGCTTGGGCTCATTTTGATAAGCCTCAGCAAGACCGCCATCGACAAGGAGCGCTTCCAAGAGCTCATGCAGGGCGATAACTTTCTTAAAGCCGTCGACTCGGCCTTTCATGACCGGGAGACAATGCTCTACGGCAAATACGAGATAATTGCCCAAGATGATCTTGATTACACGTTAAAGGGCTTTTTGAAGAAGCAGGCCGATCAATATCTGCCCGATCAGCACAACCTTTTGTACCAGCGCTCGCTCCTAAAGGACGGATCTTCGTACCGCTTCACCTGCCAGGCCCAAGGCACGCAGGCGCAAATCGAACAGACCAAGATGATCTTCAATCTGATTGCCCCCAAGTGCGAGGCGATAGTCGAAAGTTTAAAAGTTATCTTAGATCTTTAAAATTTCCCTGAATAACAATAAGTTAACTCGGCTTTCGGATTAAGAAAATTCGTTCACCCCCTTGCCGGAAGGTGATTTGATCGGGAATTTAAATCCCGAAAGTCGAGTTATATAACAAATCTTCCGACACTTAGGTCCTTTATGTTTTCTTTTGTTCGCCACCCAACCGCCGGATCATGCGCCGTGGTTTTTCATGCTCTTCTTATTTCATGCGTGAAGTTGCACAAGACTATACTAAACATAAACGGGCTTATGAGTTGGCACGCATCGTAGTGCGGTGCTACAATTGGTTTCACTTAAATTTTTACAATATATCAGATTCTACGGCTTACGATCTTAAAGAGATTAGAGATCACAAAATCAGGCAGTGCTGTTTTTGCTATTGATTGCAATGAGGCTTAAAA